>JASLLZ010000087.1 GCA_030746775.1 Rhodospirillales bacterium | reverse complement strand
GTCAAGGACGGAAGGCAGCCCGGGACTCTCTCTTAGCAGACCCGCAAAACTGTCCAAACAGGTGAGGCCACCTCACTCGACAAGAGCGAAGCGTTGCAGGAAGGGTGCGTAGGCGGCATCGACCATGGAGAACGCGGCGCCGTTGAAATAGGGGCCGTCGTTGCCGCGCTCCTCGGCGATCGCCTTTTCCAGTTTGACCACCGTCGCCGGCGCCGCCTTCAGGCCTCCGTTCATGGCTTCTTCGGTCTTGGTGTAGTAGATGCCGCTGAGACCGGGTGCGAAGGTGGGGACGAAATCGGTCCACGCCCGGTTGCGCGCCCGTTTGATCGGGTCACCCGGATGCAGCCTCGGTTCCGCCACTTCGTCCAGGAACTCCGCGATTGCGTTCGATTCGAACAAGGGCTGATCGTCGACCACCAAGACCGGCACCTTGCCGTGGGGCGAGATTTCCAGGAACCAATCGGGTTTGTCCTGGAGGTCGATGTGGGTGACCTCGAATTCGATGTCCTTGGCCCGCAAAACGATCGCGGCGCGCTGGACCCAGGGACAGGTCAGTGAACTAATCAGGCGATAGGTCTCGGCCATGACGTTGCCTCCTTGGTTGAACGTGAAGAAAAGTCCTTCGACGGCGTCTAAGTCGTAGTTTTCTTCAATGCCGACAATGAGAAAGGCGTGCTGGGGACGGCCCGGCGCCCGCCTTTGACGATGGGGCGATGCGGTCGGGAGTCCGCGACCTAGGGGATCGCGCCACCGGCAAGTGGCCGGCGCCGCCCCCGGACGATGTCGCCAAAACGATCACGCCCACGAAGTCGGCGGTGGCCAACGGCCCCATGCCGCCAAGCAACCCGATCACCCGGTCCTTCAAATCGTGTCTCGGCGACACCGCTTTGTTCATTGCTCCGTGAAAAGCTCCTGATAGGCGAACAGCGCCGCCGAACCACCGGTGTGCAAGAAAACCACCGTTTGGTCCTTCTTGAAATACCCCTTGCGGCAAAGATCGATGAGGCCGGCCATGCCCTTGCCCGAATAGACGGGGTCAAGAAGGATGGCTTCGTGGCGCGCCGTCAGTGTCACCGCCTCGATCATGCCCGGCGTCGGCACGCCATAGCCGCCGCCCACGTAATCGCTGTTCGCCATGATGCGGTCGCGCGCGATAGCGCCCTTGATGCCGACATACTCGGCGGTGGCCAAGGTCAGGTCGTGGACCGCTTCTTCTTGTTTTACCTTGGGCTGGCGCACGCTGATGCCGTAGACGTCGATGCCGCTGTTGGTGCCCTCAAGGCCGGCGACGAGGCCGGCCTGGGTGCCGCCACTTCCCGTTCCGTGGACCACGGTGTCGATTCCGATCGCCATGTCGTTGGCTTGCTGCAAAAGTTCCATGGCGCAATTGACGTAGCCCAGCGCTCCCACCGGGTTGGAGCCGCCGCCCGGAACGATGTATGGCTTGCCGCCCCGGCCGCTCACTTCCTTGGCAACGTCGTCGAGGGCCGCCGTCATGTCGGTGCCGCCGGGCACGTGGCGGATTTTGGCGCCCAAGAGATGATCGAGAAAGACGTTGCCGCCGCTGTCGTACTGGGGACCGGGTTCCTCGACCCGGCGTTCCAGGATGATCTCGCACTTGAGACCCAATTTGGTCGCCGCCGCCGCCGTCTGACGGGCATGGTTGGACTGCACGGCGCCCTGAGTGATGACCGTGTCGGCGCCCTGTTCCAGGGCCTCTCCCATAAGGAATTCCAATTTGCGCGTCTTGTTGCCGCCGGTGGCCAGGCCGGTACAGTCGTCGCGTTTGACGAGCAGGCGGGGACCGTCCAGAAGCCGGGTCAGGTTGTCCATGGGCTCCAAGGGGGTGGGGCCGTGGCAGAAACGGACGCGGGGGTATCGGGAAAGATGCATGGTCTCGACCAGTTCTTGACTATGGGAATTGCGCCTGCCCGGGGAGCGAAAGAAAACTAACTCAAATCCGCCAGGCTGACCACGGAAAATGCGGTTCCTAGGGTTATGAGGGCGTTCTCGGTTACACTCGGGTCATGGAATGGAACGACGAGGGAATCGTGCTATCGGCACGGCGCCATGGCGAGTCGGCGGCCATCGTTACCCTGTTGACCCCGGCCCACGGTCGCCACGCCGGTCTGGTGCGCGGCGGCGCCGGACGGCGCCAGCGAGGCGTCCTGCAACCGGGAAATCGGGTGGCGGCGCGCTGGCGGGCGCGCCTGTCCGAACACCTGGGCACCTTGACCTGCGAATTGACCGAGGCCCTGGTCGCTCCGCTTCTTGGTGATCCCTTGCGTTTGGCGGGACTCAGCGCCGCCTGCGCCCTGGCCGACTGGGCATTGCCCGAGCGCGAGCCCCATGCGGTAATCCACGATGGTCTCGTCCATCTGATCAAGGCGCTTTCGGGCGATGACTGGCCCCCCCTCTACGTGACGTGGGAGATGGACCTGTTGCGCGAGTTGGGATTCGGTCTCGATCTAGAAAGTTGCGCCGCCACCGGGCGCACGGATACGCTGGCATTCGTGTCGCCCCGAACAGGGCGGGCCGTGTCTCTCTCGGCCGGCGAACCCTACCGGGACCGCCTGTTGGTTTTGCCACCGTTCCTGACCGGGGCGGCCGTCGCCGCCACACCCCGCGATATCGTCGATGGTCTGACCCTGAGCGCCCATTTCCTCGAACGCCACGTTCTGGCCGCCGCCGGCCGCCGGCTGCCGGCGGCCCGCCTTCGCTTGGCGGACCGTGTGGCGGCAAATGTGGACGATTGACCGGATATCCGCGGAATGGCTACTATATCTGGTATTAAGAACAAGTGTCTGACCCTAGGACTGCGATGAGCAAGACCACGACGGTTGGTGAAATTCGCCAGACTTCCCTGGCCGATGCTCTTGGCGAGCGTTACCTTTCTTATGCGCTGTCGACCATCATGTCGCGCTCATTACCCGACGTGCGCGACGGCCTGAAACCGGTTCATCGGCGTCTTCTTTATGCCATGCGCCAGTTGAAGCTTGATCCCAAGGCCGGTTTCAAAAAATGCGCCCGCGTCGTCGGTGACGTCATCGGCAAGTACCACCCGCACGGCGATTCCGCAGTCTATGACGCGCTGGTGCGCCTGGCGCAGGAGTTCGCGGCGCGCTATCCCCTGGTCGAGGGACAGGGCAATTTCGGCAACGTGGACGGCGACGGGGCGGCGGCCATGCGCTATACCGAAGCCCGTCTGACCGACGTCGCCCAGGCCTTGCTGGACGGCATCGACGAGGACGCGGTGGACTTTCGTGTCACCTACGACGGCGAGGAGTCCGAGCCCCAGCTTTTGCCGGCCCGTTTTCCCAACCTGCTGGCCAACGGAGCCGTCGGCATCGCCGTCGGCATGGCGACCAGCATCCCGCCCCATAACGTGGGCGAATTGTGCGATGCGCTGGCGCATCTGATCAAACACCCTCGGGCAACGTTCGACAAACTGGTCGACCTGATTCCCGGACCCGATTTTCCCACCGGCGGCGTCTTGGTCGAGGCGCGGCCGGCCATCCTTGAGGCCTACAAGACGGGCCGCGGCGGTTTCCGCCTTCGCGCCCGGTGGAAGGTCGAGAAGCTGGGCCACGGCCAATACCAGATCGTGGTCGGAGAAATTCCCTATCATGTCCAGAAATCGCGTCTGATCGAGAAGGCGGCGGAACTTCTGGCCCAGCGCAAGCTACCGTTGCTGGCCGACATCCGCGACGAATCGGCGGCCGACGTGCGCATTGTGCTGGAACCCCGAACGCGCACCGTCGAGCCCGAGATGTTGATGGAGCAACTGTTCCGCCACACCGATCTTGAAATCCGCATCGGCCTCAACATGAACGTGCTCGACGCCACGAACACGCCCGGCGTGATGAACTTACGCCAGTGCCTAACCGCCTTTCTCGATCACCGCCACCAGGTTCTGGTGCGGCGCACGCGCTACCGGCTAGCGCGTATCGAGCAGCGCCTTGAAGTGTTGGTCGGATTGTTGGCGGCCTATGTGAATCTGGATGAGGTTATCCGCATCATCCGCGATTCCGACAAACCGAAGCCCAAACTCATGCGAGCCTTCAAGCTCAACGAGGCACAGGCCGAAGCCATCCTCAACATGCGGCTGCGCCAACTGCGCCGCCTGGAAGAAGAAGAAATCAAGCGCGAAAACGCGGCGTTGACGGCCGAACGCGCCGAGCTGGGAACGCTCCTCAAGGACGAAAAGATGCGTTGGCGCAGGGTTGGCGCCGAAATCGCCGACATCAAGAAGCGCTTCGGCGCCAAAACCGGTCTCGGCCGGCGGCGGACCACGATCGCAAAGCCGCCGTCGGCGATCGTGGTGCCCCTCGACGCCATGATCGAGCGCGAACCGGTCACCGTCCTCTGCTCCGAAAAGGGCTGGATCCGCGCCGTCAAGGGACACGTCGCCGACCTGGCCGACATGCGCTACAAGGAGGGCGACCGGGGCCGCTTCGCGCTTCATGCCCAGACCACCGATAAACTGGTCGTTTTCGCCACCAACGGCCGCTTCTACACAATCGGCTGCGACAAGCTGCCCGGCGGGCGCGGCCACGGCGAGCCGCTGAGCCTGATGATCGAACTTGGCAATGGACACGAAGCCGTCGCCCTCTTGCTCCATCAGCCCGGGCGCCGTCTGCTGGTTGCCTCCGAAAGCGGGCGGGGATTCCTGGTCGCCGAGGATGGGGTCCTCGCCCAAACCCGCAACGGAAAGCAGGTTCTTAACCTTGCCGCCGGCGAGGAGGCCGCGGCCTGCGCCGTCGTCGGCGCCGATGACGACACGGTTGCCGTCCTTGGCAAGTCGCGCCGACTTTTGCTATTCAAGCTCGACGAATTGCCGGCAATGAACCGGGGACGAGGAGTCGTGCTGCAACGCTATGCCAAGGGCGGCCTCGCCGACGTCAAGACCTTCAAACGCAAAGAAGGGCTTAGCTGGCGCAACGGCGGGCGCCCGCGGACGGAAATGGAGATCGAGTCCTGGTTCGGCCGGCGCGCCCAAGCGGGCCGTCTGCCGCCCAAGGGATTTACCCGCGCCAACCGATTCACTTGAATTTTGGACGCTAAATTAGGACCCCCATCATGAACCTGCCCATAGCCTCCCAACCGACCCTTTCAGCCGTCCTGTGGCCGGCGGCCGGGAAATCCCGGCTCCTACGCCCGGCTATCCTGGCCCTTGCCGGCACCTTGGTGCTGACGATTTCGGCCAAGATCCAGGTGCCGTTCTATCCCGTGCCGATCACCATGCAAACCCTGGTGGTGCTTGCCCTCGGCATGGCCTATGGGTGGCGTCTGGGCGTTGCTACGGTGCTCCTTTACCTTGCCGAGGGAGCGTTTGGGCTGCCGGTTTTTGCCGGCACGCCGGAGAAGGGTATCGGGATTGCCTACATGATGGGCGGCACCGGCGGATACCTGCTCGGATTCGTACTTGCCGCCGGGGTCTGCGGCTGGCTTGCTGAACAAGGCTGGGACCGCGGTGTCGTGCGTACCGCGCTTGCCATGCTCCTCGGCAATGCGCTCATCTACGTGCCGGGGCTGTTGTGGCTGGGGACGCTCTTCGGCTGGGACAAGCCGATCCTCGCCTGGGGCCTGACGCCCTTTCTCCTCGGCGACGCGCTTAAGATCGCCCTTGCGGCGGCTCTCTTGCCGGCCTGTTGGAAGCTTATCGGCAGGCGCCGCGCCTGAAATCCAGATCGCCGGATCGTTTTACGGTTTGGCGGCGGCGAGTTCGTCTTCGCCGAGCACGCGCCATCCCTCGGGCGAATATGCCTCCAGCGGCCGAAAGGCGGCTTTGTAGGACATCTTCGGGCTCTCGGCGATCCAGTAGCCGAGATAGGCATGGGGGAGAGCACGGGCGCGCGCCTGTTCGATAAGCCACAAAATCATGTATGTCCCCAGGCTGTGACGGTAAAGCTCGGGATCGAAAAAGCTGTAGATAGCGGAAAGTCCGTCGGCCAGGCGGTCGTAGAGACAGGCCGCGACGAGCCGGCGACGCGCATCGCGCAACTCGACCAGGGATGTTCGCACGGGCGTATCCTCGACCAGGGCCTGGTAATCGCGGAAGTCCATCTTGGCCATGTCACCGTCGCCGTGCCGTGAATTCTGATAGAGAGCAAAGAGGTCGAATTGCTCCATTGTCGCCACGGGCAGGCAGTCGCGGGCGACCACGGACCGGTTGAATTTCCACACGCGGCGTTGAGACCGCGAAGGCGTGAAGTCATCGACCCGGACCCGAACCGCCAAACAGGCATTGCAGTCGCGGCATATCGGGGCATAGGCGACGCTGTGACTGCGCCGGAAGCCAGCCCGTGAAAGGGTGTCGTTCATGTCTTCCGCGTCGCGGCCGACCAATTCCGTCACCACCCGGCGCTCGACACGGTTCTCCAGATAGGGACAGTTCAGGGGCGCAGTGGCGAAAAAGAAATGGGTGCGGTGAAGTCGGGTATGTCTCATAGGATTCGCGGCACGCTCGTTATACCACAGTGCGGGGAATAGGGGCGTTGCCGGCCGCCGTCCAACCGCCGGTCATTGAGCCGCCGGCTGGACTGGTGGTTGCTCTTGTCCTTGTTCGTCTGGCTGTTCTTGTGATTGTTCCTGCGATTGTTCCTGCGCCTCTTCCTTTGTTTCCGTCTTCTTATCCTCTTGTCGGCCGGTCCCGCGGAGAAGAACGATGGCGATGCGCCGGTTGCTCGGACCGGCCGGGTCATCGATGTCATAGGGTTCCTTGTCGGCCGCCCCCACGACCCGCGACAGGCGCCCGGGCTCTAGTCCGTCATCGATAAGGGCGCGGCGGCTGGCATTGGCGCGGTCGGCCGACAGTTCCCAATTGGTGTAGCCGGTACGGGCGCCGGCGAATTTTGTGGCGTCGGTATGGCCGGTGATCGAGATATCCTGAGGCATTCTTTCGATGACCTTGGCGACCAGACTCAACGCCTTGCGGGTGTGCCCGGACATCTGGGCGCCGCCGCGCGGGAACATGGCCAAGCCTTCCTGATCGATGATCTGGACGCGCAGGCCCTCGGGCGTCGAGTCTATCTTCAGGCCCTTGGCCAATTGCTCGAGTTCCGGCAAACTCTTCAGGGCCTCCTGGATTTTTTTCTCGGCCTCCTTGAACTGTTCCTCCTCTTTTTCCTGCAGGACTTTTTCGGCTTCGCCCTCCGAAACATCCTCCTCACTATCTTGATCCTCCTCGGGGCCGCTGCCCGCCTGGGGTGGCGGCAGGTCCATGGCCACCATGGGAGACGCGCTGCCGCTTTGCTGCACCCCTTCGGAAGACATCGCGGTTCCCCCCAATACGCCGCCCGATCCGCTGGTGCTCTCGGAGACGCTGACCGGGGCGAAGTAGCTGGAAATACCCTCTAATTGATCCTGGGAAACCGCATTTAGCAGCCACAGCAAAAGGAAAAAGGCCATCATGGCGGTGACAAAGTCGGCGTAGGCCACCTTCCAGGCGCCGCCGTGGTGACCATGACCACCCTTGACGACCTTCTTGATGAGGATAACCGATTGTTGATCCGCCATGGGAATTAGCTTCCGGCACTTCCTTGGTTCTGAATCATATCCTCCACTTCGGCAAATGTGGGCCGCACGTCGGAATTCAAGGTCTTTCTGGCAAATTCGACCGATACCTGAGGCGCGTATCCTTGCATGTGGCCGAGGATGCCGACCTTTATACATGTAAGGTAGCGCGCTTCAGCGTCGAAGGTCGCGGTCAGGGATTGGCCCATGGGGGCTACGAAACCATAAGAAGCCAGGATCCCGGAAAACGTACCCACCAGGGCGCCGCCGATCAGGTGGCCCAGCACTTCCGGCGGCTCGGTAATCGAACCCATGGTATGGATCACGCCCAGAACGGCGGCGACGATGCCCAGCGCCGGAAGGGCGTCGCCGAGGGTCGTTATGGCGCCCGACACGGCGTGCATCTCTTCGTGATGAACATCAAGCTCGTTGTCCATGACCGCCTCGACTTCATGGGCATTGCTGGTGCCCAGCGTCAGTAGCCGCAGATAATCGCACAGGAATTCGACGGAGTGATGGTCCTGGGAGAATTCGGGAAACTGCTGAAACAGGGGGCTCGCCTCGGGGTTTTCGACGTGGGTCTCGAGGACCAGGTCGCCCTTGGTCTTGGCCAGGCGGAAGACCGCGTATAGAACGCCCAAGAGCTCCAGGTAGCTGGCCTTGGAGTAACGCGATCCTTTGAGCAGCGGCCCAAACGCCTTGGCCGCCCCCGACAGGACCGTCTTCGGGTTGCCAATGACGAAGGCGCCGATGCCGGCGCCGAAGATGATGACGAATTCGAAGGGTTGCCACAGGACAGACATGTGGCCGCCGGCGGCCATGTAACCACCGACGACGCTGGCAATAACAACCACGACTCCAACTATGAAGAACATTCAGGCCCTCAATATCCCGTCATCTCGTCGCGGCGCGGTTCATCGTCCGCATTTCTTGCACTATATAACGTTCCGCGCCGACGCAATATAGGCTTTCCGAGGGATCGATCTTGCGCAATTATTGCAATTCCCGATTTCTCCACTACCGTATGGTCCTATGCCGTATTTTGGATTGCGAATAAATAATACCGTTTATCACAGCGGACGATGCCCATGACAGAGTGTCAAAGGGCCTTTCGCGACGCCCTGGGGCGTTTCGCCTCGGGCGTCACGGTGGTCACGGGGCTGTTGCCCAACGAAACGCCGGTGGGGATGACGGTGAGCGCGTTCTGTTCCCTGTCACTTTCTCCGCCGCTGGTCTTGATCTGCCTGGACAAATCTACCTCGGCGCTGGAATCGTACCTCGACGGACGCTGGTTCGTGGTCAATATTCTGGGCGAGGCGCAAGAAGACCTTGCGTCCGCCTTCGCCGAGGTCGACGCCGACAGGTTCGCCGGCTTGACTTACGAAACGTGGGACAGCGGTTGCCCAATCCTTTGTAACTGTCTGGCCAACCTGGAATGCGCCACCGAAGCCGTGTATCCGGGAGGAGACCACCTCATCGTGGTCGGGCGCGTCGCGCGCAGCCGCTGGGCGAAAGACGTCCGTCCCTTGTTGCATTACGGCGGCGCCTTCGCCGGCCTCGCCGACAAGACCTAATCCTTCGCGACGGCGCTAACCAGCATCAGGACGCCCTTGGCGACGCGGCGCGTGGCAAGGCGGTCGGTTCCGAGGTCAAGGGCTTCTCCATCGCGCCAACCCTTCAGCATATCGCCGTAGAAGGGCGACATGGGATTGCCCGATTGGCCGGTGGCGATCATGAATCGAGAGCGGCTGAGATCGGCCAGATCATAGACGGCGCGAAAGCCGGCGCCGTGAACGTTGGCGAAGGGGCTTGTCTCGTCGTTGACGCGGCTGGCGCCGCGATTGACCGTGTAGTTGCCGCCACCCGTCTCGATGGCCAGATTTGTGTAACGGCCGAGCACGGGCAGATTGGCGAAGGCCGAGTGGGCGAAACGAGCCCGGTGCGCGGCGCCCCAGCGCCACGCTTCCATGTCGGCCCCGAATGACGTCGCCAGCTGAGCCAGCGCCCGCTCGAGGGCGGCCGCGATCACGTCCGAACAGTCTTCGCGACCTGGCGTGCCTACGTCGTCGCACCAAGCGCCGCGGCCGTCCAGAACCGCGGCCATGAAGCGCGGTCGAAGCGACCAGTAATCGGCCAACAACGGACCCAGTTCGTCGCCGTAGACAGCCCGGTTCAATTCCCGGAGCCAGGCGTTGAAGATCAACGGTTCGGGGCCCTCGCGGGACATGACGCCGTCCCATGCGCGCATTATCTCGAGGGCCCGTTCCGCCGCCCGGGACGGGGCCGTAATGGCAAGCAGCCGCGGCAGCAGGTCGCGAGCCATCAACGACACCGTGTCAAGTTGTATGCCGGCCGTCGTTTCCAAGGTTTGGCGCTTGATCTGGTCAAGCCGCTCAATGATACGCCGGGCGCGGTAAGGCGCCGCCCAATCGTCGGAAATGTAGTGGGGGTAATCGTCTCCGACGATCCGGTTGTTGGCGTTGACGATGCGCCCCGATCGCGGATTGCGGATCCTGGGCAGTTCGTCGAAGGGGATGAAGCCGGTCCAGTCGGTGGCACCACTGGCGCCGGGTCCGGGGATCCGGCCGCGGCCGCCGCGGCGTATCGGAACCCGACCCGGGGCCAGGAAACCGATGGTGCCATCGACGTCGGCATAGACGAAATTTTGCTGTGGGGCGTGGAAGTCTTGCATGGCGACGAGAAAGTCATGCCATCCCTCGGCCCGATTAAGGCGATAGACGGCCTGGGGCGTCTTATCGTCGCCGGCGAGAAAGGTGGCGGACAGGGCCAGGACCTTGCCGCCTTCCGTCACGGCGTCGGAGATCACCGGTCCGTGGCGGGTTTCACGCACGGTAAACGTCACGTTGTCGCCGCCGCGCACGGCGATGACCTCGGTCCGGGTAACGAACGGGCGGGAACCGTCGGGCGTCAGGTAGCGGCCCGGATCGTCGGGGTCGACGGTTTCGACGAACAAGTCCTGCAGGTCGCTGTGGGTGCTCATCATGCCCCAGGCGATGCGCCCGTTGTGTCCAAGGATGGTGAAAGGAACGCCGGGCACCGTGGCGCCGGTGACGCGAAGGCCGGGCGCCTCAAGGCGCGCCAAATACCAAAGGACCGGGGCGGCAAAGCCGAGGTGCGGGTCGTTGGCCAAGATGGGCTTACCGGTTTCGGTGTTTCTTCCGGCCACCACCCAGCCGTTGGAGGCGCCGCCAAGTTCCGCCCCCCGAATCGGCAAGGCGGCGGCCAGGGCGTCGAGCGCCAAGCCCTTCCACGGCGCCGTCGCCTGCTTGACGGAGACCGGCCCGTCGGTCGGATAGGCGGGCCACATCTCGGCGATCTGCGCTTCGCTTAGCCGGTCGGTAAGGCGGGCGCGCAGCAACTCGTCGCGCCAATTACCGCTCAGCTGGAACGCCATGAGCCTGCCCCACAGAAGTGAATCCGTAGCCTTCCAGGGTTCGGGCTTAAAACCGGTCAGGGTGAATTCGGGCGGAAAGGCGCCGCTGGTCGCCGCCACCCAGGCATTGACCCCGGCGGCATAGGCGTCGAGGGCGCGGCGCACGGCACCGTCGAGGGCGGCGTATTGTTTTTCGGCCAGACCTTGGAAATTCAGCGTGCGCATGAAACGATCGGAGGCAAGGGCCTTGCGGCCCGCCACTTCGGCCAGTCGGCCGGCGGCCGTGCGGCGCATCATTTCCATCTGCCACAGCCGATCCTGGGCGTGAACGAAGCCCAGGCCGAAATAGGCATCCTCTTGGTTTTCGGCGAAGATATGGGGAACGGTTCGCTTGTCGCGCAGGATTTCAACCGGCGCCCTGGGGCCGTTCGAAACCTCCAGTGTTCCCTCGATGATCGGAAGCGAGGTGTAAAGCCAGAAGAAACCCCCGACGAACCCACCGGCAACCATCACAACCAGAAAATAAAGCACCCCGAGACCGATCCGCCCCAATATCCGGCGAACCGTGAGGGGGGCTTTGGCTTTATCCTTCTTGTTCTTTTTTTCTCGCATAATATCAATAGGATCGTTGTGCAAAGTTAATATTCATGATGAATGAATCATTGTATTTCGGGTGGCGTCGAGAAGGTCTTGGCGAAGCTTTCCCGCAGCACGTTCTTTTGCACTTTTCCCATGCTGTTCCGCGGCAGTTCGCCGGTGAAAAACACCCGTTTCGGAACCTTGTAATTGGCCAGGTCGCGCTTGACGGCGGCGATGATCTCTCCTTCGCTTGGTCCGCCGGATTCCTCTTGGCGTCTGACCACGGCGACCACGGCCTCGCCGAAGTCGGAATGGGCGAGGCCGACGACGGCGGACTCGGCGACCCCTTCTAAGGCGTCGATGACGGCCTCGACCTCCTTGGGATAAACGTTGTAGCCGCCCGAAATGATCATGTCGCCGGCGCGCCCGACGATGGAGACGTATCCGCGTTCGTCGATGCGGGCCAGATCGCCGGTGATGAAAAAACCGTCGTCACGGAATTCAGCCGCCGTCTTCTCCGCCTGACGCCAATAGCCTTTGAAGACGTTGGGACCACGCACCTCAAGCATACCGGTGTCACCCACGGCCAACGCCTTGCCTTCGGTCCCGGTGATCCGCGCCTCAATGCCCGGCAACGGCGGCCCGACGGTGCCGGCGATGCGTTCGCCGTCCAAGGGATTGGACATGTTCATGCAGGTCTCCGTCATGCCGCATCGCTCAAGGATGGTATGACCGGTGCGTTGTGTGAAGGCACGGAAGGTTTCTTCCAGCAGCGGCGCCGAGCCCGACACGAACAAGCGCATCGTCCGGCACGCGTCGCGGTTCAGCCCGGAATGGGCGAGAAGCCGCACATAGTGGGTGGGGACGCCCATGAAGACGGTTGCCCGGGGCAGCAGGCGCAGGGTTTGGCCGACGTCGAATTTGGGCAGAAACAGCATTGATGTACCGTTGAGAAGGACGCAGCCAAGGGCAACGAACAGGCCGTGGGTGTGAAACAGGGGCAGGGCGTGCAGCAAAACGTCGGCGGAATTCCAACCCCAGGCCCGGTGCAGGGTCAACAAATTGCTCGACAGGTTATGGTGGCTCAACATGGCGCCCTTTGGCTTGCCCGTGGTTCCCGAGGTGTAGAGCAGGGCGGCAATTTCGTCGGGCCCGGTCTCGGCCGTCGGGTAGTCGGCGTCGAGGCCGGCGCTATCTTCGACCAGGGAACCGTGACCCTCGCCGTCCAAGCTAAGCACGCGGGCGACGCCGCGGTCGTGGGCCAGGGCGCCGCGTTCGGCTTCGTCCTCGGGGCGGCAAACCAGGACCTTGGGTTCGGCATCGCTAAGGAAGTGCTTCATCTCGGCGGCGCGATAGGCGGTATTGAGCGGCAGGTAGACGGCGCCAAGGCGCAAGCTCGCCAAGTGAAGAAAAACGGCTTCGGGCGACTTTTCCACCTGCACCGCCAGCCGATCGCCGGGCTGAACGCCAAGCTTGCCAAGCAGTCCGGCGAAGCGGCCGCTGGCCTGTTCCGCCTCGGCATAGGTATAGGTGCGGCCGCCTGCGGTCTCAATGAAAGGCTTCGACCGATCGCTCGGAAAGCGGCTCTGGAACAGCGCGAACAAGTTGTGATTCATGGCGCTTCAGGCCGCGCCCGGTTTTCCCGTTGGGCTCTTGTTTTCGATAAGGGAAACGACACCCGGGAAGCCCTCAGGCGTCCTTGAGCAAGCGCGCCGCCTCGATAGCCGCGTATGTGAGAACGCCATCGGCGCCGGCGCGCTTGAAGGCCAGCAAAGCCTCCATCATCACCTTGTCGTAATCCAGCCAACCCTGGGCCGAGGCCGCCTTGAGCATGGCGTATTCGCCGCTCACGTTGTAGGCGAAGGTCGGCACGCCAAAGGTGTCCTTGACCCGGCGCACGATGTCGAGACAGGGCAGCCCCGGCTTGACCATGACCATGTCGGCCCCTTCGTCGATGTCGAGGGCGACCTCGCGCAGGGCCTCGTCGGAGTTGGCGGTGTCCATCTGGTAGGTCTTCTTGTCGCCCTTGAGCGCCCCGGCCGAACCCACCGCCTCGCGGAAGGGGCCGTAGAAGGCGGTGGCGTACTTGGCCGCGTAGGACATGATGCGGACGTGTTGGAGGCCGGCGTCGTCAAGGGCGGTACGGATGGCGCCGACCCGCCCGTCCATCATGTCCGACGGCGCCGCCACGTCGCAGCCCGCTTCGGCCTGCACCAGGGCTTGGCGGCACAGCATTTCGACGGTCTCGTCGTTGACCACGATGCCGTCGCGGACCAATCCGTCGTGGCCGTCGCTGTTGAACGGATCAAGGGCCACGTCGCACAGAATACCGACATCCGGGTGGGCGGCCTTGACGGCGCTGACGGCGCGGCACACCAGATTGTCGGGATTTACTGCTTCGCGGCAGTCGGAGGTTTTGAGGGCGTCCTCGACATAGGGAAAGACCGCGACCGCGGGGATGCCCAGGTCCTTTGCTTCGCCAACGGCATCGCCAAGGCGGTCGACCGAAAGGCGCTCGACGCCGGGCATCGACGTCACCGCCTGGCGCTGGTTCTCGCCCTCGACGACGAAGACCGGCCAAATCAGATCGTCCACCGACAGCCGGTTCTCGGCCACCAGTCGCCGGTTCCAGGCGTCGCGCCGGTTGCGGCGCATGCGCGTGCGCGGATATGCCCCCAGTCCAATCGATGCCGTGCGTTCCAAGGTCTTGAGCTCGCCTCCACATTTCGTCGTCTCGATCCTATATTGCCCCGCCGGGACGCGCGCCGCAACCTCGCCACCCCTGACGAAACCCGTGCGGTTGGTGTAGGATTCCTTCTCAGGCGGCTGACACTGGCGGCAAGGGGATTGCCGGGCATGAAGGACAAGGATGTGCACATGCAAGAGGTGTTGTTCGAAATGCGCCGGGTCGGCAATTCGGTGCGCGTCAGCGCCATCGATCCGATAACCAACATCGAAGTGACGATTATCGGCGATCCCCGGTTCGGCGAGGAGGCCTTGAAGCGTACCGCCATGCGCAAGCTGAAATACGTCATCGCCAAACGGCGTGAGCAAGAATAGCCACCAAACGGTCACCGATGGCGCTGTTTATTCTTGACAGGTCAAGGGGCTCGGGTAGGGTCCGGGGAAAGTCCAAGTACCGTCCCGTCGTCAGAAACGGGGGGCGAGGCAAAAAATCGGCGGCGAGGGCAGGGCTCTGAACCATCTTAAGAAAATGCGATCCGCCGCCGTAATTCCTGGCATTCCGTTCTTTTGGCGTCCACGCCTGTATTGAGCGCGGGCCCGCTCCATGGAATATTTCACTCAGCAACTAATCAACGGTCTCACCCTCGGCGCCATCTACGGCATGATCGCCATCGGCTACACCATGGTCTATGGCATCATTGGCATGATCAACTTCGCCCATGGCGAGATCTTCATGATCGGCGCCTTCATCTCGATCATTGCCTTTTTGCTGCTCGGAACGCTTGGCGTTACCTGGGTGCCCCTGGCGCTGCTCATTGTCTTACTGGTGGCCATGGTGCTGACGCCGATTTACGGCTGGGCGTTGGAGCGTGTCGCTTATCGTCCGCTCAGGGGCTCGCCCCGGCTGGCCGCCCTGATCACCGCCATCGGCATGTCGATTTTTCTGCAAAACTACGTGCAACTGCTGCAAGGGGCGCGGGTCAAACCCCTGCAGCCGGTAATCAGCGGCGGCTTTGAAATCATGCGCAAGGGCGACTTTGGTGTCGTCCTGAGCTATCTGCAAATTCTGATCATCGTGTTGACCGTCGTTCTTATGGCGATCTTCACCTTGCTCATCAACCGCACCACCATGGGCCGCGCGCAACGGGCC
>JASLLZ010000086.1 GCA_030746775.1 Rhodospirillales bacterium | reverse complement strand
AGAAGTAGGCTCCAACCAAACCAACGCGGCGGGCCGACGCCCCCTGATAGCCGGGGACGTCGGCCCATTGCGAAAGGGTATACATGCTGACCATCACCGATCTTGCCAAGGTCTACCCGACGGGAACGAGCGCCCTCAAGGGCGTCAGCCTGACCGTCGACGAGCCCAAGGTGATCGCCATCATCGGACCGTCCGGTGCCGGTAAGAGCACCCTGATCCGCTGCATCAACCGGCTGGTCGAGCCGACCTCGGGCAAGGTCATGTTGGACGGCATCGATGTCGTCTCCTTGAACCGTCGCGAGCTGCGCAAGGCGCGGCGGCGCATGGGCATGATCTTTCAGGAATACAATCTGGTCGAACGCCTGACGGTGATGGAGAATTTGCTTTCGGGACGTCTCGGCTACGTCGGGTTTTGGCGCGCCTATCGGCGCAACTTCCCGCCCGACGACGTCCGGGCCGCGTTTAGGCTTCTCGACCGCGTCGGCCTCGCGGGCTACCAAAACACCCGCGCCGACGCGCTTTCGGGCGGCCAGCGCCAGCGCGTCGGCATCGCCCGGGCCCTGATGCAGAAACCCGACCTGTTGCTGGTCGACGAGCCGACAGCGTCTCTCGATCCCAAGACCTCGCGCCAGATCATGCGCATCGTCGTCGAACTGGCGCACGAGTTCAACACACCGGCGCTGGTCAATATCCACGACGTCGGACTGGCCCAGTCCTTCTCCGACCGCGTCATCGGCCTGGCCGACGGGGAAATCGTCTTCGACGGCGACGCCGATGGTCTCACGGCCGACGTCCTGACGAGGATCTACGGCGAGGAAGACTGGAGCACCACCATCCGCAAGGTCGAGGACGACGACGATTCCGAGCCCGAGCCCGAGCCGCCGCCCGATCCGCAAGCGTCCAAGAAGGAAAAAGGATTCGTCAGGGAGGCTTCGGCGGGATGACGCCGCCGGCGGAAACCGAAAGCGCCGCGCCGGGCGAGTGGCACACCATCAAGCTGATCGAAAACCCGGCCCTGCGCTTCGGTGTCATGGCGCTGGTGGCGGTTTACCTGGTTTGGGCCTTCGCCAGCCTCGACGTCGATTGGGGCCGGGTGGCCAGGGGTCTGCCCCGGGCCGGGGACATGTTCGCGCGCATGATGCCGCCCGATTTCAGCCGCTGGGAGCTTCTTGTCAAGGGAGTCCTGGAAAGCGTTCAGATGGCGCTGGCGGCCAGCTTCTTCGGCATGATCGTGGCCATACCGCTCGGTGTCTGCGCGGCGGTCAATCTGGTGCCAAAACCCATTTATCTGGTGGCGCGGTTTATTGTCGTCCTGTCGCGCACCTTCCACGAGATCATCTGGGCCATCTTTTTCGTCAAGATCCTGGGCTTCGGGGCGCTCGCCGGCGTTCTTACCCTCACCGTCGCGTCGGTCAGTTTCATCTCGAAGATGCTGGCCGAGGACATCGAGAACATGCCGCCGGGACAGCTCGAGGCGGTGCGCGCCACCGGCGCCGGTTTTGCCAAGTTCATGATCTACTGCATCTCGCCGCAGGCCCTGCCGCGCTATCTCGGTGTCTCGATCTACCGGTTGGACGCCAACATCCGCCATTCGACGGTGGTCGGCATCGTCGGCGCCGGCGGCATCGGCCAGGTGTTGTCGGCTTCGTTCAAGCGTTACGATTACGACTTCAGCCTGGCTATCTTGCTGACCATCATCGCCCTCGTGTTCTTGGGTGAGATCTTCTCCAACTGGGTGCGGAGCCGCCTGCGATGAGCCCGGCCGAGCACGCCGTCCGCTATCCCGAGGTGTGGCGCCGCTTCACGCCGCGCCAGACATTGATCCGCTACGCCTGGTACGTCGCCGTGGTCTTCATCGCGGCATGGGCGCTGCGCAGCATGGACCTGCCGTGGGCGTATTTCCTGGACGCCCACGAACAGGCCTGGGACCTGATGGTGCGCTTGGTGCCGCCCGACTGGGAGGTCTTGGACGACGTCATCGACGCCCTGATCGAAACCATGCACATTGCCACCCTGGGCACCGCCGTGACCGTTGTCATCGCCTTTCCGATCGCCTTCCTGGCGGCGCGCAACACCACCATCAATATCGTGACCTGGTCGATCGCGCGGTTCATCTTGGTCGCCTCGCGCTCGGTCAACACGGTGGTCTGGGCGCTTTTGTTCGTCGCCATTTTCGGCCCCGGGCCGGTGGCCGGCATTTGGGCCATCGCCTTCCGCTCCATCGGCTTCATGGGCAAGTTGACGGCGGAAGCCATCGAGGAGATCGACCAGGGCGCCGTCGAGGCCATCGAGGCGACCGGTGCCTCGCGCCTCCAAGTGCTGATGATCGGCATCCTGCCCCAGGTCCTGCCGGTGATATACGGCACCACGGTCTACCGCTGGGACATCAATATCCGCGAGTCCACCGTGCTCGGCTTCGTTGGCGCCGGCGGCATCGGAATTCTTTTGTATTCGACGATGAACCTGTTCCGCTGGGAGCAGGTATCCGTGCTCCTGATCGCCATCTTCGCCGTCGTTTTGATCAGCGAGTTCGTCTCCGCCGCCGTCCGCCAGCGCATCACCTGATCCTTGATATTAGCGCCTCGAGGTCGGGGACAATCCGCGTGTCCTTGGGGAAGGGGCTGGCATGCCCCAGCGCGACGCGGCCCAGAAAATCCAGACCGCAGGCCCGGGCGGCACGCCAATCGGCCAGGGCATTGCCGATGAAAAGCGTTCGACGCGGGGCCAACCGGTGACGTTCGATCAGTTCGCGCACGATGGCCTCCTTGCCGGGGGGAGAGCCGCGTACCTCGACGAAATATTCCATCATGCCGCGGCGCACGGCAATGCGCCGAAGTTCGTCTTCGGGGGTGCCGGAGACCACGAACAGGGCCATGACCCCACCCGCGGCATCGAGAAAACCGGCGGCACCGGGAACCCAGTCGCAGGCGACGACTTTATCTTCGACAATGGCGGCGTAGCGCTCGCCCAGAGCCGCCAATTCCGCGTCGCCGAGCGTGATGTCAAGAAACGCCCGGTGGCAGTGGCGGATCTTGATCAGGCGGGAAATGCCTTCGTTGGCCTTTTGGTAGGCGGCCGCCTTATTCTCCACCCGGGCGCCGAACTCGGCATAGAGGCTGCGGAACGCCGCCGCCTTGATGGCCGGCGACTCGACCAGCACCCCGTCAAAATCGAAAATTACGCCGTCGTAACGACTGGCCGTCATTGCATGGGGCCTATCGCCGGCTGAAGCCCTTGCTTTCCAAGAATTCTCCGAAATTCCGCCGCTGGACCTGGTTGAAGCCGCCCAGGCGCCGGGCCGCGTGTTCACACCAACCGTAGGCCTCGTCGGGGATCGGGTCCTGGGCGTCGGGGGCGACGTCGTTGAGGGGCTCGCGGCGTCCATCGTAAAGACCCGTGCGCCGCATGGTTTCGTCGTATTCGGCCAGGCCGTCTTCCCTGTGGCGGTCCGAATAACGGTTGCGGCTCACCATGACGCGGCGCGGCAGTCGGGGCTTGAGGCCCATGTCCTCGTTGGCCACGCCGATGGCCAGGCCGACCGAGGCAAAGACGTATTGCGGCAGGCCCAAAAGGTCCGAAACGCCCGGCGGGTCGTTGCGGACGTTGCCCATCATGCAGGTGCCGAAGCCCATGGACTGGGCCGCGATGGATGCGTTCTGGCAGGCCAGAATGGCGTCGCCGTGGGTGACGAACAGCGTGTTGATCTGATCGCCCCGGTAGGTATAGCCGCGTTCGCGGCAGACATGAATGTGGCGCGAGATGTCGGAGCAGAAGACCAGGAGGACGCCGCATTCGGAGACGAAATTCTGGTTGCCGCCAAGGACGCATATTTGGTCGCGCAGCCCCTGATCGTCGACGACGACGATGCTGTAGCTTTGCAGATTGCTCGACGTCGGCGCCCGTTGCGCGGCCTCCAAGATGATCTCCAGGGCCGCCTCGGGCACCGGAACGTCCTTGTAGGCCCGCGTGCTGCGGTGGGCCAGGAGGGTTTCCAGGACCGGGTTGTCGTCGCCCGGCGCGAAGCCCCGGAAAGGGGGCCGTTCCGTCATCGTCCCGTTCATGGGTTCGACTTCCTTTTTTTGTTGTGCACCGCCCCGCCCGCCGATCGGGCGGTCCGTCAGACGGCTTCGTAGGCGTCGCGTTTGACCGTGTCCATGTTGCGGCCCTCAATGCGGATCAGGCGGGTTGCCTCGGCCCGGCTCGGCGAGTGCAGGTCGCCGACGCCGTAGGCGCGCGCCATGCCCGGGGTCAGGGTATAGACCTCCGCCGCCTCGACCTTGCCCGGCACCTCGCCGTCGGGCGGCGCCACCTTGCGCCAATCGGTCATCACCGTCTGGCCCGTGGCCTGGCCATAGATGGCCCAGGCGGGACCGTGATCGTGGGGCGCGCTCTCCTTCGGGCCCAGGTTGACGTGGGCCAGGATGCAAAAGCCGAGTTCGGCGTCTTCGTAGAGGAGCTTGCGGGGCTCGGTGTTGTCGGGGCCCAGATGGCGGGCGACGAAATCGGGATCGACCAAGACGTCTTCCAAGCGCCGGCGCACCTTGTCCACGCCGTTCGCGCCGGGATCGTCCTTGAGAATGGCGCGGCAATCGGACGCGAATTGTTCGATGGTGATGCCCATTGTTCGTTTCTCCATAATTCGATGGCCCGGCTGCCCAGCCTACCCCCTCGGGCAGCGGTTTTTCAACAGCGTCAGCCACCAACGGACGCAACGACGACCGTTGGAAGTTGGAAATATTCAACATCGTTTGCACGCACTGGTGGTCGATCAGTGCTGGTGAGGCCTGGCGCCGGCGTCGTGACCCGGTTCCTTGGCGGGGGCCTTGGGTCCGCTGCCGCTCCCGCACCTGATCAGGCCGGCGGCTCTTGAGGAAAGCCGGAACCGCCCGAATTTCTCGGTCCGCAAGCGTTGCTTGGAAACTTGGCATGGCGCTTTCGAAGCCGGAAGTCCATCAGCGATCCCGGTTCCCTCTGTTCTTCGGGGGACAGCGAAATTAGACGGCACAGGAGCGGACACTTGAAGTTGCGCCGCCATATAATCGAGCCCATGACTTAGGTTCCTCGACCATTTTTCGACTCATTCCGGGGTTTGCCCTGGATTGCTCCGCCGGATAGATTATCTCGGTTCGGAACCGGACCGACCGGAGCTCCGCGACCACGTGAGGAGGACATGAACCATGACCATCACCGTCGGCGACAGGATTCCCTCCGCGACCCTGAAGACCATGGGCGCCAATGGACCCGAGGACGTCTCCACCGACGATCTTTTCAAAGGCAAGACGGTGGCGCTTTTCGCCGTGCCGGGCGCCTTCACGCCGACCTGTTCGGCCAAGCACCTGCCGGGTTACGTCGCCAACGCCGAGGCCCTGGCGGCCAAGGGCGTCGATACCATCGTCTGCCTGTCGGTCAACGACGCCTTCGTCATGGACGCCTGGGGCAAGGACCAGAACACCGGCGACAAGGTCCTCATGCTGGCCGACGGCAGTGCCGACCTGACCCGCGCCCTGGGGTTGGATAAGGATGCCTCTGCCGCCGGCATGGGAATTCGTTCGCAGCGCTTTTCCATGGTAATCGAGGACGGGGTGTTGAAATCCCTCGACATCGACCCGCCCGGACAGTTCTGGGCGACCAGCGCCGAAGCCATGCTGGAGCGCCTGTGATCACACCGGCGCTCGACGGCGCCGGTTTCGATGCCGTCACCTTCGATTGTTACGGCACCTTGATCGACTGGGAAACCGGCTGCCTCGCGATCCTGCGGCCGTGGGCCGACGGCGTCGGGCTGGCGGCCGGCGACGATGCCTTGCTGCGGCGCCTTGCCGAGGCCCAGCGTCACCAGCAATGCCTCCGCCCGCATCGCCCTTATCGCGAGGTCCTGGGCGATTCCCTGGGGGCCCTGGCCCGGCATTTCGAGGTCCGCCTTCAGCCCTCGGCGCGCCGCCGTTTCGCCGCCTCGGTCGGGGACTGGCCGCCCTTTCCCGACACGGTGGCGGCCCTGGCGCGGCTGGCCGGGCGCTTCCGCCTTGGGGTATTGTCTAATGTCGACAACCGATCCTTCGCCGCGACGCGGCGCCGCCTGGGCAGCGCCCTCGATGTCGTCGTCACCGCCGACGACGTTGGGTCCTACAAGCCCGAGCCGGCACATTTCCGCCGCGCCATTCAGGCTTTCGCCGAACTCGGCGTCGAAAAGGAGCGCATCCTCCACGCCGCCCAGAGCCGCTTTCACGACATCGCGCCGGCCCACGCCCGGGGCCTGGCCGCGGTCTGGATCAACCGCCGCCACGACCGGTCCGGTCGCGGCCTGACCGTACCATCCGATGCCGCGACGCCGCATGTCGTAACCGGCCTGGCGGACCTGGCCGAACGGCTTGAGGCGTGACCGACCCCGCCTGGGGTTACGATGCGGCTTCCTTGATGCGGTCGCGCGCCAATTCGTCGGCGCGCTCGTTCTCGGCATGCCCGGAATGGCCCTTGACCCAGTGCCATTCCACGTCATGGCCCTGAAGCGCCGCGTCGAGGCGGCGCCACAGACCCTCGTTCTTGACCGGCTTCTTGGCGGCGGTACGCCAGCCGTTGCGCTTCCACCGCTCGATCCACTGGGTGATGCCGTCGCTCAGGTACGTGCTGTCGGTATACAGGCGCGCCCGAACGCCCCGCCGCAGGGCCTCAAGGCCCTGGATGGCGGCCATCATCTCCATGCGGTTGTTGGTGGTATCGGCGGCGAATCCCGATAGCTCCTTTTCCGTGCCGCGCCAGCGCAGGATCGCCGCCCATCCGCCGGGACCCGGGTTGCCGCTGCACGCCCCGTCGGTGAAGATGTCGACCGTATCGTCGTTGTCCAAGTTGCCGTCTCCCCTAGTCGAGACCGTAGTCGCCGGGACCCTTGACGGTCCGATGGAAGCGCAGCTTCTCGAGAAACTCCAGGGGATCCTTGCGCGTGACCATGGCGTCGGGCGGCGTGTTCAGCCAATCGTAAAGCCGGGTCAGCAGAAAGCGGATGGCGCTGCCCCGAGCCAACATCGGCAGGGCGGCCAGTTCACCGTCGGTGATGGCGCGCACCCGGCGGTACCCGGTCAGCATGCGCCTGGCCTTGGTGACGTTGAACGTGCGCTGGCTCTCGAAGCACCAGGCGTTGAGACAGACGGCAAGATCGTAGGCCAGGAAATCGGTGCAGGCGAAATAGAAATCGATGAAGCCGGACAGGCGCGGACCGAGGAAAAACACGTTGTCGGGAAACAGATCGGCGTGAATGACGCCAAGCGGCAGGTCGGTCGGCCAGGCGGCTTCCAGATCTTCCAATTCGGTGGTCAGTTCCCGCGCCAGTCCCGCCTTGACCTCGTCGGCGCGCCCGGCGACGGCGTCGAGCAGGGGCCGCCAACTGGCCAGCGACAGGGCATTGGGCCGGCTCATGGCAAAATCGGCGGCGGCCAGATGAAGGCGGGCCACGCCTTCGCCCAAGGCCGCACAGTGGTCGGGGTTGATGCGCCTCGGCCACATGCCGTCGAGGAAGGTGAAGAGGGCGGCGGGGCGCCCGCCGAGGCGGCGCAACGCATTCCCATCGCGCCCCTTGATCGGCGTCGGGGCGGCGATGCCCTGGCCCGCCAGGTGCTCCATGAGATTGAGAAAGAACGGCAGGTCCGCGGGATCGACCCGTTTCTCATAGAGGGTCAGGATAAAGGTCCCCTGGTCGGTCTTGAGCAGATAATTGGAGTTCTCCACCCCCTCGGCGATGCCCTTGTACGAAACCACGGCGCCGATGTCGTATTCAGCGATGAACAAGACCAATTCGTCGTCGCTGACTTCGGTATAAACGGCCATGGGACCCCTACGCGAGTCGAGAGAGTTTGTTAACCTACGTCTCTTATACCAAGCAGCGGTGATAAAGGCCCATAGGGACGGAAAAAATGTTAAAATGGTGATGATTCGCCCCTTGCCAGATGGGGTTAGTATCGACATATTTCCGTCCAACCCTCGCCTTCCCGATGAGGTGATAATGGAAAGACGCCCCGCCGACCCTACCCTTCCACGGGCGTCCGGCGGCATGGCGGCCATATCCCTTTGGGCGCTTGGTACTTCCCTTCTCTTCGGCATCGTTTTCGGCGCCTCGGCCGCGGCGCCCGCCCAGCCCCGCGATGGAGCCTTCGCCGGCCCGGTCCTGCTGGCGGTTGTCGGCAAGGAATCCCGTTCCATAGAACAGCTTCAGGGACGGCGCGCCGACCCTCTCATCTTGCGCACCCAGAAGGCCCTCACCGAGGCCGGAATCTACAAGGGTCCCCTGGACGGCGTCATGGACGTCGAATTGCGCTCCGCCATCCGGGTTTATCAAAAGCGCAACGGCCTCGGGGTGACCGGAATCGCCAGCGAGGAACTGGCCATCCACCTGGAGACGGCGTCCAAGGTGGACGTGCTCTTGGGCCGCCTCGACGTGGTCAGGAAAGAAAGAATGGCGGCGGCGCGCGCGGCATTGCTGAGCAACCCCAAGACCCGGCACCTGGCCAACGAGGCGGTCGACGAGATTGCCGACCCGACGCGCAATCCGGAGCCTTGCTTCCGCAAGCCAACCGCCCTTTGCCTGCTCACCGAGGCGTCGGAAAGCGCCAAGGCCATCCACAAGACCGACAGGCGCGACTGGGCGCTGGGCGAAATTCTGGCGGCCCAGGCCAAGGCGGGATTTACCAAGGACGCCATGGCCACGGTGCGGCGCATCCACGACCCGCGTCTGATCATGGTGGCGCTGCGCAAAATTGCCGAGGGCCTGGCCCATTCGGGACGCGGCGAGGAGGCTCTGACGGCCAGTGAAATCATCCCCGACGTGGTCAAGAGGGCCGACGCCCTGGTCGCCATCGCCACCATTGAAGCCGCCCGCGAGGATACCGCCAGCGCCGGAAAGGCGGCGCGGCGGCTGATCCAGGTCACTGAGGAGGTCGAGGACCCGGTCAGACGAATCGCCTATTACACCAAGTCGGCGACGGTGCTGAGCCGGGCCGGCGACAAAGACGGATCCCGCGCCGCCATAAGAAGGGCGGAGGATTTGTTGCGCGGCGGGATCAAACGCGCCCAACGCGGGACGGCACTGCGGCATCTGGCCGCCGCCCGCGCCGAGATGGGGCAACCGGCGGAGGCCCTCAACGTGTTGAAGAACGTCAAGGGGGCCTCCGATCGAACCCCTGTGTTGGTGGCGGTCGCCATCGCCCATGCCGACGCCGGACAGTTGGAAGAGGCATTTGCCGTCACCGCCGACATCACGTCCGCCCGTTACCGTGCCGTAACCCTTTCCCACATCGGCATTGCCGAGGTCAAGGCGGGCAAGGGCGCCAAGGCATGGGACACACTGGCCCAGGCATCGGAGGCGGCGGAAACGATCAAGTTCCCCTATGCGCGGTCCTTCGCCCTGAACCGCATCGCCATCGCCTTTACCGAAGTCGCCAAGGCGATCGACCCCCGGGCCTTCGAGGACGCGGTCGAAACGGCACGGCGCATCAAGGACGATCAAATGCGCGCCCACGTCTTGTGGACCATCTGGGCCGAACGCAATCGCCTCGGCGACGCGGCCGGCGCGCAACGGACCAAAGACCTGGCGCGCGAGGCTTCGACGGCGATAAAGAGTTCCTTGAGCCGGGTCTGGATGTTCGGCGATATCTCGTCTTGCTATGTCGCCGCCGGCGAGCCCAACCACGCCCGAACGGCCTTTCTCAATGCTCTCGAGGTGGCCCAAGGTGTCGACAACGCCTGGGTGCGGGCGCGCGCCCTGAGCAAGCTTGCCTCGACCCTGGCCGACTTGGATCGCCCGGGTCAGGAGGCCGTCGTCCCCGCCAAGTGACCTTGTACGCCAAGGGGCACTTCTCTACAGTCTGAAACCCTGCAGAAGGGACGTACGAACGCCATGGACATTCGTTTGGCGCGATCAGGCCTCGTCCTCGCCGCCGGCTTGATGCTGGCTGGCTGCGAGGTCTACGATTCCATGCGCGAATCCATCATGGGCAAGGATGTCCCCCCGGTCTGTCCGCGTGTCTCGGTGCTGCCCGAGGGTGCCTCGCTGACCAAATTCCTGCCCGGTCCGGGACGCGACATCATCGACATCGTCTATCAGGTCGAGATCAGCGATATCCTGCGGTCGTGCGAGTACGACATCGACGACGACACCAAGGCGGGTACGATCGAGGTCGAACTGACCTTCGTTATTGCCGCCGAACGGGGCGCCGCCGACCGCCGGCGGTTGGCCGCCTTTCAGTATTTCGTCGCCGTCACCGACCGCAATAAGACCGTATTGAACAAGAACGCGTTCGATGCGTCGGTGACCTTTCCCGGCAACCGTGGCAGGCTCACCTGGACCGACGACAGGAAAGTGAGCCTGAACATACCGGTGAAAGCCGGTCAAAGCGGGTCGGATTTCGAGATCATCGCGGGATTTCAGATGAGCCGCGAGGAAATGGAATTCAACCGCCGCCAACGCGCCCGGCGCCAATAAGGATCGGGGGCGGGGCGCCGCGGTTGTTGACCTCTGGCGTTGAGGTATTAAACTAATCCCTGCCCGGCGCCCAGCGGTGGCGCCGGAGGTGCAACCGGAGAAATGGAGACGATCGCTCAAGGAATCCTCAATTGACCCCTGCGGGAGAGACCGGCCGGTCGACGTGGACCGGGCCGGCGCCGAAGGAGCAACCGCCCCGGAAACTCTCAGGCAAACGGACCGCAGGGCGATGAGACTCTGGAAAGCAGACGCGGCCCAGGGCCGCGTCTCACCGACGATGTAACCCGGATCGATTTGCCGCTTGCGGCCGACACCGGGGAATCTTTCAGGTTCCGAGACAGAGGGGGCATGGACCGGTCGGATGACTTTGTGGCCGGGGTTGCCGTTAACACTGTTGGAGAACCGCGTGTCCCATCCTCCCGATAAAGATATCAAGGTCACGCCGCTGGATTCCCTGCACCGCGAGTTGGGGGCCAAGATGGTTCCCTTCGCCGGCTATGCCATGCCGGTGCAATTCAAGGGCATTATCGCCGAGCACCAGCACACGCGCGAAAATGCCGGGCTGTTCGACGTTTCCCACATGGGCCAAGCCTTGGTTAAGGGCGCCGACGCGGCGCGGGCGCTGGAAACCCTGGTCCCCAGCGACTTGGCCGAACTGGCCGTCGGCAGAACGCGCTATACCGTGTTCACCAACGACGCCGGCGGCATTCTCGACGATCTCATGGCGACCAACCGCGGCGATCATCTGTTCGTCGTCGTCAACGCCGCCCGTAAGGACCATGATTTTGCCCACATGCGCGAACGTCTGGCCGGGGCCGCCGAGCTTGAGGTGATCGAGGACCGGGCGCTGCTTGCCCTGCAGGGCCCCAAGGCGGCCGACGTGCTGGCCCGCCTGGCGCCGCCGTGCCGCCACATGATGTTCATGACCGCCGAGACCCTGACCATCGCCGACGTGCCGTGCTTCGTCACCCGGTCGGGCTACACCGGCGAGGACGGATACGAGATCTCGGTTGCCGCCGACAAGGCGGAACACCTGGCCCGCCTGCTGTTGGCGGAAGACGAGGTCGCCGCCATCGGGCTTGGCGCCCGCGACTCGCTTCGCCTGGAGGCGGGGCTGTGCCTTTACGGCAGCGATATCGACACCACGACGACGCCCATCGAGGCGTCGCTGACCTGGACCGTCAGCCGCCGGCGCCGCGCCGAGGGCGGTTTTCCCGGCGCCGGCGTCATCTTGCGCCAGATCGCCGAAGGGGTCGAACGCAAACGGGTCGGGCTGATGCTTGAAGGCAAGGTGCCGGCCCGCTCCCACGCCCAGGTGACCGACGCCGCCGGCGCCGTCATCGGCGAGGTAACCAGCGGCGGCTTCGGCCCCACCGTCGGCGCGCCCGTGGCCATGGGCTACGTCACGATCGACCACGCCCAGGCCGAGACGCCGGTCCAGTTCCTGGTGCGTGGCAAGGCGCATCCCGGACGGGTCGCGAAGCTGCCGTTCGTCGAACACCGATATTTCAAGAAATAGACACCGGGGGAATTTCTCATGACCACGCAGCGATACACCAAAGAGCACGAATGGGTCCGCGTCGACGGTGACGAGGCGAGCGTCGGCATTTCCGAATACGCCCAGGAACAGTTGGGCGACATCGTTTACATCGACCTGCCGGACCGCGGCGCCACCTTTGAAAAGGGCGCCGAGGCGGCGGTCGTCGAATCGGTCAAGGCGGCGTCAGAAATTTACGCCCCGATAAGCGGCGAAGTGACCGATGCCAACGCCACCCTGGCCGACGACCCGGCCAAGGTCAATGGCGACGCCGAGGGCGAGGGGTGGCTCTTCAAGCTCACGGTCTCCGAACCCGGCCAACTCGACGATTTGATGGATGCCGCCGCCTACAAGGACTACATCGCTGGCCTCGATTGACGCGCCGGCCAGGCCCGTCCGTCCGAGATGAAGGAATCCCGTAATGTCACAAGACCGGCGCCCGCTTAAGGAATTGGAACAAACCACCGATTTTGTCCGCCGCCACATCGGACCCGACACGGACGACGTCGCCGATATGCTGGCAACCCTGGGCATGACATCCCTGGATGCGTTGATCGACGAGGTGGTGCCGCCGGCAATCTTTTCCCAACCCCCCGCCGCAGAGGGGCGCACCGAGGCCCAAGTCCTGGCCGACGCCCGGACCCTGGCCGACCGCAACACCCCATTTAAGTCGATGATCGGCATGGGTTATTACGATTGCCACACACCGCCGGTTATTCTGCGCAACGTTTTAGAGAACCCCGGCTGGTACACCGCCTATACCCCCTATCAGGCGGAGATCGCCCAAGGCCGTCTTGAAGCCCTGCTGACCTTTCAGCAGATGGTCGCCGACCTCACCGGCATGGAGATCGCCAACGCCTCGCTGCTCGACGAGGCGACGGCGGCGGCCGAGGCCATGACCCTGATGAAGCGGGTCGGAAAAAGCAAGAGCGAGACCCTCTTCGTCGCCGCCGACTACCATCCCCAGACCCGTGCCGTGATCGAAACCCGGGCGCGGCCGTTGGGCATCGCCGTCGAAACCGGGGACCCGGCCACCGACCTCGACCCCGGCCAGGTTTTCGGCGTCGTCTTGCAGTACCCGGCGACGACCGGCGAGGTGGTCGATTACGCCGAATTGGTCGAACGGTGCCACGCCGCCGGGGCGCTGGTCTCGGTCGCCGCCGATCTTTTGAGTTTGACTACCTTGTCGCCGCCCGGCGAATGGGGCGCCGACCTGGTCGTCGGCAGCGCCCAGCGGTTCGGCGTTCCGCTGGGCTTCGGCGGGCCACATGCCGCCTTTTTGGCCGTGCGCGATGCCTTCAAGCGCGCCATCCCGGGACGCATCATCGGCGTCTCCCAGGACACCCACGGCCGGCCGGCCCTGCGCCTGGCGCTGCAAACCCGCGAACAACACATCCGCCGCGAGAAAGCGACCAGCAACATCTGCACGGCGCAGGTCCTGCTGGCGGTCATGGCGGCGCTTTATGCCGTCTATCACGGACCCGACGGGCTGAGGACCATCGCCGAACGGGTACATCGGCTGACGGCAATCCTGGCCGATGGGTTGAAGCGGCTGGGGATGACGGTGGAAACGGTGTACTTTTTCGACACCATCGTCGTCGCCATGGGCGACGAGGCCGAGGCGGTGCACCAAAGGGCGCGGGCGGCGGGCATCAACCTGAGGCCGCTGGATGGCGGGCGCGTCGGCCTGTCCCTCGACGAAACCACCGGGCCGGATGACGTCGCGACCCTGTGGCGCGTGTTCACGGGCGCCGAGGAGACGGGGCTTTCGGTCGCCGACCTTGACGGCGAAGGGACCGACGGCATACCCGCCGGGCTTAGACGCCGCAGCCCCTTTCTTACCCACCCGGTTTTCAACAGCCATCATTCCGAGACCGCCATGCTGCGCTACCTGCGCGGGCTTGAGGAAAAGGACATCGCCCTCAACCGCTCCATGATCGCGCTCGGCTCGTGCACCATGAAGCTCAACGCGACATGCCAGATGATCCCGGTCACCTGGCCCGGGTTCAGCCGCATGCATCCCTTCGCGCCCCTTGATCAGGCGGCCGGACACCTGGCCCTGATCGGCGAACTGGAACGGAAGCTGGCGGACCTGACCGGTTTCGCCGCCATATCGTTGCAACCCAATGCCGGGGCGCAAGGGGAATACGCCGGCCTGCTGGTCATCCGCAAATATCACGAGAGCAAGGGCCAAGGGCACCGCGACGTCTGTCTGATCCCCTCTTCGGCCCACGGCACCAACCCGGCCAGCGCCCAGATGGCGAACCTTCGCGTGGTGGTGGTGGCCTGCGACGAGAACGGCAACGTGGACTTGGACGATCTTACCAACAAGGCCAAGGAGCACGCCGACAACCTGGCCGCGCTGATGGTCACCTACCCGTCGACCCACGGCGTCTTCGAAACCGCCATCACCGACATCTGCGACGTCGTGCACCGCCATGGCGGACAGGTCTACATGGACGGCGCCAATCTCAACGCGCTGGTTGGATTGTGCCGGCCGGGATGCTTCGGCCCCGACGTCGCCCATATGAACCTGCATAAGACCTTCTGCATTCCGCATGGCGGCGGCGGGCCGGGAATCGGGCCGATCGGCGTCGCCCAACACCTGGCCCCGTACCTGCCCAACCATCCCCTGGTGGCCGAAGCCGGGCCGACCGACGGCATCGGCCCGGTGGCGGCGGCGCCGTGGGGTTCGGCCGGCATCCTGCCCATCTCGTGGGCCTACATCGCGCTGATGGGAACGGCCGGCCTGAAACGCGCCACCCAGGTCGCGATCCTGAGCGCCAACTACATCGCCAAGCGCCTGGAAGGGGATTATTCGGTTCTCTACACGGGGCGCGGCGGATTGGTGGCGCACGAGTGCATCATCGATACCAGGCCGATCCAGGAAAGCGCCGGCATCACCGTCGAGGACATCGCCAAACGCCTGATGGATTTCGGTTTCCACGCCCCCACCATGTCGTTTCCCGTGCCCGATACCTTGATGATCGAGCCGACGGAATCCGAGCCCAAGGCCGAGATCGACCGCTTCTGCGATGCCATGATCCAGATCCACAAGGAAGCCAAGCGCATCGAGAGCGGCGAATGGCCGGCCGACGACAACCCGCTGCACAACGCGCCCCATTCGCTTGAAGACGTAACGGCCGAGGAATGGACCCATCCCTATACGCGCCAAGAGGCGGCCTATCCGGGCGGCACGACGGCGGCCGGAAAATACTGGCCGCCGGTGGGCCGCATCGACAACGTCCATGGCGACCGCAATCTGGTCTGCACCTGCCCGTCGATGGATAGTTACGAAAACGCCGCCGAGTAGGGCGATATCAGTTTCGGTTACGGGCGATTAG
>JASLLZ010000085.1 GCA_030746775.1 Rhodospirillales bacterium | reverse complement strand
GCCTCCTTCTCGTTAGAGACTTTGAATCACATCAAAACCAATTTGTGAATCCCCTAATTGAGTACAGAGCCTAGAGATCGATCTCCACCCACAGGGGTTGATGGTCGGAACCTTGGGCCCGATCGTCGATGCGCGCCGCGCCAATGCGCTCGGCCAGGGGCGTGGCGACGAAGACGAAATCGATGCGCCGGTCGCCGGTCTCGGCGGGCTTGGTGAGCCCGCCCGCCGGGTCGTTGCCGGCGGCAAGCCAGGCGTCGGCGAAGCCGCCAAGGGTGGCGGCGGGGCCATACTTGTGTGTCGCGGGGCCGGCGATGATCTCGTATTCGGGGGTCGTCGGTTCCATGTTGAAGTCGCCCATCAGGACCGCCGCGCCGGGCATTGGCGGTGGCGGGCCGTCGGCCAACCAGTCGGGGCGGTCCTTACCGCCAGACCAAGCGCCCCCCTCGTTGGCGGCTTCGGCGTGGATTTCCATAATCCGCGCCGCCTGGCGCTGGCGCTCCAACGATGAAATGTGAGCCAGATGAACGGAATAGAAGCGCACCGGGCCTGACGGACAGGCGATGACACCCTCGAGCGCCGATCGCTGCAGGCTGAGCTGGTCGGCGAATCCGATCTTGGGCAACAGGTGATTGCGCGACGATACGATAGGCGCCCGCACGAGCAGCAGGTTGCCGAACTGGCGGCGCCGCGCATCAAGGCCGCCCGGCTCTTCGCCGAGGTCGAGGTCGATGCCGGGGCCGTATCTCCAGTGGTAGCCGGGCAAGAGCCGCACCAGTTCCGCCACTTGATCGACCATGCCCGACCGCGTCCACAATCGGTCCACCTCCTGCATGGCAATGAGATCGGCGCCCTCGACCTCGGCGGCAATGCGCTCAAGATCGACGCGGCCGTCCTTGCCCCGGCCGAACTGTATGTTGTAAGTGACGATCCGCATGGCGTTACCACCCTTGGCGTATTTCAGCGCCACCCGAGGAGTGGGATGTTGGGGCAAATCGGCGGGGGTGTCCATGCCTCTCGTGAGGGCATCGACTGCCGGCTGGAAGAAAGATGACTGAGAACCACAAGCGGCTGGTGTTTTTCGAGTCCTGGATGGACCCCGCGGCTGAGCGGTTGCTCGGCGAGCGGTCCGACATCGAACTCTCAGGTCTCAGCTTCTCCCGCCCGGCGGAGGAGAACTGGCCCGAACTGGAACGGGCCCACGGCTACCACGTCCTCCCCAATGGCGAATTGCGTGAGCCGTTCTTCGCCGATCGCAGGCTCATCGCCCGCTGTCCGCACCTGTTGGCTATCACTTCGACCGGCGCCGGCTACGATATGATCGACGTCGATGCCTGCACCGAGGCCGGCATTCTGGTCTCCAACCAGACCGGTGCCAACAAGGAGGCGGTGGCGCAGCACGTGCTCGGCATGATGCTCGGGCTCACCAAGCGGATCATCCAGGCGGATCGGGCGCTGCGCCGCGACCGGGCCTGGGATCGCATGGACTACACGGGTCAGGAGCTGATCGGCAAGACCGTGGGCATCATCGGCGTCGGCAACATCGGCACCCAGGTTTCGCGCCTGTGCGGCGGCCTTTTTGGAATGTCCGTCGTCGGCTACGACCCCTATCTTACGGCCCAGGAGTTCGCCGAGAGGGGCGCCGAACCCGTACAACTGGAGGCGCTCCTGCGGGACGCGGATTTCGTCTCCGTGAATTGTCCCCTGACCGCCGAGACGCGCGGCATGATCGGAGCCGACGCATTCGCGAGCATGAAGCCCTCGGCCTATTTCATCACCACCGCGCGCGGCGGCATCCACGATGAGGTGGCGTTGGTATCGGCCCTCGACCAGGAGCTGATTTCCGGCGCCGGGGTCGATGTCTGGCTCACCGAGCCGCCACCGCTTGACCATCCGCTGTTGGCCTTCGACAACGTGCTGGCCACACCGCACATCGCCGGAATAACCCAAGAGGCCCGCTACAACATGGCGATTGGCGCTGCCTGGCAATGGGTCGCCATTTTCCAAGGCGAACGGCCGTTGCGCCTGGTCAATCCGCAGGCTTGGCCACGGTTCGCCGACCGATTCGAAGGCCTGTTCGGACCCGTTGCGGCGCCATAGCGCCCGACTGGCGCCGGGTGGTGCTCCGTGATAGAGATGGCGGGCTTCCCGCTGTTTCCCCGCAACGCATCGATAAGGATACCCGGTGTGGACGGCCTTGGTCTGGAAACCCTGTCGTTGGTTTTCGCCCTCCTGGCGCTGGGCGGTGCCGTCAAGGGCGTCACCGGGATCGGCCTGCCCCTGGTCGCGGTCACCGGGGTTGCCAGCGTCACCGACGTACAGACCGGCGTGGCGACAATCGTCGTTCCCATCGTCGCCAGCAATTTATGGCAGGCGCTTCGCGCCGGGTGGCCGGGCGTCACGCTGCGCCGGTTTTGGCCGGTCGTCGTGCCCCTGATCTTAGGGCTTTGGTGGAGCAGCGGCATGGTGGCGACATCGGACGCGCGCACCCTGTACCTGGTCTTGGGTACGACCGTCGTCGTCTTTTCGACCGTCTTTGCCATCTCGCCCCGCCTGCGCGTGCCGCGCCGGGCCGAGCGGTGGTCGGGCGGGGTGATCGGCGCCGTCGCGGGTGTCATCGGGGGCTTCACGACCGTCTTCGGGCCGCCTATTTCCATGTACCTCCTGGCTCTCGACCTGAAAAAGGAAGAGTTTATCCAGGCCGTCGGTATCCTCTTCTTCTCGGGCGCGTTGCCGATGATGATCTTCTATTGGATTCACGGCGTTATAGGGCCCGACAACATCGGCTGGTCGGTCCTCGCCTGTGTGCCGGTTTTTCTTGGTCTGGCGATCGGCCAGTGGGTCCGCGGAAGGGTCGATCAGGATACCTTCCGCAAGGTTCTTCTGGCGATGCTCTTCGTGGTCGGCCTGAACCTGTTGCGCCGCGCCTTGGTATGAGTCAGGTAAAGTTGAGCAGCAGGTAAACGCCAAGCAGGACGATCACCCACAGCACCATGCCGCCGACCGGCACGGTGCGGGCCAGCACGCCGCGGTGACCGGTGCGCCGGAAGAGGCTGGCGATCAGCCGCTCGAACCCTATCGCCGCCAGGCGCCGCGCCGACCGGTCGACGGGCCCGAAGGTGGCGAGGAAACGCCGCACCAGCCACGGCAACAGCTTTCGGTAGACGACGTCGCTGTCGAGGTTCGTCGAGCGCATCTCGGGCGGGTAGAGACCGGTCCGCATGAGCCAGGTGAAGGCCAGTGCCGAGAAGAAGAGAAGCTGAAGCTGGTTGATCACGTGGGCCGAGGTATAGGGCTGGAAGTCGACCGGGAAGGGCAGGATGGCGTAGAGCGGCCCCGGCCAGACACCGATGCCGATGCATAGCGCCGCCGCGATGCCCATCGCCAGCAGCATATTCCACGGCGCCTCCTGGACCCGCTTGCCGCTGTCGTGGGCGAAAAAGGCGAAGAACGGAATCTTGATGCCCGAGTGGTGGAAGACGCCGGCCGAGGCGAACAGCAGCACGGCCCAGATCAGCCAATAACCCTCGTTCGCCGCGGCGGTGATAATCAGCGCCTTGCTGATGAATCCGCTGAACAGCGGAAAGGCCGAGATTGACGCCGCGCCGACGATGCAGAACGTCGCCGTCAACGGCATGGACTTGTAAAGCCCGCCAAGCTCGCTGCCCTTGATGGTGCCGGTACGGAAAAGCACCGCTCCCATCGACATGAACAAAAGCGCCTTGTAGAGAATATGGGTGAAGGCGTGGGCCACGGTTCCGTTGACCGACATCTCGGTGCCGATGCCGATGCCCACCACCATGAAGCCGAGCTGGTTGTTGAGGCTGTAGGACAGCACGCGCCTGAGATCGTTCTCGATGACGGCATAGAAGATGGGAAAAGCGGTCATGGTGGCGCCGATCCAGATCAGCATCTCGGTGCCGGCAAAGCCGCGGGCCAGAGCATAGACGGCCAGTTTGGTTGTGAAGACGCTGAGGATCACCGTGCCCCCCACCGTCGCCTCCGGGTAGGCGTCCTGCAGCCAATTGTGCAGGAACGGAAAGGCGCACTTGATGCCGAAGGCGACCATGATCAGCGCCGTGCCGGGGCTTGTCACGCCAAGGAGATCGAAGGCGATCGACCCGGTGTCGCGGAGGTTGAGGATCAGCCCGGCCAGCAGCAGGACCCCCGAGCCGACCTGAATGATCAGGAAGCGCATGCCGGCGCGATAGGCGCGCTCTGTCCCGCGCGCCCAAATGAGGAACACCGACGAGACCGCCGTCAGTTCCCAGAAGACAAACAGCGTGATCAGGTCACCGGCGTAGACGGCGCCGATGGCGCTGCCGGCGTAAACCTGGGCGGCGACCTGCTGCACCGGATCGTCGTCGTTCAGGGCGTAGAGGTTGCCGAGGAAGGCGGCGAAAAAGAAGATGTACGAGAACACCCGGCTCAGGCGGTCGACCCGCAGCAGCTCTAGACCGTAGCCCATGAAGTCGACCTGCCAATGGAGGCCCGGCTCGAGCGCGAACGCGTAGCCCAGGCCGACCAGCGGCAGGGCCAGCAGATAGGCGGCGCGCAGGCGCCCGCGCAATAGCGGGATCGGCAGGGCGCCGAGAATCAGGATGAGCGCGGGGTTGGTGGCCTGTATCATCTAAATTGCACTCCTAGCCGGAAACCTCGCAACGCCGTCGTAGGGGTGCAATTTAGGTGATACAGGCCACTAGTCGTCATAATAGTCTTCCCCGCGCTTGAGTACGATGCGCATCGCCTTGGCCGCCAGCACCAGCCCGACGCAGACCACGAAGCCGAAAATGCCGAAGAATCCGAAGTAGGATTCGGCGACGAAATGGGGGTGCTTGTCATAGAAGGCGTCGGCGACGAAGAGCATGGCGCACAGCGCAACCAGTCCCCACACCACTTTGGTGACGTTGCGTGGGTCGTCGAGCCAGTACTTTCGTTCGTCAGGCATGGGACTTATCCGCCCAGAATGGGTTGAAGGAAGGCATGGATTCGGCCCGCGTTGAAGAACATCACGACGCAGCCCACTGCGGTCAGCGACAGCGCGGCGACGCAGGTGAGCGGTGCCTCGCGGATGGGGCTGGCGCTTCCCGCGTCCGGTGGGTTGGGTCTCTCGGGGGCGTAGAAGAAGCCCCTGACGACCACCGGCATCAAATACGCGATGTTGAGCAGCGACGAGATCATGAACACACCGACGAAGATCAACTGCTCGGCGCTGGCGGCGCCGAGGGCCAGGTACCACTTGCTCCACATGCCACCCATCGGCGGCAGGCCGATAAGGCTGAGCGAACCGATGAGGAAGGCGAAGGTGGTAACCGGCATGGTCCGCCCGATGCCACGCATCTGGCTGACCTCGGTCTTGTGGCTGGCGACCATGATGGCGCCGGCGCAGAAGAACAGGGTGATCTTGCCGAAGGCGTGCATGGCGATGTGCATGCCGCCGCCGAGGACGCTCCAGGAATTGACCAGCATGGCGCCCAAGACGATGTAGCTGAGCTGGCTGACCGTCGAATAGGCCAGGCGGAGCTTGAGGTTATCCATGACCAGCGCCACCAGCGAGGCGATGATGACCGTCGCCGCCGCCACGTAGGCCAGCCACTGGCTGACGCCCAGGCCGCCCAGGAGGTCGAGGCCGAAGATGTAGACGGTCACTTTGAGCACGGTGAACACCCCTGCCTTGACCACGGCGACCGCGTGAAGGAGCGCGCTGACCGGTGTCGGCGCCACCATGGCGGCGGGCAGCCAGCGGTGGAACGGCATCAGTGCCGCCTTGCCGATGCCGAACACGTAGAGGAAAAGGAGAATGCCGACCACCGGCCCATCGGCCCGCCCGGCGAGGATGCCGCCCGGCGTGAAGTCGAGGGTCCCGGCGGCGCTCCAGGTCCAAAGGACGGCCAGCAATTGGAACCCGATCGAGGTGCCCAGAAGAAGACCGAGATAGATGCGCCCGGCGCGCACCGCCTCGCGGGTCCCGGAATGGGTGACCAAGGGATAGGTCGAAAGCGTCAGCGCCTCATAAAAAATAAACAAGGTCAGCATATTGGCGGAAAATGCGATGCCCATGGTGCTGGCAAGGGCGACGGCAAAGCAGACGTAAAAGCGTGTCTGGTTGTGTTCACCGTGGCCGCGCATGTAGCCGATGGAATAAACCGAGGTGACGATCCACAGGAAACTGGCAACGGCGGCGAACAGGGCGCCGAGGGGTTCGACCTCCAGGGCGATGGCGAGACCCGGCATCATCTCGACCATGGTAACGGCGGGACGCCCGCCCGCCGCGACTTCGGGGAGCAGCGAGGCGACCAGCGCAAACAGGGTTGCGGCGCTGGTCAGGGTCACGGTCTCGCGCAGATTGGGCCGTGATCCGGTCAGCGCGATGAGCCCGGCGCCACCAAGCGGCACGGCCATTGAGAGTAGAATGATGGTTTCGGCTCTCATGGGCTTACACCCAGCAGGGTGGCCGCGGCCCCGCGGGCGATGGTGACGGTCTGATCGGCATTGGCGCCGAAATAGACGCAGGTGCCGGCCAGCACCCAAACCGGGATCAGCATGGAAGCCGGGGCCTCGGCAATGTCGGCGGCGTCGGTGGGGACGGCCCGGAAATAGCTCACCTCGACGACGCGCCAGACGTAGACCACGGCGAGGAGCGAGGTAAGCAAGATGATGACCGCCAGCGGCCACCAGCCGCGTTCCAGGGCCGCCTGGATGAGGGTCCATTTGCTGATGAATCCGACCGTCAGGGGCACGCCGATCAGGCTCAAGCCGCCGACCAGGAAAGCCGCCATGGTTAGTGGCAGGCGCCGGCCGATGCCGTCGAGATCGCGAATGTGGACCGAGCCCAGGCGCAGGAAGACACATCCCATGGCGAGAAAGAGGGCGCCTTTCATGAGAGCGTGATTGAACAAGTGGATAATGCCGCCGCTCAGGCCCGTCACGCTGGCGATGGAAATTCCAAGCACCATGTAGCCGATTTGCGCGATCGAGGAGTAGGCCAACATGCGCTTCACGTTGTTCTGGTAGATGGCGACCAGCGAACCGGCGAACATGGCGACGATGGCGAGGCCCATGAGAACCTCGCGCACGGCCAAGGTCGCGAAGACGTCGACGCCGCCGAAGATGGTAAAATAAATACGGATCAGGGCATAGACCGCCACCTTGGTCGCGGTCGCGGCGAGGAACGCCGACACCACCGACGGCGCGAAGGCGTAAGCGTTGGGCAGCCACAGGTGAAGCGGAAAGAGGGCCAATTTCAGGCTGATGCCGACGGTAAGGAAGGCCAGTGCCGTCAGGATTGTCCGTGTTTCGGCGACGGCGGGGAGGCGCTCGGCCAGATCGGCCATGTTGAGGGTACCGGTCATCATGTAAAGAAGGCCGACACCGATGATGTAGAAGGTAGCGCCGATGGTACCCATGATAAGATATCGGTAGGCCGCCATCAGCGCCCGGCGGTCGGCGCTCATGCTGACCAAAACGTAGGACGACAGCGAGGCGATTTCGAGAAAGACGAACAGGTTGAAGGCATCGCCGGTGATGGCGATACCGAGCATCCCGGCCAAGCACAGGCAATACATACAATAGAAAAGGTAGGCACGGTCCGAGGGCATCTCGCGCTCGACGCTGGTGCGGGCGAAGGGCATGACCACGGCGCCGATGGCCGAAACGATGACAAGGACGAAGGCGCTTACCATGTCGACCCGGTACTCAATGCCCCAAGGCGGCGCCCAGTCGCCCAGCGGATAGGAAATGGGGCCGCTGGCCTGAACCTGTCCCAAAAGCGCCAGGGCGACCGCCAAGCTGCACCAAGCGGCCGCCAACGATATCAACCATGCCCCGGCCGGACGATGCATGAGGATGCACAGAGGTGCCGCGATGAGCGGGATCACGACCTGCAGGGCGGGCAGGTGTTCGGCGATCAAGGCTCTTCCTCCTGGGCATCGATCTCGTCTTCTTCGATGGTGCCGTAGGCGTGGCGGATACGCACCACCAGCGCCAGGGCAAGCGCCATCGTGGCGACGCCGACGACGATGGCGGTGAGGATGAGGACGTGGGGCAGGGGATTTCCGTAAACCTCGATGCCGGGGTCGAGTATCGGCGCCGTGCCGCCCTTGACCTTGCTCATGGAAATATAAAAGACGAAGACCGAGACCTGGAAGATGTTGAGACCGACCACCTTCTTGATCAGATTGTTCTGGGCGATGACGACATAAAAGCCGGTCATCATCAGGACGATCACGATCCAGTAGTTGTAATGGCCAAGCACATCCATGGCTCAGCGTTCCTCGCCCGCGAAGACGTAGAAGACGGTGATCATGGCGGCGGCCACGGTGATGCCGACGCCAAGTTCGATTAGTGCGATGCCCAGGTGTTGGCCGGTAGTAGGTACGTCGGCGAGGACCGAATAGTTGAGGTAGCGCCCGTCGAGGAACAAGCCTGCCACGCCGACCCCGGCATAGAGCAGAAGGCCGAGCGCCAGCGCTATTCGGCTTGCGATCGCCGGAACGGCTTGGCGCGCGGCGTCGATGCCGACGATGAGCGCGTAGAGGATGAAAGCGCTGCCAAAAATGACTCCGGCCTGGAAGCCGCCGCCGGGTCCATAGTCGCCGTGAAACTGCACGTAAAGGGCAAACAAGAGGATGCACGGAATGAGGAGCTTGGCGGCGATCCTGAGAATAACGTTACCGCGCATCTTCACCTCCGCCCTTGCCCGCGGGCGACCGCGTCCGCCGTCGTCTTTGGCTGCGTCCGATGAGGGCGAGAACGCCGACCGTGGCGGTGAAGATGACGGTGACCTCGCCCAGGGTATCGTAGCCGCGGTAACTGGCCAGCACCGAGGTGACGATGTTGGGGACGCCGACCTCGCGCCCCGACTCTTCGATATAGCGCAGCGCCACGTGACGGTGGATGGGTGCCGCGGGGTCGCCGTAACCGGGCATGTCGAGCGTGCCATAAATGAGCACCGCTCCCGTCACCACCACCATGATGAATGGCGCCAGGGTGCTGTGGCGCATGACCTTTTCGCGGCCGGTGGTCAGGGCCAGGGTCTCCAGCATGAGCACGGTGGAGATGCCGGCGCCGACGGCGGCCTCGGTAAAGGCGACATCGACGGCATCCATGACCACGTAAAGCGACGCCGCGGTCAGGGTGAATAGTCCCGACAGCATGACGACACCGAATAGGTCACGCACCCGGACCAGCGCCAAGCCGATCACAGCCATGAAAAGCAATAGCGCGATGTGAATCAGGTCTTCGATGGGACGCTTTCCTCGTCGCTGTCGTTCTCGACTTGGGGAGCAAGGCCGCTTTTCAGGGCCGCTTGGGCGAGGGCATGGGTGGCGGTCGGCGTGGTGTAGAGCAAGAAGGCGATAATCAGGAACAACTTGACCGTCACCAGGGTAAAGCCGGATTGGATCATGAGGCCGGCCAGAATCATCCCTGCCGCCATGGTGTCGATGACGCCGCCGGCATGCATGCGCGTGAAGATGTCGGGCAAACGAATAATTCCAATGGCCCCGATGAGAGCCAGAATTGAGCCGCCGGCGAGCAGGACGGCGCTGGCGATGTCGGCCAACAGGTCCATCACAGGTCTCCCTCATCGTCCTTGCGGTCGGGCTGCATGCCCGGCGTCAGGGTGACGAATTTGGTCACCGCGATGATTCCGATGAAGGTGATCAGGGCGTAGGCGAGGGCGATGTCCAGGAACTCGGGACGGCCGGTCAGGAAGCCATGAACGGCAATGAGGACCACGGTCAGGGTGCCGAAGGCATTGACCGACACGATGCGGTCGAAAACGGTTGGACCCCTGAGCGCCCTGACCAAGGCGAGAGCCATGGCGATGAGCACGGCGGCGGTGGCGGCGTCGAGCATCACGCCGCCTCCGTCGGTTCAACCGCGATACCCTCGAGGGCGGTGACCTTGCTGTCCATCTCACCGCTCAACAGGCCCTCGGCCGCGCCCGGTGTGAGCGCGTGGACCTCGAGCATCTCGCCTGCCACGGCCAGGGTCACGGTGCCTGGTGTCAAGGTGATGGAATTGGCGTAGATGACGCGGCCCAGGTCGCTCTTCTGGCCGGCCTTGACGCGCAGCACGGTTGGGCGGATGGGCATCCGGGGCCAAACGATGGCGCGGGCAACATCGAAGTTGGCCTTGAAAATCTCGACCAGGAGCCACCCCCAGTAAGGGATGGCTTTCCAAAAAAGGTGGATGGGATGGCCTTCGGAGTCGATAAGGTCCATGCGCCGGGCGATGAGGACCACGACGAGGACCGACGTCAGCCCCAAACCGAGTAGAAGCGGCGTCATATGGCCCGATAAAAACAGCCAGAGAATAATAAGAACCAGCCCAAGGCTGAATGTGCGCAACACCTCCTGACTCCTCGTTCGTCTACTGGAAGTGGTGTCCATTGACCAGGAAATGGACCCAGATGCTGGCCGCGTAGCCTAGCGCGATCGCCCACGACCACTTGAGATGGGCGAAGAAGGTGTAAATCCCGCGCGCCTGTCCCATGACCGCCACCCCGGCGGCCGAGCCGATCGACAGCATCGAGCCGCCGACGCCGGCGGTGAGCGTTACCAAAAGCCACTGGCCGTGGTCCATATCGGGCAGCACCGAAAGCACCGCGAACATGATCGGGATGTTGTCGACGATGGCGGAAAGAAAGCCGACCAATATGTTGGCCGTTGTCGGGCCCAAATCGCCGTACATCAGGTTGGAACCGAGCGCCAGATAACCCAGCGTGCCGAGACCGCCGACGGACAGAATAATGCCGTAGAAAAACATCAAGGTGTCCCATTCGGCCCGTTGCAGGGCCTTGAAGACGTTGAAGGCGGCCGGCCGGTCAGCGTCGCGGCGCTTGTCGGGTAGCGTCCCTTCCATCAAGCCGCTTTGGCCGATGTCGTCCTCCGACGGGGCGGGAAAGAAATGATCGCGCCTTTCCAGGAAATAGCCGTAGATCTTCAACAGGCCCAATCCGCTCATCATACCGATGACCGGGGGCAGGTGCAGGAAATTGTGGGCCGAGACCGCGAGGCCGATGGTAACGATGAACAGCCCCACCATCACCCAGGCCCCCTCCAGCAGTACCGCCTTTTCGTCAAGGGCCGGCGGTTTCCCGCCCGGCAGCACCAAGGTCATGATGGCCGCCGGAATGAGCCAGTTGACCAGCGACGGGATGAACAGCACGAAAAACTCGTGGAATTCCACTATTCCCTTCTGCCACACCATCAGCGTCGTGATGTCGCCGAACGGGCTGAATGCCCCGCCGGCGTTGGCGGCAACCACGATATTGATGCACGCGACGGCGATGAAGCGATGATCGGTGCCGCCGACGGCAATGACCACGGTGGCCATGAGAAGCGCCGTCGTCAGGTTGTCGGCGATCGGCGAGATGACGAAGGACAGGGCGCCGGTGATCCAAAAAATGGCGCGAAACGAAAATCCCCTGGATACCAGCCAGGCCCTGAGCGATCCAAAGACACCGCGTTCGTCCAAGCTGTTGATGTAGGTCATGGCGGCGAGGAGAAAGAGGAACAGCTCGACGAACTCCAACAAATTGTGCTCGATCGCACGCCCCACCGTCTCCGTGTCGCCGGTTTGGGTGAAGACCCAGGCGACCAGCGCCCAGATGATGCCGGCGGCGACCATCACCGGTTTCGATTTCTTCAGATGGATGGTTTCTTCGCTGATGACCAGCGCATAGGCACAGACAAAGACGGCGAGACAAGCGAAACCGACCCAGTGACCGGTGAAATCGCCGCTTGCCGCGGCGCCGGCGGCCGCCATCGCCGACCCGCCTGCCACCAAACCCATCAGGGCAAGCACGGTCAGGCACAAGAAGTTGCTGTTCACAAATTTCTTCATCGTTGACCTTACCTCGTCAATTCCGGTCCCGCCGGTTCGCTCACGGGGGATATTTACCTGAGATTCGGCGATTGTGAAAGCGCACCTTGCGCTGTTCGCCTCAGCGAATTTCCACGGCATAAGTCTCCAGGGGCGGGATCGTGCTTATCAACCCCTGGCTCTTGAGGAAAACGGCGAAGCGCTCATAGCGGGCGCCATCAAGGGCCGCCGGGCGCAGGGCGAAGCGTGGCAGGGTATCGCGCCAGGCGCGGCGGTTAAGCTCGTCGTTCAGGTCCTTGTGCGCCTTGATGAAGAGAGACCACGCGGCGTCGGGGTGATTGATCAGATATTGGACGCCGCGTTCCAAGGCGTCGAGGAAGCCGCGCAGACGTTTCCGATCCAATGTGTTTTTGTTGGCCACAACGATCAGTTCGTCATAGGGCGGTACACCTTCTTCTTCGGGATAGAAGGCGCGGCCCGGCCGTCCCACAATGTCCATCTGGTTGAGCTCGAAATTGCGAAAGGCGCCGATGACGCCGGCCACCCGACCGGCGATGATGGCCGGCGAAAGCGAAAAGTTGACGTTGACCAAGGTAATGTCGGCCAGGGTCAGGCCGTGGCGCGACAACATGGCGGCGAGAAGGGCGTCCTCGAAGCCACCGACGGAAAAGCCGATCTTGCGCCCTTTCAGATCGGCGATCGTCTTCACCGGTCCGTCAGCCAGCACGACCAGGGCGTTCAAGGGCGTCGCCACCAAAGTGCCGACGCGCGTCAGGGGCAGGCCCTGGGCTACGTGAATGTGCAATTGCGGCTGATAAGAGACGGCCAGCTCCGCCTTGCCCGCCGCCACCAGCTTGGGCGGATCGTTGGGGTCGGCCGGCGCGATCAGCGTCACATCAAGGCCGGCCCCGGCGAAGAAGCCCTTCTCCTTGGCGACGATCAGGGGGGCGTGGTCCGGGTTGACGAACCAGTCCAGGAGGACGATCATCCTTTCCGTCGCCAAGGCGGGCAGGGGGAGCAGGATCGAACAAAGGATCAGCAGGCTTGCATTGCGGCGAAATGAGGTGTGCATGGTGTCCTCGTTTGGGGTGTTAGCCGGTGTCGGGAACGCTGTCGGGAAGCCACGGCATCGCCCGGCGCAATAGCGTATCCATAGTGAAGTAAAGAGCTACCGCCAGCACCGCCAGGGTAAACAGCGCGGCGAACATAACATCGATTTGCATGCGCGCGTTGGCGTGCAGCATCAGGTAGCCAAGGCCGGCGCTGGACCCCACCCATTCGCCGACCACGGCGCCGATGGGCGCCACCGCGGTGGCGACACGAAGGCCCGAAGAGAGCGCCGGCAAGGCGGCCGGGATGCGCACGTGGCGTAGCGTCGCAGCGCGCGAAGCATTCATCGTGCGCGCCAGATCGATCCAACCGGGCTCGGTCCTTCTCAGGCCGTCGTGAAAAGCGGCGGTCACCGGGAAATAAATGATAAGGGTCGCCATCGCCACCTTGGACGCCATGCCGTAACCGAACCACAGCACCAGAAGCGGTGCCAGGGCAAAGACGGGCACCGCCTGGCTGATCACCAGGACCGGCAGCAGCCAGCGCCTGGCCGGGCGGAAATAGGCCATGCTCAACGCGCTGCCGGCGCCAAGAACGGCGCCCAGGGCCAGCCCCAGAAGAATCTCGGTGGCGGTCAACAGGGCGTGTTCCATGATCACATCGGCGCCTCGCCACCATGCCAAGGCCACCTCCAGGGGCGCCGGCAGGATATAGGGCGGTGCGCCGCTAAGGCTGACCACCGCCTGCCACAGGCCGATCAGGCCGGCCAGGATGATGAGGGGGCGCAGGACCTTCATGACGTGGCCTCCGCCAAGCGGCGCAGCAGATCGCCCTGCATCTCCAGGAGCATCGGATCATCGACGTCGCGCGGCGGCGGGCCGGCCGGTTCCAGGGCTTCGTCGACAAGCGCCGGCCGGCCCGCCATGACGTGGATGCGGTGACCCAGGCGCAGGGCCTCCAGGGGATCGTGGGTGACCAGAAGAACGGTCCGGTCGCGCAGCAGTTCGGCGGCCAGGTTCTGCAACTTGATCCGCGTGATGGCGTCGAGGGCCGAAAACGGCTCGTCCATGAGGACCACGGGCCGGTCCTCCATCAATGTGCGGGCCAGGGCGACGCGTTGGCGCATGCCGCCCGACAGCGTCGCCGGCTGGTCGCCGGCGTTTGCCGCCAGACCGACGCGCTCAAGAAGTGCCCGCGCCTCACCCATGGCGCCGTCGCCGGTGCCGCGCAGACGGCGGCCCAGGTCGACATTGGCCAGCGCCGTGAGCCAGGGCAGGAGAAGGTCGGTCTGAGCCATGAAGGCGGCGCGCCCGGTAAGCGGCGATTCGTCCGAGCAGGTGACGGTATCGCCACCGCCGGCGCGCCGCTCGGGTGTCTCGAGGCCGAGAATGAGGCGCAGCAAGGTGCTCTTGCCGACGCCGCTGGGACCGAGAAGGCAGGTCCAGCGGCCGGCCGCCAGGGTGATGTCCAGGCCGTCGAACAGAATCTCGCTCCCATGGGTGACACGGGCGGCGTGGACGGTAACGGACAAAGGTGGCGGAACGTTGCTCGGTACCATGCTTTCACTCATCCCTACGCCGGCATTGTCCGGGTCAGGTTCAAGGGGTCGTCTCGCTTAGCGGAGACCTCTCAGCCGGAAAATCCGGCTCCCCCTGGTGACGGGTCGGCCATGGTTATGGCGCGCCCGGGGCCGATTGGCAAGATGCACCCGGCGGTGTAAAACGCAAACCATGATCGCACGAGGGATCAAAAGGGTGCTAATCGCCGCAATCCTGGCCGGCACCGTCTCGCCCGCCGTGGCCGCCGCCGCCGAGTTGAAGGTGGTGACCGCCAAGGGCCGTTTTCTCTTTACCGTCGAGGTCGCCGAGACGGCGGCTCAACGCCAACAAGGCCTGCAACATCGCAAGAGCCTCGCCGCCGGCGCCGGCATGCTGTTCGATTACAAGCGCGTCCAATCGGTCGCCATGTGGATGAAGAACACGCTCATACCGCTTGATATGCTGTTCATCGACGCAGGCGGGCGCATCGTCAACGTGGCCCGGGATACGGAACCTCTGTCCTTGGCGACGATTCCCTCGGCGGCGCCCGTGCTGGCGGTCCTCGAGGTCAACGCGGGTACCGCCCGGCGTCTCGGCATCCGGCCCGGCGACCGGGTGCTGCACGCCATCTTCGGCAACGCGCCTTAAGACCCAATATCGCGGGTCATGACGACGCGGGGCTCCGGCCCATAGCCCAGATTTTCATAAAACCGGAGGACTGCGTGGTTGGTTTGGCTGATCATCAGCTCGACCTTCACAGCACCGCGCCCGGCAAGCCATTTCTCGGCATGGGCGACCATGTGCCGTCCCAGCCCGGTTCCGTGATTGTCGGGATCGACGGCGACGTAATGGAACCAGCCGCGATGACCGTCGAGGCCCGCCATGATGGTTGCCACGATGCGCCGATCCTGGAGCCCGACGAACAGGGTGTTGTCCGCCGAGGCCCGGCAGAATTCGAGGTCCTGGCCGGCGCGCTCGGGATCGGCCATGACGCCGCTTTCCCGCCACAACGCCCAGACGGCGTCGCGGTCCGAATCCCGGTATTCGCGGACGGCAAGGGTCGGGGATTTCTTTTCGTCGGGCATGGCGCGATGGTCCGTTGCAGGCCTAGGCTCCAGACTCAATTAATCCACCATATGACGATTGCGGCGATGAGGACAGCAGAGAGGAAGTTTCGTG
>JASLLZ010000084.1 GCA_030746775.1 Rhodospirillales bacterium | reverse complement strand
GGCTGCGCTTCGCCATCCGCGAGGGCGGCCGCACGGTGGGCGCCGGCGTCGTCGCCTCGATCATCGAATAAAGGGGATTGAACAAGAGGACCGCCGCCGCCCGAACGATGGGCGGCACGAGGGGCGCTACCGCTAATCGTTATGCGGAATTGCCCGGGTGCACAAGCCGGCGATAGGGCCGGGAATTATAGGAGTGTAGCTCAACTGGCTAGAGCACCGGTCTCCAAAACCGGGGGTTGGGGGTTCGAGTCCCTTCACTCCTGCCATAGCCTTCGGGGTAGGTGAAGATCAATTTCAGTTAAGGGTTACGCACAACGCAGATGGCACAGACATCCCCGGCACAATTTATCCGCCAAGTGCGGCAAGAGGCGTCCAAGGTCACCTGGACCAGCCGCCGCGAGACGGCCATTTCGACCGGCATGGTCTTTGTCATGGTGATCCTGGCGGCGGCGTTCTTCTTTCTGGTCGACTTTGTTTTGGCGAACGGGGTTCGCCTGATATTTGGCATTGGAGGCTGACGGCCGTGGCGGCGCATTGGTACGTCATTCACGTCTACTCGGGTTTCGAGAAGAAGGTGGCCCAATCCATCGAGGAGCAGGCCGCCCAAAACGATATGGAGAACATGATCGAAAAGGTTCTGGTGCCGGTCGAGGAAGTGGTGGAGATGCGCCGCGGCGCCAAGGTCAACGCGGAGCGCAAGTTCTTTCCCGGTTATGTCCTGGTCAGGATGGATATGACCGACGAGACCTGGCATCTGGTCAAGAACACGCCCAAAGTGACCGGGTTCCTGGGCGGCCGCGGCCGACCGACGCCGATCAGCGATACCGAGGCCGAGCGCATCATCCACCAGATTCAAGAGGGAGTGGAACGGCCGAAGCCATCCATCACCTTCGAAGTGGGCGAGCAGGTGCGGGTCTCCGACGGCCCCTTTACCTCGTTCAACGGCATGGTCGAGGAAGTCGACGAGGAACGCACCCGGCTCAAGGTGGGGGTGTCCATTTTTGGACGTCCGACGCCGGTCGAACTGGAATATTCGCAGGTCGAAAAGCTCTAAGCCGGCCAAGGCTTACCGGACAGGAAGAACCGAGGAATTACGATGGCTAAGAAGATCACGGGCAAGGTCAAGCTTCAGGTGCCGGCGGGACAAGCCAACCCGTCGCCCCCCATCGGTCCCGCGCTTGGGCAGGCCGGCCTGAACATCATGGAATTTTGCAAGGCGTTCAATGCCCAGACCCAGAATCTGGAGCCCGGAATGCCCATCCCGGTGGTCATCACCGCCTACCACGACCGCAGCTTCACCTTCATTACCAAGACCCCGCCGGCGAGCTATTACCTGAAGAAGGCGGCCGGCCTGGACAAGGCGGCGGAGGAACCGGGAAAGGAGCCGGTGGGCGCGGTGAGCATGGCCCAGGTGCGCGATATCGCCGAGAAGAAGATGGTCGATTTGAATGCCAATGACATGGATGCCGCGTGCCGGATTATTGCCGGCTCGGCGCGCTCGATGGGAATAGAGGTGATGGAATAAAGCCATGCCAGCAGCAGGAAAGCGGCATCGCGCCGCGGCCGAAAAAATTGACCGCAATGCTCACTACGACGTGGGCGAGGCGGTGAAGGTCATCAAAGCGGGCGCCACGGCCAAATTCGACGAGACGGTCGAGCTCGCGATCAATCTCAACATCGACCCGCGTCACGCCGACCAGATGGTGCGCGGCATGGTCGCCTTGCCCCACGGCACCGGCAAGTCGACCCGGGTCGCCGTCTTTGCCAAGGGCGACAAGGCCGAGGAGGCCAAGGCGGCGGGCGCCGACCTGGTTGGGGCCGAGGAACTGGCTGAGCGTGTTCAGAAAGGCGACATTGAATTCGACCGTTGCGTCGCCTCGCCGGACATGATGGCGGTGGTCGGCCGTCTGGGCAAGATATTGGGACCCAGGGGCTTGATGCCCAATCCCAAGCTCGGCACGGTGACGCCAAACGTGGCCGAGGCGGTCAAGGCGGCAAAAGGCGGCCAGATCGAGTTTCGCGCCGAGAAGGCGGGCATCGTGCATGCCGGCGTCGGCAAGGCGAGCTTCTCCGAAGAGGCCCTGGAGGAGAATATCCGCGCCTTCATCGACGCCATCAACAAGGCCAAGCCGAGCGGCGCCAAGGGATCTTACCTGGGCCGGGTCAGCTTGAGTTCAACCATGGGACCCGGCTTGAAGTTGAATGTTTCCAGTCTGGTCGGGTGACGCCAGACCGGACGAAGAACCGATCCCGGCCGTCAGGGCGGGAACGGCAAGGGGGGCGGCGTAGCCGTCCCCAACCTGTCCGAGACCGTGGGCGCCGCCGCCCCAAACCGATGGGAGGCGGCTTAATGGGGAAACCCGCCTACGTAGACAGTGTGCAACCCGTTATCGGGCGCTTTAAGGAAAGCCCGGGCACGGTTTGAACTGCTGCACTGGACAGGCGAACCGGCCCTCTCGGGGAACCCGGGGGGCCATTATGTCCAACGGCGCCGGAACCGCCCGAAGGGATGGCCGGGGCCTATGACCGGAGACGATCCGTGGATCGAAAAACAAAGGAAGAAACGGTTGCTTCGCTGCATCGCTTGTTCGATGAGACGGCGTTGTTGGTGGTCGCCCATTACTCGGGAATGACGGTCGCCCATATGACCGAGCTTCGAGCCAAGATGGGCGAAGCGGGGGCCAGCTTCCGGGTCATCAAGAACCGACTCACCCGTCTCGCCCTCGAAGGCACCAAGTTCCATCCCCTGAACACGCTGTTCACGGGACCGACGGCGATTGCTTATTCCGCCGATCCGGTGGCCGCCGCCAAGGTGGCCGTGGATTTTGCCAAGACCAACCGCAATCTGGTCGTGCTTGGCGGTGCCCTCAACGAAGACCAGTTGGACCCCGACGGCATCAAGGCCTTGGCTTCATTGCCATCCCTCGACGAGTTGCGGTCCAAGATCGTCGGCATGGTGTCGACGCCGGCGACACGTATCGCCAGTGTCGTTCAGGCGCCGGCGGGTCAACTGGCCCGGGTGGTGGGTGCCTATGCCGAAACCGACAAGGCCGCTTAAGGCGGAATTCCGATCCCAGCAGTTCACGAACATGGAGTATTGAGACATGGCTAACCTGGAAAAAATCGTTGAAGACCTGTCCGGCCTCACCGTCATCGAGGCGGCGGAGCTGAGCAAGTTATTGGAAGAGAAATGGGGCGTTTCCGCCGCCGCGCCGGTGGCTGTCGCGGCTGGGCCAGCCGCCGCTCCGGGCGCCCAGGCGGCCGAGGAACAGACCGAATTCGAGGTCGTCCTGGCCGCCTTCGGCGAAAAGAAGATCAACGTCATCAAAGAGGTCCGCGCCATCACCGCGCTTGGCCTCAAGGAAGCCAAGGATCTGGTCGAGTCCGCCCCCAAATCCGTCAAGGAGGGTGTCAAGAAGGAAGAGGCCGAGGAGATCAAGAAGAAATTGGAAGACGCCGGCGCCACCGTCGAGATCAAGTAGGACGCCACGGTTGCGTCGGGAACCGAGAGGAACGAAAGGATGGGCCGACCTGGGCCGCGCCTCCGCATTGCCCGGAGCCGCCGTCCGGCCCGATCCATCTTCCGCATCCACCCGCATTGGCCTTGCCGGGGCTGGGAAAGTGGATGTGACAACCCCGTGCGACTCGACCGGTCGGGTTCAATGACCCGACGGTTGGGTGCGCCGGGTGCATTTCGTATCGCGGTCCCTTCGATCCGTCGCGGCGGACGGACGAAGAGTGACCAAAAGCCAACGAACAGTCGTGGGGAATTTTAGTGGAAAAATCCTTTACGGGTCGCAAGCGAATTCGCAGGAGCTTTGGCCGCTTGGCGGTGGCCGCTCCCGTGCCCAACCTGATCGAAGTCCAAAAGACGTCCTATGATAAGTTCTTGCAGATGGACGTGGTGGCGGAGGAACGGGAATCAAGCGGTTTGCAGGAAGTCTTCAAGTCGGTGTTTCCGATCAAGGATTTCTCCGAGCGCGGTACCCTTGAATTCGTCAAGTACGAATTCGAGGAACCCAAATACGATGTCGAGGAATGTCAGCAACGGGGCATTACCTTCGCCGCGCCGTTGAAGGTGACCCTGCGTTTGGTGGTGTGGGACATCGACGAAGAAACGGGCGCGCGCTCGATCCGCGACATCAAGGAACAAGATGTCTACATGGGCGATCTGCCCTTGATGACGGGCAACGGGACATTTGTCATTAACGGTACCGAGCGGGTTATCGTCTCCCAGATGCATCGTTCGCCAGGCGTCTTCTTCAACCATGACAAGGGCAAGAACCATTCGTCGGGCAAGTTCCTGTTCGCGGCCCGGATCATCCCCTACCGCGGTTCATGGCTGGATTTCGAATTCGACGTCAAGGACTTGGTTTACGTGCGTATCGACCGCCGCCGCAAGCTTCCGGTGACGACGCTTCTGATGGCGCTCGACAGCGCGGCGACGGCGGCGCTCAGGATCAAGCGCGCGAAAGAGGGCAAGGGGCTCGATGGAGCAGAGGTAACCGGTATGTCGCCCGAGGAGGTCCTGTCCTATTTTTACGACAAGGTCGCCTATGTGCGGACCAGGAAGGGTTGGAAGACGGGCTTCGAGCCTGATCGCATGCGCGGCGTCAAACTGACGATCGACCTGGTCAATGCCAAAACCGGTCGTGTCATGGTCGAGGCGGGGACCAAGATGACGCCGCGCCTGGCACGCCAACTCAAGGAAAAGGGGTTGAAGGAACAGTCGGTGCCCGATGAGGATCTGATCGGCCGTTACATTGCCGCCGATATGATCAACGAGGAAACCGGCGAAATTTTCATCGAGGCCGGAGACGAGATCACCGAGGCCGTCCTCGAGCAGTTGAATGGCGCCAGCGTTAAGGAGATCGTGGTCCTGGCCATAGACCATATCAATGTCGGGCCTTACATCCGCAATACGCTGGCCATCGACAAGAACACGCGGCGCGACGAGGCCCTTATCGATATCTATCGGATTATGCGGCCCGGCGAACCGCCCACCTTGGAAACGGCGGAGAAACTGTTTCACAGCTTGTTTTTCGATCCCGAGCGCTATGACCTCTCGGCGGTGGGCCGCGTAAAGATGAACGCGCGTCTCGGCTTCGAGACCGAAGATTCGGTGCGCGTTCTCAGGCACCAAGACATTCTCGACGTGGTCAAGTTCCTAGTCGAACTGAAGGACGGCCGGGGCGAGGTCGACGATATCGACCACCTAGGCAACCGGCGCGTGCGCTCGGTCGGCGAACTGATGGAGAACCAGTACCGGATCGGGCTCCTGCGCATGGAGCGCGCCATCCGCGAGCGCATGAGCTCGGTCGACATCGATACCGTCATGCCGCACGACCTGATCAACGCCAAACCGGCGGCGGCGGCGGTGCGCGAATTTTTCGGTTCGTCCCAACTCAGCCAGTTCATGGATCAAACCAATCCGCTGGCCGAGATCACCCACAAGCGGCGCCTCTCGGCCCTTGGGCCGGGCGGCCTGACCCGCGAGCGCGCGGGCTTCGAGGTGCGCGACGTCCATCCGACCCACTATGGCCGCATCTGTCCGATCGAGACGCCGGAAGGCCCCAACATCGGGCTCATCAACTCTCTCGCCACCTATGCCAGGGTCAACAAGTACGGCTTCATCGAGACCCCCTACCGCAAGGTCGAAAAGGGACGGATTTCGAACGAAGTGGCATATCTGTCGGCCATGGAAGAGGGCCGTTACACCATTGCCCAGGCCAATGCCGTGTTGGACGACAAGGGCCGTTTTACCTCGGACTTGGTCAGTTGCCGCCGCGGCGGCGACTTCACCATGGCGCGTCCCGAAGCGATCGAATACATCGACGTCTCGCCCAAGCAATTGGTATCCGTGGCGGCGTCGCTCATTCCATTCCTCGAAAACGACGACGCCAACCGGGCCCTGATGGGTTCCAACATGCAGCGTCAGGCGGTTCCCCTCATCCGCTCGGAAGCGCCCATCGTCGGCACCGGCATGGAGGAAAAGGTGGCGCGCGACTCGGGCGCTTCCATCGTCGCCCGGCGCTCGGGGACCGTCGATCAGATCGATGGCACCCGCGTCGTCGTGCGGGCGACCGAGGAAACGTCCCATTCGGCGCCCGGCGTCGATATCTACAACCTGGCGAAGTTCCAGCGTTCCAATCAAAACACCTGTATCAACCAACGGCCGCTGGTCAAGGTGGGGGACCGGGTCAGGAATGGCGACATCATCGCCGACGGGCCGTCCACCGACCTTGGCGAATTGGCCCTGGGGCGCAACGTTCTGGTCGCCTTCATGCCGTGGCACGGATACAATTTCGAGGATTCCATCCTGATTTCCGAGCGCATCGTGCGTGACGACGTCTTTACCTCGATCCATATCGAGGAGTTCGAGGTGATGGCCCGCGACACCAAGCTGGGCCAGGAAGAAATCACGCGCGACATCCCCAATGTCGGCGAGGAGGCCCTCAAGAACCTCGACGAGGCGGGCATCGTCTACATCGGCGCCGAGGTCAAGCCGGGTGACATCCTGGTCGGCAAGGTGACTCCGAAAGGGGAATCGCCGATGACGCCGGAGGAGAAGCTGCTGCGCGCCATCTTCGGCGAGAAAGCCTCCGACGTGCGCGACACCTCGCTCAAGCTGTCGCCCGGAGTTTCGGGGACGGTGGTCGAGGTGCGCGTCTTCTCGCGCCGCGGCATCGACAAGGACGAACGCGCCTTGGCGATCGAGCGCGCCGAGATCGAACGTCTGGCCAAGGACCGCGACGACGAGCGCGCCATCTTGGAGCGCAATTTCAACACCCGTCTCAAGGCGCTTTTGCTCAACCGCAAGGCGGTGGGTGGCCCCAAGGGCCTGGCCCAGGGCGCCAAGCTGTCGGTGGACACCTTGGCCAAATTCACACCTGGCCAGTGGAGCCAAATTGTTATCGCCAACGACAAGGTGATGCAGGACGTGGAGGCCCTCAAGAAGCAATTCGAGGAAGGTATTTCGCGCCTTCTCGAGCGTTTCGAGAACAAGATCGAGAAGCTGCAGCGCGGCGACGAACTGCCGCCCGGCGTAATGAAGATGGTCAAGGTTTTCGTCGCCGTGAAACGCAAGCTGCAACCCGGCGACAAAATGGCCGGCCGGCACGGCAACAAGGGCGTCATATCGAAGATCGTGCCGATCGAGGACATGCCGTACCTCGATGACGGCACGCAAGTCGATATCGTGCTCAATCCGCTTGGCGTGCCCTCGCGGATGAATGTCGGCCAGATCCTGGAAACCCACCTGGGTTGGGCCTGCTCAAGCCTGGGGCGTCAGATCAACGCGTTGCTGCACGCTTCGGAAAAGGGTCCCGATCTGAGCAAGATCAAGAGCAACCTCAAGAATTTCTATGGTGCTCAGACCTTTAAGGAGGAGATCGCCTCCCTTGACGACGAGGACCTGATCGACTTGGTGCGTAACCTGGAGAACGGTATCCCCATCGCGACGCCGGTCTTCGACGGCGCCAACGAAGCCGACATCGTCGGTATGCTGGAGAAGGCGGGCCTCGACGTCTCGGGTCAAGAAACGCTCACCGACGGGCGCACCGGGATTCCCTTCGACCGCAAGGTGACGGTGGGCTTCATCTACATGCTGAAGCTCCATCACCTGGTCGATGACAAGATTCACGCACGTTCCATCGGACCCTATTCGCTGGTTACCCAACAGCCCTTGGGCGGCAAGGCTCAGTTCGGCGGCCAGCGTTTCGGCGAGATGGAGGTATGGGCGCTTGAGGCCTATGGCGCCGCCTATACCTTGCAAGAGATGCTGACGGTCAAGTCCGACGACGTTTCCGGCCGCACCAAGGTGTACGAGGCCATCGTGCGTGGCGACGACACCTTCGAGGCCGGAGTCCCCGAATCGTTCAACGTTCTGGTCAAGGAGCTGCACTCGCTCGGCCTGAACGTGGAGCTTACATAAAAACCAGTCGCCGGCCCGCAAGTCGGTGAAGGAGATGTCCCAATGAACGAACTGATGAAGATCTTCGGCCAGGTCAGCGGCACCCAGCGCTTCGACCAACTCCGTATCTGCATCGCCAGTCCGGAGCGCATTCGCTCGTGGTCATTCGGGGGAATCAAGAAACCCGAAACGATCAACTACCGGACCTTCAAACCGGAACGCGACGGCTTGTTCTGTGCCCGCATCTTTGGTCCCATCAAGGACTACGAGTGCCTGTGCGGCAAGTACAAGCGCATGAAGTACAAGGGCATCACCTGTGAAAAGTGCGGCGTCGAGGTGACCTTGGCCAAGGTCCGGCGCGACCGCATGGGACACATCGAGTTGGCCTCGCCGGTGGCCCATATTTGGTTCCTCAAGTCGCTGCCGTCGCGCATCGGCCTTCTCCTCGACATGACGCTCAAGGATCTGGAGCGCATTCTCTATTTCGAGAACTACGTCGTGGTGGAGCCGGGTCTGACACCTCTCAAGCAGCACGAACTGTTGAACGAGGATCAGTTCCAGCAAGCCGTCGACGAATACGGCGAGGACTCCTTTTCGGTCGGCATCGGCGCCGAGGCGATCCGCGACATGCTCTCCGAAATCGAGCTGGAGGAAGAGCGCGAGACCCTGCGCATCGAATTCAAGGAGACCAACTCGGAGGCCAAGCGCAAGAAGCTGGTCAAGCGGCTTAAGCTGGTCGAGACCTTCATGGAATCGGGGGCGCGGCCGGAATGGATGATCCTGGAGGTCGTCCCGGTCATCCCGCCGGAGCTGCGGCCGCTGGTGCCGCTCGACGGCGGACGGTTCGCCACCTCTGATCTTAACGATCTCTACCGCCGGGTGATCAACCGCAACAACCGGCTGCGCCGCCTGATCGAGCTTAGGGCGCCGGAGATCATCGTCCGCAACGAGAAGCGCATGCTCCAGGAATCGGTGGATGCGCTGTTCGACAACGGCCGCCGCGGCCGCGCCATCACCGGCGCCAACAAACGCCCCCTTAAGTCGCTTTCCGACATGCTCAAGGGCAAGCAGGGCCGCTTCCGCCAGAACCTGCTGGGCAAACGCGTCGATTACTCGGGGCGTTCGGTGATCGTGGTCGGTCCCGAGCTCATGTTGCACCAATGCGGCCTGCCCAAGAAAATGGCCCTGGAGCTGTTTAAACCGTTCATCTATTCGAAGCTCGAATTGTACGCCATGGCGACCACGATCAAGGCGGCCAAGCGCATGGTGGAGAAGGAGCGCCCCGAGGTGTGGGACATCCTCGAAGAGGTGATCCGCGAGCATCCGGTGTTTCTCAACCGGGCGCCGACCCTGCACCGGCTCGGCATTCAGGCCTTCGAGCCGGTCCTCATCGAGGGCAAGGCGATCCAGCTTCACCCCCTGGTCTGCACGGCGTTCAACGCCGACTTCGACGGCGACCAGATGGCGGTCCACGTGCCGCTGTCGCTTGAGGCCCAACTGGAGGCCCGGGTGCTGATGATGTCGACCAACAACATCCTCAGCCCGGCCAACGGCAAGCCGATCATCGTGCCGTCCCAGGACATCGTCCTGGGGCTTTACTACCTCACCATGGAACGCGAGGGCGACGCCGGCGAGGGCATGGTTTTCGCCGACATCGGCGAGATACAACAGGCCCTGGACGCCGGCGCGGTGACCCTGCATTCGAAGATCCGGTCGCGGTGCACGGTAATGGGCGCGGACGGCCAACTGGCCACCCGGCGCGTCGAGACGACGCCCGGGCGCATGCTGCTGGCCGAAATTCTGCCGCGTCATCCCAATGTGTCTCTTGATTTGATCAATCAGCTTCTGACCAAGAAGGAGGTCACCAACGTCATCGACATCGTCTACCGCCACTGCGGTCAGAAAGAGACGGTGATTTTTGCCGACCACTTGATGACGATGGGTTTCGGTTTCGCCTGCAAGGCGGGACTTTCCTTCGGCAAGGACGATCTGGTTGTGCCGTCGACCAAGGAAGACTTGGTGACCGGCACCGAGGACATGGTCAAGTCATACGAGCAACAGTATCAGGACGGCCTCATCACCCAGGGCGAAAAATACAACAAGGTGGTCGACGCCTGGTCGCACTGCACCGACCAGGTGGCCGACGAGATGATGAAGCACATTTCGACCGCCGAGCCCGGCAAGCCGGTAAACTCGGTCTACATGATGGCTCACTCGGGGGCTCGCGGCTCGGCCGCCCAGATAAAGCAACTGGCCGGGATGCGGGGCCTCATGGCCAAGCCCTCGGGCGAGATCATCGAAACGCCCATCATCTCGAACTTCAAGGAAGGACTCACGGTCCTTGAATACTTCAATTCGACCCACGGGGCGCGCAAGGGGCTTGCCGACACCGCCTTGAAGACGGCCAATTCGGGTTATCTGACCCGGCGTCTGGTCGACGTGGCGCAGGATTCCATCGTCATCGAGGAAGACTGCGGCACCAAGCTCGCCATAACCAAGCGCGCGGTGGCCGAGGGCGGTGACATAATGACGCCGCTCAGCGAACTGGTGCTCGGGCGCAGCGCCGCCGAGAGGGTGATCGATCCGGAAAGCGGCAAGGTCATCGTCAAGTCGGGCCAGTTGATCGAGGAAGTGGAAGCGCAGCGCATCGACGATTGTGATCTGGAATCGGTCAAGATACGCTCGCCGCTGACGTGCGAGACCCTTGGCGGCGTGTGCGTCACCTGCTATGGCAGGGACTTGGCGCGCGGCACGCGGGTCAACATCGGCGAAGCCGTTGGCGTCATCGCCGCCCAGTCGATCGGCGAGCCGGGCACCCAATTGACAATGCGCACCTTCCACATCGGCGGCGCCGTGCAGCGCGGTTCGCAGCAGTCAAAGGCGGAGGCCTCCCACGACGCCAAGGTCGATCTTCGCAACTGCTCGACGGTGAAGAACAGCGAAGGCGTCCAGGTCGTGATGAACCGCAACACCGAGCTTGTCCTGGTCGATGCCCAGGGCCGCGATCGGGCACGTCACCGCATTCCCTATGGCGCCAAGCTCATGGTCAAGGCGAAGGCCAAGGTCAAGCGCGGCGACAAGCTGGCGGAGTGGGATCCCTACACGCTTCCCATCATCTCCGAGAAGGAAGGCACCGCCAATTACACGGATCTGGTGGAAGGCCTGTCGATGACGGAAAAGGTCGACGAGGCGACCGGCATCGCCAGCAAGGTGGTGATCGACTGGAAGCAACAGCCAAAGGGCGCCGACCTCAAGCCCCGCATCACCTTGCGCAACAAGAAGGGCGACGTGGTGACCCTGGCCAAGGGCCTGGAGGCCCGCTATTTCCTGTCGGTCGATGCCATCTTGTCGGTCGAACCGGGACAGCAGGTGCACGCCGGCGACGTGTTGGCGCGCATTCCCAGGGAATCGGCCAAGACCCGCGACATCACCGGCGGCCTGCCCAGGGTGGCGGAGCTCTTCGAAGCGCGCAAGCCCAAGGATTACGCGGTCATCAGCGAGATTGCCGGGACCGTCGAATTCGGCAAGGACTACAAATCGAAACGGCGCATCGTCGTCGTCCCCGCCAGCGACAAGGAGGATTCAATCGAATTCCTCATCCCCAAGGGCAAGCACATCAATGTCCAGGAAGGGGATCACGTGGAAGTGGGCGACGCCCTGATGGACGGCAACCCGGTGCCGCACGATATTCTCCGGGTGTTGGGCATCGAGGCACTGGCCAACTATCTGATCGACGAGGTGCAGGAGGTCTACCGCCTGCAAGGCGTCAAGATCAACGACAAGCACATCGAGGTCATCGTCCGCCAGATGTTGCAGAAGGTGGAGATCACCGAGCCCGGCGACACCACCTTCTTGGTCGGCGAACAGTCCGATAGGACCGAGTTCGACGAGATCAACGCCAAGACCAAGCAAGAAGGCGGCAAGGTGGCCAAGGCCGCCCCGGTCCTGCAGGGCATTACCAAGGCCAGCCTGCAGACCAACTCGTTCATTTCGGCGGCTTCCTTCCAGGAAACGACGCGGGTGCTGACCGAGGCCGCCGTTTCGGGCAAGGTCGATCATCTGACCGGCCTCAAGGAGAACGTCATCGTCGGGCACCTGATTCCCGCCGGCACCGGCGCCATCATGAACCAAGTGCGCCAGGTCGCGGCGGACCGCGACCGCGAGCTATCGGAACTGGCCGCCGCGGCGGCGGAGGCGGCCCAGGCGGAAGCCTTGGACGAAAGCGCCGCCGACGCCCTGCCGGCGGCTGAAGAGGGGGTCGCCGCCGACGCCGAGTGACGGATGGTCGCGGGGACCTCGCAAGGGTGCCGGACCTTCGCGGCTAGGCCTAGGAAATGGGCCATTGTTTTGCTTGACGGGTGGGGACCGCGTCACTAGTATGCGGCGTTCTTAACCGGGGGATTGGTGGTGGGCCGTCCGGTCCAGACGCAATCCCCCTTGGGATTTGAAAATTAGGCTCCGACGCCCCGCCTAGGCGGTAATCAGCGACCGTCGAGGGGGGCTCTTTGCACCTTAGGGTGTAGCTGGCCGTTGTGCGGGTTAGGTTGGGGCCGGAATACGCATGGCCTTTGCCAAGGGCCGCCGGGCCAAGACGAGGGCCAAGAGACGCTGATGGAGCAAGTGAAGCAATGCCGACGGTCAACCAGCTGATTCGCAAGCCGCGCCGGGCACCGACGGGTGTCAACAAGGTGCCGGCGTTGGAAGCGTGTCCCCAAAAGCGGGGCGTTTGCACGCGCGTCTATACGACGACGCCGAAAAAGCCCAATTCGGCGTTGCGCAAGGTGGCCCGCGTGCGCCTTACCAACGGCTTCGAGGTGACGTCGTACATCCCCGGTGAAGGCCACAACCTGCAGGAGCACTCGGTGGTGCTCATCCGGGGCGGGCGGGTCAAGGACCTGCCCGGCGTTCGCTATCATATCATCCGTGGCACCCTGGACACCCAAGGCGTCACCGACCGTCGCCAGCGTCGCTCGAAATACGGCGCCAAGCGCCCCAAGTGAGGTATTGACATGTCCCGTCGGCGCGCTGCCGAAAAACGTGAAGTCATGCCGGACCCCAAGTTCGGCGATACTTTGCTCACCAAGTTCACCCATGGTCTGATGCTGGACGGCAGACTTTCGGTGGCCGAGCAGATTATCTATGGCGCCTTCGATGAGATCGCCCAGAAGACGAGCCAGGATCCTCTGAAGACGTTTCACGAGGCCATCGAAAACGTCAAACCGGCGGTCGAGGTGCGCTCGCGCCGCGTCGGTGGCGCCACCTATCAGGTGCCTATCGAAGTGCGCGCCGCGCGCCGCCAGGCCCTGGCCATTCGGTGGCTCGTCGACATTGCCCGCAAGCGCTCCGAGAACACGATGATCGGTCGCTTGTCGGCCGAACTCATCGATGCCGCCAACAACCGCGGCGCGGCGGTGAAAAAGCGTGAAGACACGCATCGCATGGCGGAGGCCAACAAGGCCTTCTCCCACTACCGCTGGTAGGCATACGGATCGACAACGGCCATGGCCCGCACCACACCCCTCGAGCGCTACCGGAATATCGGCATCATGGCCCACATTGATGCCGGCAAGACGACGACGACGGAGCGCATCCTCTATTACACCGGCCGGTCGTATAAGATCGGCGAGGTCCATGACGGCACCGCCACCATGGACTGGATGGAGCAGGAGCAGGAACGCGGCATCACCATTACCTCGGCCGCCACCACCTGCGCCTGGAACGACCACCGCGTCAATATCATCGACACCCCCGGCCATGTCGACTTCACCATCGAGGTCGAACGCTCGTTGCGCGTCCTCGACGGGGCGATCGCCGTGTTTGACGCCGTCGCCGGCGTCGAGCCGCAATCCGAGACGGTATGGCGCCAAGCCGATAAATACGAAGTGCCGCGCATCTGTTTCGTTAACAAAATGGACCGCGTCGGCTCCGATTTCCATCGCTGCGTCGCCATGATGATCGACCGTCTCGGCGCCAAGCCCCTGGTGGTGCAATTGCCGATCGGAGCGGAAGCGGACTTCGTCGGCATCGTCGACCTGATCAATATGCAGTCGGTCACGTGGAAAGAAGAGACCCTGGGCGCCGAATTCGTCTATGGCGACATTCCCGCCGAACTGGCCGAGCAGGCGGCTCAGGCGCGCGAGACGTTGGTCGAACTGGCCGTCGAACAAGACGATGCGGTCTTGGAGGCCTATGTGGATGGCCGAGATCCCGACCCGGCGACGTTGAAGGCGTGTATTCGGTCGGGGACCCTCGACGGCGCCTTCGTCCCCGTGCTGTGTGGCTCGGCATTTAAGAATAAGGGCGTGCAGCCCCTCCTCGACGCCGTGGTGGACTTCCTGCCGGCGCCGACCGACGTGCCCGCAATGCAGGGCATCAAGATGGATTCCGACGAGGCCATCACGCGCAATAATTCCGACGACGAACCCTTTTCGGCCCTTGCCTTCAAGATCATGAACGACCCCTTCGTCGGGAGCCTTTCGTTCATCCGCGTCTATTCCGGCGTCGTGCAAAGCGGCACCCAGATCCTTAATTCGGTCAAGGGACGGCGCGAGCGCGTCGGACGGATGCTCCTCATGCATGCCAATTCACGCGAGGACGTCAAGGAGGCGCGGGCCGGGGATATCTTGGCTCTGGCCGGCCTCAAGGATACGACGACCGGCGACACGCTCTGCGATTCCGGCCATCCCGTGGTGCTCGAGCGCATGGAGTTCCCCGAGCCCGTCATCGAGGTCGCGGTGGAGCCGAAAACCAAGGTCGATCAGGAAAAGATGGCGACGGCGCTGACGCGGCTGGCCGCCGAGGATCCGTCGTTCCGCGTGTCCAGCGATCCGGAGAGCGGCCAGACGGTGATCGAGGGTATGGGAGAACTGCATCTCGAGGTGCTGGTCGATCGGATGCGGCGCGAGTTTCGCGTCGACGCCAACGTCGGTCCGCCGCAGGTCGCTTATCGGGAAACCATCTCGCGGACCACCGAGGTCGATTACATTCATAAGAAACAAACCGGCGGCGCCGGCCAGTATGCGCGCGTCAAGCTCCGCTTCGAGCCGCTTTCCCAGGGATCGGGCTTCCTGTTCGAAAACGGCGTCCGTGGCGGCGCCGTGCCGAGGGAGTTCGTTCCCGGCGTGGAAAAAGGGCTCAAGGGGAGCTGCGAGTCAGGCGTGTTGAGCGGATTTCCCGTTACCGATTTCAAGGCAACGCTCTACGACGGTGATTCGCACGACGTCGATTCAAGCGTCATGGCCTTCGAGGTCGCCGCCCGCGCCGCCTTCCGCGAAGGCATGCATAAATCCGGCCCCAGGCTGCTTGAGCCGATCATGCGTGTCGAAGTGGTGGTGCCCGAGGAGTACATGGGCGATGTTATCGGCGATCTCAACGGCCGGCGCGGCCAGGTCAGTGGCATGGACCAGCGCGGTAACGCGCGGGTGGTGATGGCCATGGTGCCGCTCGCCACCATGTTCGGCTACGTCAACACGCTGCGCTCCATGAGTCAGGGGCGGGCCCAATTCACCATGCACTTCGACCATTACGCCGAAGTGCCCCGGCTGGTATCCGAAGAAGTTCGAACGCGACTGGCCGGCTAGACGAATTACCGCGAAGAGGAGTTGGCAGGCATGGCGAAGGAAAAATTTGAGCGTACGAAGCCGCACTGCAACGTTGGCACGATTGGCCACGTTGATCATGGCAAGACGACGCTGACGGCTGCGATCACGAAGGTTCTGGCGGATGCCGGCGGGGCTGATTTTGTGCCCTTTGACGAGATTGACAAGGCGCCGGAAGAGAAGGAGCGCGGCATCACGATTTCGACGGCGCACGTCGAGTACGAGACGTCGAACCGCCATTACG
>JASLLZ010000083.1 GCA_030746775.1 Rhodospirillales bacterium | reverse complement strand
GCCCGTCCCCGTCGCGTAGTCCTCGCCCAGGGCCGCCGCGTCGCTCACCTTCAAGGAATCCGACAAGGCACGGTAGATCTGGCCCCCCGCCACCGGCTGTTCGTCCAAGATCACCGTCTCGACGCCGCACCGGCTGGCCTCAACCGCCGCACCGATCCCCGCCGGTCCCGCGCCCAGCACCAATAGCTCAACCGCACGGCCTTCCGCGTCCTCGCTCACGCCAGCGACCCTCCCCCTGTTTTCGGCCGGTAATCGTAGGGAGGCCGCCAAGCGCCGTCAACGCGGGCCCGAACCGTGCTACCCTTGGCGTAATGTGTACACGTCTGGCTCAGTGAAGGAGGTGCGTGTGGCAAAGGTCGAAAGCCTGCACGGAACGACACCCGCCGAGATATTTCAAAGCGGTATCGAGAATTTGGCCGATATCGACGCGGTGGCGATAGCGGTGCAGTGGCGCGACGGGACGGTGACCGCCGGCTGGTCGAACACCAACGCGGCCAACTTGGCGTTCATGATCCTGGCACTTGACGAAAAGCAGCGTTCCGACGACCTGCGCCATGTTGACGATTGAGCCTTGCCATCACCCGCCGACGTGGGCGGTGGCGACGATCTCGATAACGATGCCGGGGCGGACCAGGCCGGCGACGATGGCCGTCGCGCGCTGCGGATAGGGTTGATTGAAGACGCGCTTCCAGACCTCGTTCATCGGCGCCACGTGTTCGGGACCGGTAAGATAGACCAGAACCTGGGTCACGTCGTCCAAGGTGCCGCCGGCCGCCTCGACGGTCATCTTCAGGTTGGCCAAGGTCCGTTCGACCTAGGCCGCGGTGCCGCCGGGTTCCACCGTGTCGTCGGGGCGAACCGGGACCTGGGCGGTATAGAGAATACCGTCGGCAAGGGTAGCAAACTCCAGGGGTTGACGGGATGGGGGCAAGCCGGTCTTTACCGCGCGTCTCATCATCGCCTCCTCAAAATAGCCTGCCGCCGTCGGGGACCTTTGGGTCGGGGCCGATCAGGACCACCCGGCCGGCGGCGTCGGGAAAGCCGAGCACCAGGCATTCCGACATGAAAACCCCTATCTGCTTGGGCGGGAAGTTAACCACCGCCGCCACCTGGCGGCCGATCAGACTTTCGAGGGTATAATGTTCGATGATTTGGGCCGAGGACTTTTTCTCCCCCACCTCGGGACCGAAATCAATCCACAGCTTGTAGGCCGGCTTGCGCGCTTGCGGGTAGGGTTCGACCCGGCTCACGGTGCCGACGCGGATATCGATCTTGGCGAAGTCGTCGTAGGAAATTTGCATGGCGAACCTCTTTGGCATCTCGACCCGTGCTACACGGTTTGGCCGGTCCAGGGAAGTACCGACAAAAAAAGAGCCGCCCACGAGGGACGGCTCTTCGACGAATCGCGGTGTTCTTGTCAGGCGGCGAACTTGTCGGCCTGGGTCTTGATCTCGTCCAGGCTCTCGACGACGCGCTTTTGGATCGGCGCGGTGGCGGCGCGGCTCGACTTGGTCACCAGGTCGATCAGCTCGCGGCCGTCGGCCGCCGCTTTCTCATAGGCGTCCTTGTACAGGCCGGCCTGCTTGGCGGCGGCGGCGGCGGGCGTCGCCGAGGCTGCCAGTTTGCCGAGAGCGGGGGAGATGCCGCCCAGGCTTTCCTGCACCATCTCGACCTGGCGCCGGACGACTTTCTGGACGCCTTCAAAGGCGGCCCGGTTGGCGGCGTCGAACGCCGCCACGGTCTTACGCTGGCCTTCGACAAGGGCTTCCACGTCGACGCCCGGGAGCTGGCTATAGTCCGCCATCAGCTTGGTGAAATCGAAAATGGTCTCCGCGTTCTTGGTCATCGGGGTTTCTCCGTAAGAAATTCAAAGTGTGCTGCATTGCACAATAACGGCAATATGAGGGCTTGAAGCCGCCCTGTCAACCATTATGTTGCAGTGCACAATAAAAAAATTTAGCCTTGCGACCGGGTCTTCAGGCGGCGGCGCCTTCTGGGCTTTCTCCGTCCCGCCGGCGGCGCGGGCGGCACAGGTGGGCAAGACACTCGGCCCGGCGCAGCCCTTGGTCGAGGGCGGCCATGGTCCGTGCCATGTCGGGGGTGTCGTCGGTCAGCCACACGCGCAATGCGTTGGCGTAGATCAAGGTCAGCCCCTTGATGCGAACCAGGCCGATCAGCCCGTCCGTGGGCAGGCCGGCGGCCTCCAGCATCCACGCCATGGAGCGCAGCACGCGGGGGACCTGGACGAGGGCCGCCGCCGGCTTGGCGCACAGACCGTCGAGGATGGCCGCCACCGCGACCTTGTGCAGCGCCAGGGCATCGAAGCGCCGCATGAGGACTTCGAACAAGCGGTCGCGCACCGGCTCGGCGACATCGATGGCGCCGCCTTCGAGGACCTGGCTGCCGATGCGCGTCATGAAACCGCCGACGATCGCCGCCTTGGACGGGAAGGCGGCGTAAACCTGGGCCAGGGAAATTCCGGCTTTGTCGGCGATGTCGCTTAAGCGAACATCTTGCCAAGCCTCCTCCCGGGCGAGGGCAAGGGCGGCATCGATGATGGCCCCAGCGGATGCGTCTGGGGTGCCCTTGGCGGATGCGCCCGCCGTTTTGCGGCCCGATTTCGGCCGTGTCTTGCGTGCCATGGCCCGAGGGTTCCTTTCATATTCAAATGTTTCACCCTTTCGCCTATATTAAATATAGTGCTAATTGTTGCCGACCGGTACCGCATCGCGGCCGGAAGGGGCGGGACGTCGATTGGCGGGCAAGGCAATGGAGCGCGAAACATCCCTGAGCACCACCATGGTCCGCGCGGCGGCGCGGCATCCCATGCTGGACAACGAGGAAGAAAAGCGATTGGCGCGGCATTCGGCGGCCGGCGACAATGCCGCCGCTAGCCGGCTGATTGCCAGCCACCTGCGCTTCGTCATCAAGATCGCCCGCACCTACCGCAACTCGGGCCTGCCCATGAGCGACCTTATCCAGGAAGGGACGGTCGGGCTGATCCAGGCGGTGCGGCGCTTCAACCCCGATCGCGGCGTCCGCCTGTCGACCTATGCCATGTGGTGGATCCGCGCCGCCATCCAAGATCACGTGGTCCGGTCGTGGTCATTGGTGCGGATTGGCACCACCAACACCCAAAAGGCGGTCTTTCTGCGCCTGCGCCAGATCAGGGCCGAATTGATCAGCGGGGCCGAGGACCTGAGCGACGAAATCGTCGGCAAGTTGGCGGCGCGCCTGGGAACCACCGCCGCCGAGGTAGCCGCCGTGGCGCGGCGCATGGCGGGCGGCGACCAGTCCCTCGACCAACCGCTGTCGGGGAATGCGGACGAGGGCCAAACGACGCTCCTCGATCATTTGGCCAGCGAAGCCCCGACGCCCGAGGAAACGGTGGCCGCGGCCAGCGAGATATCGTTCATCAGCGAGACCATCGGCAAGGCCCTGGCCATGCTGCCGCCGCGCGAGGAATTCATCATTCGCCAGCGCTACTTCGAAGAAGCGCGCCAGACGTTCGAGGCCATCGGCCGCGAGATCGGCCTGTCCAAGGACCGGGTCCGCCAGCTTGAGGCACGGGCCCTGGAAAAGCTGCGCGACGTCTTGCGACCCGCCCTCGCCGAACAGCGGTGACGGCCCGCCGGAGGACGGTTCGGTGGGGTTGACGGAACAGGCCCCCTGTACCAATGTCGCGCCAAATGTCCGACGATCCCAGTGGAGGAACTCATGCCCAGCCAGTCCAACCTGCCCCGCGTCACCTATTCCAACGTGTCCGCCGATTTCACGCCCGTCCACGACATGCTGGACACGGCAATACCGGAGTTCAAGGCAAAGCTGGGCGGGATAACCCCCAACTACATCGACGGCGCCGACGACAGCGACGGCGAGCCCTATGAGATCGTCAGCCCGGCCGACAGCGACCTCTCATTGGGTTCCTTCGTCACCGGCACGCAAGGCGCCGTCGACCGCGCCGTCGCGGCGGCCCGCAAGGCCTATCCGGCGTGGTCGGGCATGGCCTGGAACGAGCGCTTGGGTGTAATGCGCCGCGCCGCCGAGGCCCTGGCGGCGAAGAAGTACGATCTCGGTATCGCGTCGGTTCTCGAGGTCGGCAAGTCGCGCCTCGAAGGGGTTGGCGAGGCCGAGGAGGCGGTCGACCTGATCAATTATTACTGCGACGAGACGGAACGCAACAAGGGCTATACCATCGCCATGAAGGGGGCGACGCCGGCCGAGGAGACGCGCAGCGTCCTGCGCCCGTATGGCGTTTTTTCCGTCATCTCGCCGTTCAACTTTCCCGTCGCCCTGTCGACCAACATGATGTCGGCGGCCTTGATCGGCGGCAACACGGTGGTCTTCCACCCGACCACCAACGGCGCCCTGACCGGCTCGATGATCATCGATGCGTTCAAGGAGGCGGGCCTGCCCCCCGGCGCCCTCAACATCGTCAACGGAAGCGGCGTCGGACCAAAACTGGTCGACGCGCCGGGCATCGACGGCATCGCTTTCACGGGCTCTTACGACGTCGGCATGGGCATCCACCGCAAGATGGCCGAATCGCCCTTTGGGCGCCCGCTCATCGCCGAGATGGGCGGCAAAAACCCGGCCTATGTCTCCGAGTTCGCCGACCCCGACATGGCGGCCGAGGGCGTCATGCGTTCGGCCTACGGCCTTACCGGCGAAAAGTGCAGCGCCTGTTCGTCGGCCTACGTCCATGCCTCGGTCTACGACGCCTTTATCGATAAGCTGGTCGAGATGACGGGAAAACTCAAGGTCGGCAACCCCGAGGAGCGCGACGTCTTCATGGGCCCGATCGTCAACCGGGCGGCTTATGATATCTTCGCCAAGGCGGTCGAGGAGGCGCGCGCCGACGGAAGCGTCGCCTTCGGCGGCGAGCGGCTCAGCGGCGGCATCTTCGACCGCGGCTACTACATCGAACCGACCATCGTCGACGGCCTGCCCGCCGATCACCGGCTGTTCAAGGATGAACTGTTCGCGCCCTTCGTCGCCGTCGCCCGCTACGAAGGCGACCTTGCCTCGGCTATCGCGCGCGGCAACGACGTGGTCTACGGCCTGACCGCCGGCGTCTATTCGAGCCGCCCCGAGGACGTCGATCTCTTTTTCGCCACCGCCGAGGCCGGCGTGCTCTACGCCAACCGGCGGAGCAACGCGACCGCCGGCGCCTGGCCCGGCTATCAGAGCTTCGGCGGCTGGAAGGGTTCCGGCCTATCGGGCAAAAGCGGCCTCGGTCCCCACTACCCGCCGCTTTTCCTGCGCGAGCAGAGCCACACCCTGATCAAGCCGGAATGAGCGTTATCCGTTTGTACGGTTCCGGCCCGCACCCCCGCCCGGCCACCCCTAGGTTACAATGCCAGGGGTGGCCGGGCGGGGGTGCGGGCCGGTGCCGCCGAATTAATAAACCTCTCTAACCTTTGCCGAGGTCGCGCGAGCGTTGGGCGGCGACGGCGACGGCCCGGGTCATCAGGGCCTCGAGACCGCCTTCGGCCATCAGCACTTCCATGGCGGCGGCGGTGGTGCCGCCCGGCGTGGCGACTTGCTCGCGCAGTTCCGCCGCCGAATGGGGCGAGCGGCGCAACAGCTCGCCGGTCCCCGTCACCGTATTGCGCGCCAGGTGCCAGGCCAGGTCCTTGGGCAAGCCGGCCGCGATACCGGCGGCGGCCAGGCATTCGACGAGCAAGAACAAATAGGCCGGGCCGTTGCCGGACAGCGCCGTCACCGCGTCGAGAAGGGTTTCGTCCTCGACCCAGGCCACCTCGCCCACCGATTCCAGGAGATCGTGACAGAGGCGTTGCTGCTCGGGCTGAACGCGGTCGTTGAGACAGGCCACGGTGACGCCGCGGCGCACGGTCGCCGGCGTGTTGGGCATGGAGCGCACGACCCCCGCTTGCGCGCCCAGGTGGCCTTCGAAATAGGCCAAGGTGCGTCCGGCGGCGATCGACAGAAAGACCGTGTGGGGACCGGCGAAGCGCCGATAGGCGGGCGCCACCGAGTCCATGATCTGGGGCTTGACGGCCAGCACCACGACATCGGGGTCGAGGTCCGCCGCGATGGTCCCGGGGTCGGCGTGGACGGTGATCGAGTGCTCTTGCCCAAGCGCCCGGGCGATGTCGGCGTCGGGTTCGACGACGGTGACGTGGCGAGCCTCGACGCCCCGTTCGAGCCACCCATGGAGAAGCGGGCCGCCCATGTGTCCGCAGCCCACCAGAACCAATTTGGCCGTCAGCATTGTTTACGCCTCGCCGGCAGTCTCGATCATTGCCAGCTTTACCGCGTCGGCCGCCGATTTGCCACCCCAGATGACGTATTGAAAGGCCGGATAGAAACGCTCGCACTCCCATATACCCGTGTCCAGAAGGTCCTCCAGCTGTTCGATGCTGGGGGCGCCGGCGCCGCGCAGTGGCAGGGCGTGGCGGAACATGGGCAGGCCTTCCTCGTCCCACATGCCGAACGAGCCGAGCCACAGCCTCTCGTTGACCAGGGCAAGCAGTTCGTAAATCGGCGAGCGCCGCTGGGACGGTACCCGCATGTCGAAGGCGCAGGTGAAGTGCATGGCGTTGGCGTCCGCGTTCCAGGCGAAATAGAGGCTGTAATCGCACCACCGTCCCGGAACCTGAACCGCCATCTCCCGGTCGTTACGGCAGTCGAACGTCCAGTCGTTGGCGTGGACGATGTGTTCGATGACGTCAAGGGGATTATGGGGCCCGGCATCGCCCATCATGTTGCTGAATGCCATCGCCACATCTCCTTGAGACGCCCGTGAAGACCCAACAAATTGTGGGGCATACCCCCTTCACCTACTAAATGTAGCCTGCCAAAAGGGGCGACGGGGCGCAAGGGCGGAATTCGCCGGGGCCGTCTTTTCCTGTGGACAATTTCCCCGCCGCGCACTGCCGTGGGGCGCGATCGGGACGGATCGCCGGGGTGTTCAGCCCTTGGCGGCGGGACCTTTGCGTTTCGTCGTCCGGGGCCGCGCCTTCTTGGCGCCGGCGCCGCGCCCGGGCCTCTTTGCCGTCTTTGTCTTGGCCCGCCCTTCCAGGGTCTGAACACGCTTGTGCAACGCTTCTTGTTCCTCGCGCGCCTTGGCCGCCATCGCCTTGACGGCGTCGAATTCGTCGCGCGGCACCAGGTCCATGTCGGACAGCAAGCGCTCCAACTGCTGGCGCACCATGCCCTCGATCTCGGTCTTGATGCCGGCCAGGGTGGAAACAGCGCCGGTCGTTACCTTGGCGAGGTCGTCGAGGATGCGGGCGCGGCTTTGCATGGGCTTGGTTTCCGGTCAAGTGGGGTCGTCGCGGTCCCCATTATGGGACCCGGGCCCGGGACTGGCAACCGCGCCCGGCGGCGACGCGCCGGCCTTGGCGGCTTGCCGGGTCGGACGGGCGGTCTTATAAGAGTCTCCCTGAACGAGGGAACGGGCCATGTTCGTAGTGACCGGCGGCGCCGGCTTCATCGGATCCAACATCGTGGCGGCCCTTGACGACAAGCGGGCCGGGGCGGTGGTCGTCTGCGATCGCCTGGGCGACGGCGACAAGTGGCGCAACATCGCCAAGCGCGAACTGGCCGACTTTGTGGCGCCCGATGACCTGATGGGCTTTCTGGACGCCAACAGCGACGCCGTCGAGGCCGTCTTCCACATGGGCGCCGTGTCGTCGACCACCGAGGCCGACGCCGATCTTATCGTCGCCGCCAACTTCAAGCTGTCGCTCGCTCTGTGGTCGTGGTGCGCGGCCCACGGCGTCAGGCTCGTCTACGCCTCCTCGGCCGCCACCTATGGCGATGGCGGCCAGGGCTTCGACGACGACCCCTCGCCCGCCGCCTTGTCCCGGCTACGTCCCCTCAATCCCTATGGTTGGTCCAAGCACCTGTTCGACCGCCGCGTCGCCCGCCTGGCCGCCGATGGCGCCGCCGCGCCGCCGCAATGGGTCGGACTGAAGTTCTTCAACGTTTACGGACCCAACGAATACCACAAGGACGCCATGAAGAGCGTCGTCGCCCAGATCCATCCCCTGGCGGCGGCCGGCAAGGCGGCGAAACTTTTCAAATCGCACCACCCCGATTACGCCGACGGCGGCCAGATGCGTGACTTCGTGTGGGTCGAGGACTGCGTCGACATTATGCTTTGGTTCCTGGACAACCCAGATGTCTCGGGGCTCTTCAACTGCGGCAGCGGCGAGGCGCGCTCGTTCGCCGACCTGGCCCAGGCGGTCTATCACGCCCTGGGCAAGGAGCCGCTGATCGAATACCGCCCGACGCCCGAGGCACTGCGCCCGCGCTATCAATATTTCACCGAAGCCGCCATGGACCGCCTGTTTGCCGCCGGCTATCCCGGCGACCGCCTGACCGCGCTTGAGGACGGCGTCACCCAGTACGTCCAGGGCTATCTGAGCGGTCCCGACCCCTACCGATGATTCATACCAAGGATCAGGGGCGGCCATGACCTTCGTCATTCCTTATCCCGCCATCGATCCGGTGCTCTTCGCCTGGGGTCCCCTGGTCATTCGCTGGTACGCATTGGCCTATGTGGCCGGGCTTTTGTTGGGCTGGCGCTACCTGCTTGTTCTGGTCCGCCGCCCGCCGCAAGTGGCGACGGCGCTTCATATCGACGATTTTCTGGTGTGGGCGACGCTTGGCGTCATCCTCGGCGGCCGCCTGGGATACGTTTTGTTCTACAAACCGGGCTACTTTTTCGACAACCCGCTGACCATACCGCAGGTATGGCTGGGCGGCATGTCCTTCCACGGGGGGATGCTTGGTGTCGCCCTTGCCACGTTCTTGTTCGCCCGCCGGCGCGCCATCCCGCTCTTTCAATTCGCCGACTTGCTGGCCTTGACGGCGCCCATCGGGCTGTTCCTCGGGCGCGTCGCCAACTTCATCAACGGCGAGCTTTACGGCCGCGCCAGCGACGTTCCCTGGGCCATGGTCTTTCCCCGCGGCGGCCCCGTGGCGCGCCACCCGAGCCAACTCTACGAAGCCGCCCTCGAAGGCATTGTCCTGTTCGCCGTCCTTTTTGTTCTCGGACGCCGTGAAAGCCTGCGCCAACGCGCCGGCTTTCTGACCGGCATATTCCTGGCCGGATACGCCGTGGCGCGCGGCATTGCCGAGCTTTTCCGCCAACCCGATACCCACCTCGGATTTCTCCCTGGCGGCACCACCATGGGCCAGTGGCTGTCGATCCCCATGCTGGTTCTCGGGCTCTACCTGATCGTGCGCCGCCGGCCCCCGGGGGAAATCCAAGGATAAGGACAATGGGCGGTCTCGCCGACCAGTTACGGCGCACCATAGCGCACCACGGCCCGATCACCGTCGCCGCCTATATGGAGACCGTGCTCGCCCATCCCCGGCACGGCGTTTATGCGAGCCGCGATCCCTTCGGCGCGGAAGGTGATTTCATCACGGCGCCCGAGATCTCGCAGATGTTCGGAGAGCTTATCGGCCTGTGGTGCGCCGTCGTCTGGCGGGCCATGGGCGGCCCCGATCCCGTCGCCCTGGTCGAACTGGGTCCGGGCCGCGGAACGCTGATCGCCGATGCCTTGCGCGCGGCACGCGGCCAGGCGCCGTTCCTGGGCGCGGCGCGCCTCCACCTGGTGGAAACCAGCCGCCGCCTGCGCGACCGCCAGCGCGAAGCCCTGGCCGCAACCGATCTTGCGCACCCGCCGGCGTGGCACGACACCTTGGACGACGTCCCCGACGACGCCATGCTGGTCGTGGCCAACGAGTTCTTCGACGCCCTTCCCGTGCGCCAATTCCAACAGACGCCGCAAGGCTGGCGCGAACGCCTGATCGATATTGACCCGGACGGCGGCTTCGGCTTCACGCTGGCGCCCTCGGCGGCGGCCCAGGCCCTGGTTCCAGCGTCTCTCGGGTCCTCGCCCCCGGGCAGCGTGTTCGAGGTTTCGCCGTCGGCCATCGCTATCGCCCACGCCCTTGGCCGGCGTCTGGCGCGCCGCGGCGGGGCCGCCTTGATCATCGATTACGGCCATACCGACAGCGCCGCCGGAGATACCCTTCAGGCGGTCCGCCGCCATCGTTTCCACGACGCCTTGGACGCACCGGGGACGGCCGACGTCACGGCCCACGTCGACTTTGCCGCCCTTGGCCGGGCGGCGGGCGAAGGCGGCGCCGCCGTCCATGGACCGGTGCCCCAGGGGGTCTTCCTCGAAAGCCTGGGCATCGGGGCGCGCGCCACCGCCCTTCGGGCCGGCGCCACCCCCGAACAGGCCCGAGAGGTCGCCGCCGCGCGGCGCCGTCTGGTCGACCCGGCCGAGATGGGGACGCTTTTTAAGGTCATGGCGGTGACCGCGCCGGCGGCCCCGCCGCCGCCCGGTTTCGCGTGACAGGGTGGAGAATTTGAAATTGTTCGGCACCAGCCCGGTGCCGTAACTTATCAATATGGAAACGCTTTAGCCGTTTGCCCGTCCCGGTCGTTGGCCCCATAATGGCGCCATGATCAACGCCGAGTGCATGGCTTCCCTCGCCGGCCTCAAGCACGCCTTCTTCACCCGCCGGGGCGGCGTCAGCGAAGGGCTTTACGCCTCGCTCAACTGCGGGTACGGCTCGGGCGACGACGGCGCCAAGGTGGCCGACAACCGTCACCGCGCCCTGGCCCGCCTGGGGCGCTCGGGCGACGACCTGGTCACCCTGTGCCAGACCCATTCCGCCGACGCCCTGGTCGTCGAGGCCGCCGGCGGCTGGGCGGCGGATAAGGCGCCGCGCGCCGACGGCATGGCGACCAAGGTCGCGGGAGTGGCGCTCGGCGTGCTCGCCGCCGACTGCGCGCCGGTCCTGCTGGCCGACGGCGAGGCCGGGGTCATCGGCGCCGCCCACGCGGGATGGCGCGGCGCCCGCGCCGGGATCGTGGAGGCGACCGTCGCCACGATGGTTCGCCTGGGCGCCAGCCCGGCCAACACGGTGGCCGCGATCGGGCCCTGCATCCAACGGGACTCCTATGAAGTGGGATCCGAATTCCACGCCGATTTCATGGCCGAGGAGGCGGCAAACGGGGATTTCTTCGTGCCCGCCAGGCGGCCCGGCCATTATCTTTTCGATCTGCCCGGTTACGTGACCCGGCGCCTGGAACGCGTCAACCTGGCGGCGGTCGAGGTCCTGGCCTTCGACACCCTCGGCGACGACACGCGGTTCTTCAGCTACCGGCGCAATTCCCTGGGCGGAGAACAACGCTATGGACGCGGTCTTTCGGCCATCGTCCTGGAACGGCGATAACGTGCCCTACATGATCCTTTTGGTTGTCGCCCTGGTTCTCGCTCTCCTCGTCACCTGCGTTGTGGCGTAGAGCCTTTTCATGTTGATGAGTATCGGCGCCAGCCCGCTCCCCCGGATTGGCGCCGCCGCCCTTTTGATACTCGGCACAACCGCTTGCGGCGACCTGCCGCGTCCCTTTCGGACGGTAGCGGGGCAAGCCGACAATCCGCTTGTCCAGCCACGCGAGAGCCTGGTTATCCGCGTCGCCGCCGTGGACGGCCCGCCGTTGCCCCTGGCCCGGCTTCTGGCCCGCTCGGTAGCCGAGGAATTGGGTGCCTTGGGCATCGCCGCCGCGGCGCGCGACGGCGCCACCAGCGCCTACGTCCTGGGCGGGCGGGCCGACGTCAACCCGGACCAGGCGGACGGGCCCTTCATCGCCCTCATCGAGTGGTCGCTCGCCGATGCCGCCGGCGACGTCATCGCCCTTCACACCCAGGGCGTCGAAGGAATCCGAGAGCAGTGGGATTATGGCGATCCAAGGCTGATCGGCGCCACCGGCAAGGCCGCCGCCGCCGCCATCGCCGCCCTCCTGGACGCCGATGAGGTGATGGCGCCGGCCGACCTCCCCAGGCCCGCCGTGCTGTTCAAACCGGTACTGGGCGCGCCGGGCGACGGCGACGCCGCCCTCGGCCGCGCCATCCACTAGGCCATGGCAGCACGCGGCGTGCGCCTGACCGACGATGCCGCCAAGGCCGGCTATGCCGTCGCCGCAACGGTCACCGTCGGCGCCCCGGCCGGTAACCGCCAAAGCGTGCGCATCGTCTGGATCATCAGCCGCATCGACGGCCGGGACGTCGGCCGAGTCACCCAGGAAAACAAGGTGCCGGCGCACAGCCTGGATGGGGCCTGGGGCCGGGTGGCGGCAATTATCGCCGCCGCCGCCGCCGACGACATCGCCAATACCCTGGCCGCCGCCGGCGCCCCACGTTAGCAAGGTGTCAGGTAGGGCGTTTACAGTCCCGTGATGCGCTGATACAGTCCGCCCCGCCAGAGCCGGAACGGGACCGTCGCGTCAATCCGTATCCGGTGCTGCGATCAACCTCCCCAGGTGTCAATCGCGATGAAAATTCTCGCCGGCAACAGCAATCCTCCCCTGGCGGAGGCAATCTCGGCTTATCTGAACCTGCCGTTGACGCGGGCCAGCATCCGCCGTTTCTCGGACATGGAGGTCTTCGTCGAGATCCAGGAGAACGTGCGCGGCGAAGACACCTTCGTCATCCAGCCGACCTCCTATCCGGCCAACGACCACCTGATGGAGTTGCTGGTGACGCTGGACGCGCTGCGCCGCGGATCGGCCAGGCGTATCACCGCCGTCGTGCCCTATTTCGGCTATGCGCGTCAGGACCGCAAGTCGGGGCCACGCACACCCATCTCGGCCAAGCTGGTCGCCAACCTGATCGCGGTGGCGGGCGCCGACCGGGTCCTGACCATCGACCTCCATGCCGGTCAAATCCAGGGTTTCTTCGATATCCCGCTGGACAACCTTTTCGCCGCCCCGGTGATGACCAAGGACATGGAAGAGCGCTTCAACAGCGAACATTTGATGATCGTCTCGCCCGACGTCGGCGGCGTGGTGCGGGCGCGCGCCTATGCCAAGCGGCTGAACGCCGATCTCGCCATCATCGACAAGCGGCGCGAACAGGCCGGCGTCTCCGAGGTGATGAACATCATCGGCGACGTCAAGGACCGGCGCTGCATCCTGGTCGACGATATCGTCGATTCAGCGGGCACCCTGTGCAACGCGGCCGAGGCCCTTATGGGTGCCGGCGCCACCACGGTTTCGGCCTATGTCACCCACGGCGTGCTGTCGGGCGGCGCCGTGGCGCGGGTGACGTCGTCGCCGCTGGAAAAGCTGGTCATAACCGACAGTATCATGGCCACCGAGGCGATGCGCGTGTCGCACAACATCGAACAACTGACCATTGCGCCCCTGATGGCGGAAGCCATCCGGCGTATCTCCGAAGAAACTTCGGTATCCAGCCTGTTCGACTGAAACCTGTTGACGTAGAATAGAAAAACCGCCACACCCCGGGCCAGCGAGCCCGAGAAGGAGAGACCGACAATGGCCCAAACCACCACCATCCCCGCCGAGGCGCGCCACGGCGCCGGCACGGGCGCCGCCCGCGCGACGCGCCGTGAAGGCCGCGTGCCGGGCATCATCTACGGCAAGGAAATGGAACCCGTGATGATCTCCGTCGATCCTCAGGGCCTGCGCCAGCAGCTTGCCAAAACGGGTTTCTTCTCACGCGTCTTCGACGTTACGGTGGACGGCGAAACCCATCGGGTCCTGGCCCGTGACGTGCAATTCGATCCGGTCACCGACCGCGCCATTCACGTCGACTTCATGCGCTTCGGTTCCGACACCAAGCTCAACATCGAGGTCGAGATGGTGTTCGAGAACGAAGAGGAATGCCCGGGCATCAAGCGCGGCGGCGTGCTCAACGTGGTGCGCCGCACGATCGAGCTGATCTGCCCGGCCGACAACATTCCGCAGTTCCTCACCTCTGATTTGACCGGCCTCGACATCGGCGACAGCGTGCACATCAGCGCCATCTCGCTGCCCGAAGGCGTGACCCCGGTGGTCACCGACCGCGACTTCACCATCGCCACCATCGCCGCGCCAACCCTGATGCCGGTCGATGAGGAGGAGGAGGAAGAAGAGGGCGAGGAAATCGAAGGCGAGGAAGGCGAGGAAGGCGAAGAGGGAGCCGAGGGCGAGGAAGGCGAGGGCGAGGAAGGCGAGGAAAAGGCGGAGAAAGACGCCAAGGACTAGGACGCCATGCTGCTCGTTGCCGGCCTTGGCAATCCCGGTTCCGGCCATGCCCGCAATCGCCACAATATCGGGTTCATGGCCATCGACGCCATCGCCCGGCGTCACGGCTTCGCCCGTTTCCGCGCCCGCTTCCACGGCCAGGCGGCCGAGGGCGCCATTGCCGGGCACAAGGTGGTCGCCCTCAAGCCGCTTACCTTCATGAACGCGTCGGGGCGTTCGGTCGCCGCCGCCGCGGCGTTCTATCGGGTGCCGCCCGCCCATGTCATCGTGCTGCACGATGAGATCGACCTGGCGTCCGGGCGCCTTAGGGTGAAGACCGGCGGCGGACACGCCGGGCACAACGGTTTGCGCTCCATCCAGGCCCATCTGGGCGCCGGTTTCCGCCGCGTCCGCCTGGGCGTCGGCCACCCCGGCGACAAGGACCGGGTCGCCGGCCACGTTCTCAAGAACTTCGCCAAGGCCGATCAGGCCTGGCTGGAGACCATCCTGGAGGCGATCGCCGAGAACTTCGGCCTCATGGTCGAAGGCGACGACGCGGCATTCATGAGCAAGGTGGCCTTGGCCGTCAATCCGCCCAGGCCGAAGCCGGACAAGCGCCGGCCGGCGGAGCCGGGTCCAGGGGAAGACAAAACGGAAGAAGACGCGGAACCATCCGATGGGCTTTAGCTGCGGCATCGTCGGCCTTCCCAATGTCGGCAAGTCGACGCTGTTCAATGCCCTGACGGCGACCCAGGCGGCGGAGGCCGCCAACTATCCTTTCTGCACGATCGAGCCCAACGTGGGCCGCGTCGCCGTGCCCGACGACCGCCTCGACCGGGTCGCCGCCCTGGCCGGCTCGGCGCGCACCCAGCCCACCCAGTTGGACTTCGTCGATATCGCCGGATTGGTGCGCGGGGCTTCCAAGGGCGAGGGCCTGGGCAACCAGTTTCTCGCCCACATCCGCGAGGTCGATGCCGTCGTCCAGGTCCTTCGCTGTTTCGCCGACGATAACGTGGCGCACGTCGAGGAGGCCGTGGATGCGCCGCGTGACGCCGCCATTGTCGCCACCGAGCTGATGCTGGCCGATCTGGAATCATTGGAGCGGCGCGCCCTTCCGCTGACCAAGAAGGCACACACCGGCGAGCGCGACGCCAAGGCCGAACTGGCGCTTATCGAGCCGGTCCTGGAAGCGCTACGCCAGGGCCGGCCGGCGCGCACCGTCGCCCGGCCGACGGGGGGCAAGCGCGGGCTGCATCTGCTGACCGACAAGCCGATGCTCTATGTCTGCAACGTGGACGAAGCCGACGCGGTGGCGGGCAATGCCCAGACCGAAGCCGTCGCCGCCATGGCGGCCGCCGAAGGGGCGGCGTCGGTGGTCATCTCGGCGCAGATCGAAGCCGAGGTGGCGTTGCTGTCGGACGCCGGTGAGCGGTGCGAGTATCTGGCCCAGATGGGTCTGGATGTATCGGGACTGGATAGGGTCGTCCGGGCCGGCTACGGCCTCTTGCACCTGATCACGTTCTTCACCGCCAACGGTACCGAGGCCCGCGCCTGGACGGTGCGCCGGGGCACCCTGGCGCCCGGGGCGGGGGGAACCATCCACGGCGACTTCGAGCGCGGCTTCATCTGCGCCGAGACCATCACCTTCGATGATTACGTCGCCTGCGGCGGCGAGGCGGGGGCGCGAGACGCCGGCAAAATGCGCCACGAAGGCCGCGATTACGCGGTCGCCGACGGCGACGTCATCCGCTTTCGCTTCAACGTGTAAGGTCTTTTTTTTACGGCACCGGCCTGCACCCCCACCCCCCCACCCCCCCCCCACAAAGCCCAGGGTGGGGGGGGGGGGGGGCGGGGCCGGGGCCCGCCAAAACCCAAAAAAAAACCCCGGGAGCAAAAACC
>JASLLZ010000082.1 GCA_030746775.1 Rhodospirillales bacterium | reverse complement strand
CGCCCACACCTACTTCTCCGCAATCTGCATCGCCGCTTCCATCATCTTCTATCTCAATCAATGAGTCCTGACCCTAAACGTGCCTGTTGACCGCTCTCTCTCAACATTCGAAAGGTTCAGTCCGAGTGCTTCATTGAGAACATCAACGTTCTCCTGAAGCCACCGTGTAAAATCGAGCGCTTCATGTCTCCAAACCTCTCTAAGCGGAACTCGAACGAGTTTCTCAACCATATCAATCCCCCGACATGTCAAAAATCACTTTAAGAACGGAATTCTGGGGACATTATACCCAATTCTTGCCGAACGCCGAGGACATCGCGTAATCGCGAGGCGGTCGCTTTCCAACTTGTAACTGGGGGCGGTAGTGACAACCCCAATAGGCGAGGGAAGGACGGTGGCCAACCTTGGTTTTGGCCACGACCCCTCATTGACCTATAGTGCAAGAACGACCGTCTGCGTTAATGGCGGCGAGACCGCCGAGGGGAGGAAACGATGAGCCCAATCCTGTTGAAGAACCTGGACCTGCTCGACGTTCACGCGGGGGTTCTCAAGACCGGGCATCAGGTGCTGGTCAAGGACGGTCTGTTCGCCGAGGTCTCGGACGGCGCCATCAAGGCGGCCGGCGCCGAGGTCGTCGATCTTGGCGGGCGGACCTTGATGCCGGGGTTGATCGACTGTCACGCCCATGTCACCTCGACCAAGGTCAAGCGCGGCAACTGGGCCGCCATCGGCATGCTGCCGTCCCTGGTCACGGCGACGGCGTCGCAGCGGATGCTGGGCATGCTGATGCGCGGCTTCACCACGGTGCGCGATGCCGCCGGCGCCGATCTGGGCCACAAGCAGGCGGTCGAGCAGGGCCTGTTCGTCGGGCCGCGTCTGTTCGTTTCGGGGCGCGGCCTGAGCCAGACCGGCGGCCACGGCGATTTGCGGTCGCGCGCCGACCTGACGGTTCCGTGTCCGTGCAATTTCGGCGGTGTCGCCAGGATCGCCGACGGTGTCGACGCGGTGCGCCGGGTGGCGCGCGACGAGATCCGCCTCGGCGCCGATCAGATCAAGGTCATGGCGTCGGGCGGCGTCAGTTCGCCGGCCGATCCGATCGATTTTCTTCAATACTCGATGGACGAACTCAAGGCCATCGTCGACGAGGCGACGCGTTCGCATACCTACGTCCTTGCCCACACCTACACCGCCGAGGCGATCAAGCGCTGCGTCGAGGCCGGCATCCGCAGTATCGAGCACGGCAACTTCATCGATGGCGATACCGCCAAGATGATGGCCAAGGCCGGCGCCTACTTCGTGCCGACCCTGATCACCTACCGCAAGCTGGTCGACGAGGGTCACCGGTTCGGCCTTCAGGACCATGCGCTGGAGAAGGCCAAGGAGGTTCTGGCGGTCGGCACCCGGTCGCTGGACATCGCCAAGGCGGCGGGCGTCAAGATAGCCTTCGGCACCGATCTGGTGGGCGAGCTGCAACCCCACCAGAGCCAGGAGTTCGAAGTCCGTGCCGAGGTGCTGAGCCCGGCCGAGATCATCCACAGCGCAACCCTGATCGGCGCCGAGGTCGTGCGCATGGAAGGCAAGCTCGGCGTCATCGCGCCCGGCGCCCTGGCCGACGCCCTGGTGGTCGACGGCAATCCCCTCGACGACCTGGGCCTGATGCAGGACCAAGGCGCCCACATGCCCGCCATCATGAAGGACGGCGCCTGGCTCAAGAACACCCTGGGCGGCGGGGACGCTTAGCTCACACCAAGGGCCTCGGATGATATGCCGCCGCGGTATCCTTCGACACGGCCCTCCGGGCCGGCTCAGGATGAGGAACTCTTTGGAATACAAGCAATTCCCTCATGCTGAGCAGGTGCCGAAGGCGCCGTGTCGAAGCATGGGCAGGCGCTAGGTATTTGCTCTTTGATTTTACGCAAATGCGTCGTCGCAAACGAACCCGTTTGCTCGGGATTTGCTCTAACCCTCGCCGGGCGGCGGCGCGACGACGTCTTCGTAAGCGTGGCGCCGCGTGATGGCGCCGGCGTGGAGAAAGACGTCGAGCGCGGCGTCATAAGCGTCGCGGGTGATCAGCGGGTTGGCCGTCCAGCACCCCAGGCCCTGGTATGAGGCGATGGCGCGGGCCAGCACCTCGACCTCGATGCGCGGGAAGAAGTGGGCCTGGGCGGCGGCGATTTCTTCGGGTGGAGTCTCGACGACGTAGGTACGCGCCTTGCGATAGGCGCGCATGAAGGCACGCACCATGATGTTGCCGAGCCAGCGCCGCGACGCCATCAGGCTCGAAAACGCGACCGGGCCGATGGCCTCGCCCACCGAGGCGACGATGAAACCCCGTTCGTCGTTTTCCAGCTGCTGGGGCGCCGGGCCCTGCTGGTGGATGTAATCGCCGCGCCCGGCCCGGAAGGCTTCGTCCATGGCCTGGGCGTCGCCGACGTCGATGGCGGTCAGGCTGGCGAAATCGACGCCCTTCTTGTGGAGCGCATAGCGGAACATGGCAAGCGGCTGATCGCCGTGATCGACCAGAACCTCTTTACCCGCCAACTTGTCCCAGGTGAAATCCGCGGTCGCGCTCGCGGCCGGTGAGGAAGAATCCGTCGCGCTCATTGATCTGGGCAAAGTGCAGGATGTCGGGCCGCTGGCCGCGTTCGAGCGGTCCCCAGCCCCGCGACACCGCCGACTGGGCGAGATCCACCGAACCGTCGAGGATGGCCTTGGCCACGGAGCGGCGCGGCGTGGCGACCGAGTAGGTGGGTTCCAGGCCTTCTTCGCCAAGAAAGCCGCCCGTGATGGTCGATATCAGAGGGGTGTAGAACGCCGAGTGGCGGGAAACCATGATGTTGATCTGAGCCATGCACCTGACCTGAGAATTTGGGGAGGCGGTTTCCCTGGGCCGTCGGGTGGCGGCCATTGTCGATCATAGTCGATCGGTGCCGGTCATTTTCAACCAAGGCGGCGGCGCCGTCCATTAGAAATCCGTTTGCCCGACCGGACATCCGCTATTATGGTTCGCCGCGGCGGGTCTTGGGCCGTAACCGAAACTGGGATGGAGCGCATGACAAATCCGAATCAAACCACCGCTCAACAACACTTGGAGCCAAAGAGCGATATCGACATCGCGCGCGCCGCCGACATGCGGCCCATCGCCGACGTGGCGGCGGACAAGCTAGGCATTCCCGCCGACGCGTTGGAGCCCTATGGTCATTACAAGGCCAAGATCGGGCTTGATTACGTCCGCTCGCTGGCCGACAAGCCCGACGGCAAGCTTATCTTGGTGACCGCGATTACGCCGACGCCGGCCGGCGAGGGCAAGACGACGACCACCGTCGGTCTGGGCGACGCGCTGAACCGCATCGGCAAGAAGGCGATAATGTGCCTGCGCGAGCCGTCGCTGGGCCCGTGCTTCGGCATCAAGGGCGGCGCCGCCGGCGGCGGCTATGCCCAGGTCGTGCCGATGGCCGACATCAACCTGCATTTCACCGGCGACTTCCACGCCATCGGCGTCGCCCACAACCTGCTTTCGGCCCTGGTCGACAACCACATCTATTATGGCAACGCCGAGGGCATCGACGCGCGCCGCGTCGTCTGGCCCCGGGTGGTCGATATGAACGACCGGGCGCTGCGCCAGATCGTTTGTAACCTGGGCGGCATCGCCAACGGCTTCCCGCGCCAGGACGGCTTCGACATCACCGTTGCGTCGGAGGTCATGGCGATTTTCTGCCTGGCCACCGATCTTGCCGACTTGCAGCGCCGGCTGGGCAACACCGTCGTCGGCTACACCCGCGAGCGCAAGCCGGTCCGCGCCAGCGCGCTCAACGCCGACGGCGCCATGACGGCGCTTCTCAAGGACGCCCTGATGCCCAACCTGGTGCAGACCCTGGAGAACAACCCGGCCTTCATCCACGGCGGCCCCTTCGCCAACATCGCCCATGGCTGCAACTCGGTACTGGCGACGCAAACGGCGCTGAAGCTTAGCGACTACGTGGTGACCGAGGCCGGATTCGGGGCCGATCTCGGGGCTCAGAAGTTCTTCGATATCAAGTGCCGCAAGGCCGGTCTCTCGCCCGACGCGGTTGTTCTCGTGGCGACCATCCGGGCGCTCAAGATGCACGGCGGCGTGGCCAAGGGCGATCTCAAGAACGAAGACGTGGCGGCACTCAAGACGGGAACGTCGAACCTGATCCGCCATATCGAGAACCTGCGCGGCTATGGCGTGCCGGTCGTCGTCGCGGTCAACAAGTTCAGCTCCGACACCAAGGCCGAGGTCGACCTTCTGATGCAGGTTTGTGCCGACAAAGGTGTGGAGGTCGTCGAGTGCGACCACTGGGCCATGGGAGGCGAAGGGACCGAGGAGTTGGCCCAATCGGTGGTGCGCATCATCGACGAGCAGCCGGCCGACTTCCAGCTTCTCTATCCCGACGACATGCCATTATGGGACAAGATGCGGACCATCGCCCAGCGCATTTACGGCGCCGACGACATCATCGCCGACAAGAAGGTGATGAACCAGTTCGAGCAGGCCCAAGAGGGCGGCTTCGGCCACTACCCGGTTTGTGTCGCCAAGAGCCAGTACTCGCTTTCGGCCGATCCCGGCCTCAAGGGCGCGCCAAGCGGCTTCGTCGTCCCCGTTCGCGAAATCAAGGTGTCCGCCGGGGCCGAGTTCGTGGTCGCGATCTGCGGCGACGTCATGACCATGCCCGGCCTGCCGCGGGTGCCTGCCGCCAACGCCATCGGCGTCGACGAGACGGGCGAAATCGTCGGCCTGTTCTAGGCGCCGGGCGCCACCTCGGCCAGCGCCGCGAGGAGGCGGTCCACGTCGGCCTGGTTGACCCACAGGTGGGGCGAGACGCGCACCGTGTCGCCGCGCATGCTGATATAAACGTCGCGCTCCGCCAATCGGTCCTGGACCCCGGTCGGCGCGCCGCCGGGGAAGCGCAGCCCGGTCAGGTGACCCGAACGGGCCGTCGGCGGCGGAACGGCGAAGCCGATCCGGGCGGCGCCGTCGCAGATGGTGTCGGTCAGCGCCCGGACAGAACGGTTGATATCGCCGATGCCCCATTCCAGGACTTGCTCCAGGGCGGCGGCGGCCATGGGCATGAGGGCGAAGTTTGCGCGTTCCCCCATGTCGAAGCGCCGCGCGCCTGGGGCCCATTGACGGGGGTATTGCAAGGTGCCGCCCTGCCACGTCTGGCCTCCCTCCGTGCCGGTGTGGTCGAAGGTGTTGGCCTCCAAAGGCCGCCCGGCCTGGCGTTCCGGCGCGACGTAAAGAAAGCTCAAGGCATAGGGGCACATCAGCCACTTGTAGCCCGACGCGAACATGAAGTCGGGGCGCACCGCCTTGACGTCGATGGGCATGGCGCCGGCCGATTGGGTGGCATCGACGACCAGGGCCGCGCCCATGGTGCGGTAGCGCTGACCGACGGCGACCAGATCGACAACCGTGCCGTCGCTCCAATGGCAATTGGGCAGGGCCACGATGGCGGTGCGCTCGTCGATGGCGTCCAACACCCGGGTCGTCCAGTCGTCGTCCTCGGGTTTGGCTACGATCGCCGCCTCGGCCCCGCGTTGTTCGCACATCTCGCGCCAGGGAAAGATGTTGCTGGGGTGCTGGTTCTCCAAAAAGACGATACGGTCGCCGGGCTCGACGGCTAGGTTGGCGGCGGCGGTGGCGGCACCGTAGCTGGCCGCCGGGATGACGGCGACGTCACCGGCCTGGGCCCCGATGAGAAGGGCGAATAGACCGCGCACCGTCTCCACCTCTTCGTGGAAATCCTTGTAGTGGATGTTCCACGGCGTCGATTTGCGCGCCACGCCGGCCTCGCCGGCGGCGCGCACGCTTTTCAGGTTGGGTGCGATATAGGCGCAGTTGAAATAGGCCACCGCGTCGGGGATATCGAATAGGTCGCGTTGGCAAGGGATCATGGGGGGTCTCCTCCGGTGCGCCGGCGGCTCCGGTTGAGCTATCACGAGGGCGGGCGGGAAATCAACGCCGAGAGGCTCTCGGCGCCTGGTCTTTGGCTTGCGGCTTTGGCCCAGGGGTGTGTATAGTTCTTGCACGGTTACCCGCAAATCGGCGTCTGGGAACGGCTAATGACAGAAATTGCGTCGGAGCCCCAACTCGGTCCGGCATTCGCATCGGGCCCGTGTAGCCTTCACGGTCGAGTCGAGGACTTTGGCTGTCACGAGTGCGGCGCGCGCCGAACGGCCATATGCGGCATCCTGGATGACGAGCAGATCGTCGAGATGGGCCGCATGATGACCCAAAAATGGATCGAGCCGGGCCAATTCGTGGTTCTGGAAGGAGATCCCGGAAACCACGCCTACACAGTCACCGAAGGCGTCATCAAGGTCTTTAAGTCGCTGGTCGACGGTCGGGTCCAGATAACCGGTTTCCTGTTGCCGGGCGACTTCTTGGGCATGCCGTCGCGGGGACAGTTCATGTATTCGGCCGAAGCGGTCATCCGGTCCCGCTTGTGCGTTTTTCCGCGCCGGCCGCTACAGGAATTATTCGACAGCAGTCCAGGGCTGGAAAAGCGGCTGCTCGAAATCGTCAACGATGAACTGACCCTGGCCCAGGACCATATGCTGCTGCTGGGGCGCCGCACGGCCGACGAGCGAGTTGCTTGCTTCTTGTTGGAGTTCGCCGGACGGTTCGCCCGTGCCGGCTGGCCGGTCAACCCCCTGACTTTGCCCGTTGGGCGCGGGGATATCGCCGACTACCTGGGCCTGTCGTTGGAAACCGTTAGCCGGTCGTTTAGCCGCCTCAAGAAGACGGGCGTTCTCTCCCTGCCCAACAAGCGCCAGGTCGTGATTCTTGATAAGGAGCGCCTGGACGAACTGGGCGGACGCGCCTGAGCGAAGCGGGTCCTTTTTAAGGGAATGAATTCTGTACCGGCAGGCAGAGCAACCGGTTGATCACCTGTTGACCCTGCTTGCGGAAATATTCCATGTCCCACTTGGTTTCCGGGGGGGCCTCGATACGGATACACGCGCAATTGTTCTTGGCGGCCAATCGGCGGATGGAATCATAGAGCGCCGTGGCAACCGTTGTGCGGCCGAGCCCGGGAAGGACAAGATGCTGAATGACCAGGGAGAGGCCGTAGTTAAGGCTTTCCTCAACCTTGTAGACGAACAGGCCGCGAATGCGCTTGCTTTGCGTTTCGGCGACAATGACCCCGCTGGTCTCCGCTCCGCTGGCCGACCCGGACAGAAGGCCTTCGGCGTAATCGGTCCAGGTTTCCAAGGTGAGATTCCTGGAAACCTCTTGGATGACCGGAAAGGCCTGTCCAATCTGTGCTTTACGGAGACGATGGGTCTTCAACGCCCGTTCCTTTTGCGCCCCTACCATGGCGACGATATTTAATCGAAGGCCCTGATGCCCGCAGTGACATAAATCAAAGTACGTTCAAGGGGGGGCTCCTTGAAATTACCGAGGCGTTTTGGTCCTTGACATTGCTGCGCCGCGGTATAAATAAACGGTACGGGAATAGTCCTGTATGGAATCGCTCCAATGATCCGTCTCAACAAAATGACCGACTACTCCGTCGTGCTGATGACGGAACTGGCGCTGAGCGGCAAGGTCGTGGCTTCGGCCGATCTCGCCCGCAAGACGACCATCCCCCAACCGACCGTGGCAAAACTGCTCAAAGTGCTGGCCCAGGGCGGGCTCACGGTGGCCCACCGCGGTCGCGCCGGCGGTTACGGCCTGGGTCGTTCGGCGGAGGACATTTCCGTCGCCCAGATCGTCGAGGCGGTCGAAGGGCCGCTCGCCGTCGCAGCCTGCGTCGACGGCACCCACGACAACTGCGAGTACGAGCAAACCTGCCCCATGAACGGGCGCTGGGAAATGGTCAACACGGTCATCCGGCGGGCCTTGAACGAGGTTTCGCTGGCTGAAATGGCGATCAGGCCGTTCGCCACTCCCGATGCGTTCGCGGGCGGCGCTTCCATGCCCGCGGCGCGCTAAGCGGCGGCGATAACGGAAGATCGGAGACGAACGATATGGCCCCGGAAGCGAAAACGGTCGAAGAACTGGCCAGCGCGGAGACGTACAAGTACGGCTTCGTCACCGACATCGAGATGGAGACGGCGCCCAAGGGCCTGAACGAGGACACCGTGCGCTTCATCTCGGCCAAGAAGGAAGAGCCCGAATGGCTTTTGGAATGGCGGCTCAAGGCCTATCGGATGTGGACGACGATGACCGAGCCGACTTGGGCCAAGGTCGCCTATCCGCCGATCGACTACCAAGACGCCTATTACTTCGCCGCGCCTAAGTCCAAGGAGGGACCGAAGAGCCTGGACGAGGTCGATCCCGAGCTGTTGGCCACATACGAAAAACTGGGCATCCCGCTCAAAGAGCAGGAAATGCTGGCCGGTGTCGCCGTCGACGCGGTCTTCGATTCGGTTTCGGTGGCCACCACCTACAAAAAGAAGCTTGAAGAGATGGGCATCGTTTTCTGCGCCATGTCGGAAGCGGTGCACGAATATCCCGAACTGGTGCGCCAATATCTCGGCAGCGTGGTGCCCTATTCGGATAATTTCTTCGCCACCCTCAACTCGGCGGTTTTTTCGGACGGCACCTTCGTCTTCGTTCCCAAGGGCGTGCGCTGCCCGATGGAACTGAGCACCTACTTCCGCATCAACACGGCGCAGACGGGACAGTTCGAGCGCACCTTGATCGTCGCCGAGGCAGGCTCTTATGTAAGTTATCTCGAGGGCTGCACGGCGCCCATGCGCGACGAGAACCAGCTTCATGCCGCGGTCGTCGAACTGGTGACGCTCGACGATGCCGAGATCAAATATTCGACGGTGCAGAACTGGTATCCGGGTGACGCCGAGGGCAAGGGCGGCATCTATAACTTCGTCACCAAGCGCGGTGCGTGTCGGGGCCGCAATTCGAAGATTCTATGGACCCAGGTCGAGACCGGCTCGGCCATTACCTGGAAATATCCAAGCTGCATCCTGCAGGGCGAGGGGTCGGTCGGCGAGTTCTATTCGGTGGCCATCACCAACAACCGCCAACAGGCCGACACCGGCACCAAGATGATCCACATCGGCAAGGGCACACGGTCGCGCATCATCGCCAAGGGCATCTCGGCGGGCCGCGCCGACAGCACCTATCGCGGACTGGTGCGCATCCAGTCCAAGGCCGACGGCGCCCGCAACTACACCCAATGCGACAGTCTGCTGATCGGCGATGAGTGCGGCGCCCATACCGTGCCCTACATCGAATCGCGCAACCCGACGGCCAACGTCGAGCACGAGGCGACGACGTCGAAGATCAGTGACGACCAGTTGTTTTATTGCTTGCAGCGCGGCCTGGACGAAGAAGAGGCGGTATCGCTCATCGTCAACGGCTTTTGCAAGGAAGTGTTGCAGACCCTGCCCATGGAATTCGCCGTCGAGGCGCAGAAGCTGGTCGGCATCAGCCTTGAGGGCAGCGTCGGCTGAGAGGGAATAAGGACACACCGTTCATGGCACTACTTGAGATCAAGGACCTCCGTGTCGAGGTCGCCGGCAAGGAAATACTGAGCGGCATCAGCCTCGACGTCGAGGCGGGCAAGGTGCACGCCATCATGGGGCCCAACGGTTCGGGCAAGAGCACGCTCAGCCACGTCATCGCAGGCCGCCCGGGCTATGAAGTGACCGGCGGCGGCGTGCGCTACGACGGCTCGGATCTTTTGGCGATGGAAGCCGACGAACGGGCCCGCAAGGGTGTCTTCCTGGCCTTTCAGTATCCGGTCGAGATCCCCGGTGTCACCACCACCACCTTTCTCCGCCACGCCCTCAACGCAGGGCGCCGCGAGCGCGGCGAGCCCGAACTCGACGCCATGGAATTCGTCAAGGTGATACGCCGCAAGACCAAGGAACTGGGCATCACCGACGACCTGTTGAAGCGGCCCGTCAACGTCGGCTTTTCGGGCGGCGAGAAGAAGCGCAACGAAATTCTGCAGATGGCGATCCTCGAGCCCCGCCTGGCGGTCCTCGACGAGACCGATTCGGGCCTCGACATCGACGCCCTGAAGGTGGTCGCCGACGGCATCAACGCACTGCATTCGGCCGACCGCGGCGTTTTGATGATCACCCATTACCAGCGCCTCCTCGATTACGTGGTGCCGGACCGGGTGCACGTTCTGGCGCGGGGGCGCATCGTCAAGTCGGGCGGCAAGGAGCTGGCCCTTGAGCTTGAGAAATCGGGCTACGCCGAGTTCCTCGACGCGGCCGCCGCCTGAAGGAACGGGAAAAGACGTCATGGACGCCAAATCCACGCGTAGCGCGCCGTTTCTCGACCGCCTCGATGCGGTGGACGCCGATCAGCCCGACTGGGCGTCGGCGTTGCGCCGCGCCGGTCTCGCGGTGTACCGCCAAGAAGGCTTGCCCCACGCCAAGGTGGAGGCCTGGAAATACACCCGTCTCGACGGCCTGACCCGATCCGCCTTTGAAGCCGGCGTCCCGGCGCCCGACGGGATAACGGTCCCCGATCGGCGCATCGCCGGCCTGACCGAGGCCCACCGGCTGGTCTTCGTCAACGGGCGGCATAGTCCCGAGATGTCGGACGACGGCCTGGCGGATGACGGAATAGAGGTCGTCACCCTGGGCCGGCCGATGACGGCGCCGGGCTGGGTCGCCGAGCACGCGGGCCGGGTTCTCGACCTCGACGGAATGCCCCTGGCCGCCCTCAACGCGGCTCTTTGGAGCGACGGCGCCGCGATCAAGCTGGCCGACGGCGCCCGGCCGCAAAAGCCTCTCCACCTGATTTTCCTGGCCGCCGCCTCGACGCCGGCGATGTTCCAGACGCGCCACCTGCTGATCGCCGGGCGCGCCAGCCAAGCCGTGGTCGTCGAAAGCCACATAGGCCAAGAGGGCGCGCCGACGTTCTCCAATGGCGTCGTCGAGATGGTATTGCAAGACGATGCCCGGCTCGACCACGCCAAGCTGGTTGACGAGGCGGAGCAATCCTTTCATATCGCAACGACGGCGCTCCGCCTGGCCGCCGGCGCGCGCTACAACGGCTTCGTCTTGACCCTCGGCGGCCGTCTGGTCCGCAACGAGACGCGGGTGCGCCTGACGGCGGCGGGCGCCGAATGCCGCCTTGCCGGCGCCTACGTGGCGGCCGGCGACGGCCAAGTCGACAACGCCATTTTCATCGACCACGCCAGCCCCGGTGCCGAATCAAGGGTCGTCTTCAAGGGTGTCATCGACGACACGGCGCGCGGCGTCTTCCAGGGCAAGACCCTGGTCCGCCAACAGGCCCAGAAAACCGACGGGCATCAGCTTCACAAGGCGCTTTTGCTGTCGCCGGGCGCCGAGGTCAATGCCAAGCCGGAGCTTGAGATTTACGCCGACGACGTCAAATGCGGTCACGGCGCCACCGCCGCCCAGTTGGACGAGGACATGGTTTTCTACCTCTTGGCGCGCGGAATTCCCGAGGCGCGGGCTCGCCAACTTCTTACCGAGGCGTTTCTCGGTGAGGTCGCGGACGAGATCGGATCGCCCGAAATCGCCGTCGCCATGAGGGCTGCCCTGACGCGAAGGCTGGCCGGGATCAGCACCGATCATGGAGCGTGACGTGAACGAGTCTTCAAGGACATTCCCCATCCGGGAGGCAGAATTCGCCGCCGATGCTTACGACGTCGAACGGATCCGCGCTGACTTTCCCATCCTGTCCAGCCAGGTGCACGGTCATCCGCTTTGTTATCTCGACAACGCCGCCTCGGCGCAGAAGCCCAGGGCCGTCCTCGACGCGGTGCGCGATGCCTATGAGACCACCTATGCCAACGTCCACCGCGGCGTTCATTACCTGAGCGAACGCGCCACCACCGAATACGAAGCGGCGCGCACGAAAACGCGGCGCTTCATCAATGCTCGCCACGACAGTGAAATCGTATTCACCCGCGGCGCCACCGAATCGATCAACCTGGTCGCGGCCTCGTTCGGCCGCGCCTTCCTGGCGCCCGGCGACGAGATCATCATTTCCGAGGTCGAGCACCATTCCAACATAATCCCCTGGCAGTTGCTGCGTGACAGCCACGGCGTCGTCCTCAAGGTGGCGCCGATCAGCGACGACGGCGAAATCGACTTCGAATGCTTCGAGAAACTGTTCACCCAGCGTACCAAACTGGTGGCGGTCAGCCACATGTCCAATGCGCTGGGAACCATTCAGCCGGCGCGGCGCATTGTCGACGCGGCCCGTGCCCACGGCGCATGGGTGCTTTTCGACGGCTGCCAGGCGGCCATCCACCTGCCCGTCGACGTGCAGGAGTTGGACTGCGATTTCTATGCCTTCTCCAGTCACAAGATCTATGGTCCGTCGGGCATCGGCGTGCTTTACGGCAAGGCCGAAATTCTCGACGCCATGCCGCCTTATCAGGGCGGCGGCGAGATGATCAAGACCGTCACCTTCGAGGAAACCACCTGGGCCGACCCGCCGGCCCGCTTCGAGGCCGGCACGCCGTCGATCGTCCAGGCCATCGGCTTCGGCGCGGCGCTCGACTATGTCACCGGGATCGGCAAGGAGCGTATCCAGCGCCATGAAAGCGACGTCCTCGGCTATGCCACCCAGCGCCTGGCCGCCATCGACGGTGTGCGGCTGTTCGGCACGGCGCCGGCCAAGGCAAGCGTGTTGTCGTTCAACATGGACTGCGCCCACCCGCATGACGTCGCCACCGTGCTCGACCGCTCGGGTGTCGCCGTCAGGGCCGGCCACCACTGCGCCCAGCCCCTGATGAAGCGGCTTGGCGTGACGGCGACGGTGCGCGCCTCGTTCGCCATGTACTCGACACGGGCCGAGGCCGATGCCCTGGCCGGCGCCCTGCAATCCGTGAAGGAGATTTTTGCCTGATGTCCGACGATCTGCGCGAACTGTATCAAGAGGTCATCCTGGACCACGGCAAGAACCCGCGCAATCTGCGCCAGCCCGAGGAGACCACCCACTGCGCCCATGGCCACAACCCGCTGTGCGGCGACCAGCTTGACATCTTTCTCAATGTCGGAGACGACGGATTGATCAAGGACGTCACCTTCGAGGGCCGCGGCTGCGCCATCTCGGTGGCCTCGGCCTCGCTGATGACCGAGGTCCTGCGCGGCAAGACCGAGGCCCAGGCCAAGGCGCTGTTCGATAACTTCCACGACATGTGCGCCGGCGACGAAGACGGCGCCGCGGAGGCCGCGGATCCGGAAATGGAGGATGACGTCGACAGGCTCCAGGTGCTTTCGGGCGTGCGCCAGTTCCCCATGCGGGTGAAATGCGCCACCCTTGCCTGGCACACCATGAAGGCGGCCATGGAAGGCCGGAGCGCGGTCAGCACCGAGGACGATGATTGAGCACCAGAGCCGTTCCCGACCATCGGGAATGGCTCAAGGCCGCGACGGCGGCCCGCCGGTCGTCCGGCGCGCCCGCGCAGGCGCGGACCTTCAGGTCCGCTGGCGTGAGCGAAACCAACGAGAGCGATCCCCGACCACCGGGAGTCGCCCTAGGAGAAGACAGCGATGAACGGACCATACGACCTGCCTCCCGGCATGTACCCGCCCGCCCCCATGGGCGGCATGGAAGAAAAGGCGTGCGCCGGGTCGCCCCTGCAATCTGGCGCGCCGGTTGCCACCGAAGACCAGATAATCGAGGCCATGCGCACCGTCTTCGATCCCGAGATACCGGTCAACATCTACGATATGGGGCTTATCTACGAGACCAAGATCGCCGATGACGGTAGCGTCCGGGTCAACATGTCGCTGACCTCGCCGGCCTGTCCGGTGGCGGGAATTCTGCCCCAGCAGGTGGCCGATGCGGTGGCCGCCGTCGAGGGCGTCGGCGAGGTGTGCGTGGAACTGGTCTGGGATCCGCCGTGGAGCCCCGATCTGATGGCGGAGGACGCCAAGCTGGCGTTGGGAATCGAATGAACGCGATCGACGAACAAGACGGCCGGGCCATGCGCCTGGTCAGCCTGACCGACGCCGCCGCCCGGCGCGTCAAGGATCTGGTCGAGAGGAGCGAACGGCCGGTCTTCGGATTGCGCCTCGGCGTGAAGACGACCGGCTGTTCGGGCCTCGGCTACGTGATCGAATATGCCGAGGAACGGCGCCAAGGCGAAGACGTGGTCGAAGACAAGGGCGTCGCCATCTGCATCGATCCCAAGGCGGTCATGTTCCTGCTCGGCACCGAGATCGATTACGAAGAAACGACGCTGCAATCGGGCTTCGTCTTCCGCAACCCGAACGAGACCGGGCGCTGCGGCTGCGGCGAAAGCTTCTCGGTGTGAGCGCCGACATCGACATCATACCGGCGGGCGGCACGATCAAGGTCGTCTTCAACGGCGTCGCCGTCGCCGAAAGCCGCCGCGCCCTCGTCCTGCATGAAGACGGCCACGCACTGATCCACTATATCCCCGCCGCCGACGTGCGCATGGAACATCTGAGCCCCACCGCCCACCACAGCCATTGCCCCCACAAGGGCGATGCGTCGTATTGGACCCTGACGGTCGGCGGCCTGAGCGCCGAGAACGCGGTGTGGTCCTATCCGGACCCCCTGGAGGCGGTCGCCGCCATCAAGGGCCATATGGCCTTCTACGCCGAGATGGTCGACGCCATCGAAGAAACCGAATAGGTGTAGTGGGCGCCGGGAAGGAGCGGGCGCCTTGCCGCCTTTCTCCGCGGTGACGTCACGAATCGCTACGAACGTTCCGTGAATATGCCTTAATTTATCACTCTATATTAACAAGTTAACAAAAGTGCTTGCAAGTTGGAACAAAACATGTACATTGGATCCGATTGCATCCCGGACCGCCCTGTGGAATAAGTGGAGGACGCCATGTCGGAAAGCGCATTACGCCTCGTGGACAACGAAGACAAGAAAAGCATGGACAAGAACAAGGCTCTCGACGCCGCCGTCGGCCAGATTGAACGCGCTTTCGGCAAGGGCTCGATCATGCGCCTCGGCCAACGCGAGAGCGCGGTCAAGGCCGACGCCATCTCGACGGGCTCGCTCGGCCTCGACATCGCGCTCGGCATCGGCGGCCTGCCGCGCGGCCGCGTCGTCGAGATTTACGGGCCCGAGGCGTCGGGCAAGACGACCCTGGCGCTGCACGTCATCGCCGAGGCCCAGAAAAAGGGCGGCACCTGCGCCTTCGTCGATGCCGAACACGCCCTCGACCCGGCCTATGCCCACAAGCTCGGCGTCAACGTAGACGATCTTCTGATCTCCCAGCCCGACGCCGGCGAACAGGCGTTGGAGATCACCGACACCTTGGTCCGTTCGGGCGCCGTCGATGTTTTAGTCGTCGACAGCGTCGCCGCCTTGGTGCCGAGGGCCGAGCTCGAGGGTGAGATGGGCGACACCCACGTCGGCCTGCAGGCGCGCCTCATGAGCCAGGCCCTGCGCAAATTGACCGCCTCGGTGGCGCGTTCCAACACCATGGTCGTCTTCATCAACCAGATCCGCATGAAGATCGGCGTCATGTTCGGCAACCCGGAAACCACCACCGGCGGCAACGCGCTCAAGTTCTATTCCTCGGTCCGTCTCGAGATCCGGCGCATCGGCGCGATCAAGGACCGCGACGAGGTGGTCGGCAACCAGACCCGGGTCAAGGTGGTGAAGAACAAGATGGCGCCGCCGTTCAAGATGATCGAGTTCGACATCATGTACGGCCAGGGTATTTCCAAGACCGGCGAGATTTTGGACCTCGGCGTCAAGGCCGGCATCGTCGAGAAGTCGGGCTCGTGGTTCTCGTACAATTCCGAGCGCATTGGCCAGGGCCGCGAGAACGTCAAGAATTTCCTCAAGGAAAACCCCGATGTGGGGGCCGAGATCGAGGGCGCCATCCTGGAGAATGCCGGCCTGGTGTCGGACGTCATGATGGTCGGTGAACCCGACGCGCCCAAGACCGGAGAGACCGGCGAGACCGGCGAGGACGACGGACCGGAGGCCGATACCGACAGATAGACGCCGGCGCTCTGGATAGGGCGGAAGCCGACGCCGGCGAATAGGTGGGCGGGCTGATCAGCGGCCATGATCACTAGGCTCCAGACTCAATTAATCCACCATATGACGATTGCGGCGATGAGGACAGCAGAGAGGAAGTTTCGTGCGA
>JASLLZ010000081.1 GCA_030746775.1 Rhodospirillales bacterium | reverse complement strand
GACGGCTCTTCCGCATAGCTCCCATGATAACCCCCCAAATGGGTTATCTGGGACAGCCCCAAGGAAATTTTATCAGGGTCGCGGCAAAGGTCCCGCCCATGACGATGAGAAATCCGGGCAGGTTGAGGAATATCCACAGGTCCGATCCGGTGAGAATGGCGAGTGTCACCACCACGACGCCGGTGATCAATCCGAATACGGTGGTAATATCCAACTTATATCTCCGCCGTCGTTTGTCTCATCAAGTGCAACCGGTTTCCTAGACGCTCAGTGCCGAGAAATCGGCTGTCAGTTTTTGTGCCAGTCCAATCAAGAGGTTGACGTCTTTGGTTCGGGGACCGGCCTGCCGGGCGTGGATGGCGCTCGTCACTTGGTACAGTCCCCGGCAAATTTTGGAGAGGCCGGCATGGGGCGTGCCTTCGACGCGTAGGCCCAGGTCCTGGGCAACGAACATCAGTTTTTCCAGGAACAGGCGCACGGTTTCATCCGCTTCGCCGACCATGAGGTCGGGTCCGATTCGCTTGATCAAGTAATCGACCTGATCGACGTGGCGCGCCAATTTTTGCGCGTTGAAGTCAATCATGGTCGCCTCTATGGCTTCGCGCATGCCATCCAGCGGCCCCCCCCTGGCCTTGACCTTGAAGATATGCGGGACCTCGATCTGGGCAATCTTGCTGGCGCGTTCGATATCCTGGCGTCGGTCGGGGCCCATGTATTCGGTGGTTACGATAAAAGGGTTGCGGTTCTCGAAGTGGGTTTCCAAGTGCCGGCGTAGCGCGTCCCCGTTTGACGGCACGCCGACGGCAAAATCAGCCCCCCATTCCAAGACATCGAGCGCTTTTTGCGAACTGGCATCTCGGCTCAGGACGGCAATCGAAAGAAAGGGATTGTCACCGACGACGCCGTGGCGCAGCATGACCATGGTTTCGCAAATATCGCCGTCGGGAAAGTCGGCGCCACAGAGCAACAAGTCGGGGGTCGACTCGTCGACGCCGTCCTTGATGTCGTCAAGGGTGGCGCCAAGGCGCAACTGGGAGAACCCGACATCGCGGAGGACCGCTTCGATGTGTTCGCGAACCTTCGGGTTCGGGTCCACCAGCAACGCATTGACTTGATCGAACTCCGCCATGTCTTCGGTCCTTGATACGCGACACTTTACCGCCGACCGCAAAGCCGGCGTGGACGATCCCTTAACGCGGCCCAAGGATAAGGCATTGGAAAGGGACTGCAAACCCCCGGCCGTTTCGTTCGCATGGATCGGGCGCGTCACGACGAAATACTGGACGGCAAGCGGGATGAGCAATTTGTCATGGAGACTCCCCGCGCCGGCGGCTACGGACCGTCGTCCGAGCCACCGCCGGAAGGTCCGGCCATCGACCGCGAAAACGGACAGTTCTCCGCCCAATATATGCGCCGCCACTACGGGCCATGACAATGCCCCTGGCATCGTCTCGACGAACACCTATAATTCCAGACAAGACGTAGAAAGTCCGCAAGAAAGAAGTGGACAAGGGGGGAAATACGGATGATCAATGGCATTGAATGACGAATTCAACCTGTTCATCTTGCAGGGCCTGACCGGACATCCTATCGGTCGGGTGGCCATTGCGGCGCTGCCGTTCTTTGTTCTCATGTGCGTCGCGGTGGTCATCATCACGGCTTTCCCGCAGATCGCGTTGTGGTTGCCGTCGGCGCTGTTCGACCTGCCGAAAGGATAGCCATGTTACATATAATCGAATCCGACCTTCCGCATATCGAGGCCGACGTCCTGGCCGCCTGGCGGGTCATTCCGACCTCCATCATCAGCGACGAACGCAACCGCGGCGGTACCATGGCGGCGGCCATCAAGCCGGTGGCGCCCGGGCTTGGTTTCGCCGGCGAGGCGCTGACGGTAAAGACCATGGTTGCCGACAACCTGGCGCTTCATCACGCGGCGGCGATGGCTTGGCCCGGAGCCGCCATCGTCATCGATGCCGGCGGCCATGTGGATCATGCCGTATGGGGGGAACTCCTGCAAATGACCGCCGCCAAACGCGGCGTGGTCGGGGTCGTCATCGATGGCAGCGCCCGCGACCTGGAAGACCTCAGGCAGTCGCCGGTGGCGATGTTCTGCCGGGGGATCGTTCCGGCGGGGCCGCACAAGGGCTGGGGGGGCGAGATCAACGTTCCCATCCAGTGCGGCGGCTGTACGGTGGCGCCGGGTGACATCATCGTCGGCGACGACGACGGGGTGGCGGTCGTGCCGCGCGACATCCAAGATGACCTGCTGGTGCGCTGCAAGGCAAGGCTGGATAGCGAGCAGGCTGTCCGCCAACAGATCGAGGCCGGAGCCTCGACCGTCGATATCTTCAAACTGCCCGGCCCCGAAGAGACCAGTTAGGCAAGAGGACCCGAGGAGAGCCCGGCCGGCGCCGATGACGTGATGAATTTTCTGCTCTACAGCGCCGCGGTTCTGGTCTTTGGCTCCGCTTGGCTGGGCATCAAGTACCAGCTTGGCGTGGTGGCGCCCGAGGTCTCTGTCGCCTATCGCTTCGTCATCGCCGCGGCGATCCTCTTCCTCTATTGCCTGGCGGCGCGCCTCGCCATGCGCTTCACGCTGCGCGAGCACGCTTTTATGGCCCTGCAGGGCCTATTGCTCTTTTCGGTCAACCAGTTCCTGATTTATCTGGGAACCCAGTATCTCGCCAGCGGTTTGGTGGCGGTGGCCTTTTCGACCATCGTGGTCATGAACATCGGCAATGGGGCGCTCATTTTCCGCACTTCGGTGCCCGGGCGGGTGACGGTGGGGGCGGCGCTCGGTTTGGTCGGCATCACTTGCGTTTTCTGGCCCGAGGTGCGGGCTTTCGACCTGTCGCGGGGCGGAACATTGGGGCTGGTCCTGGTACTGGCTGGTACCTACCTGGCCTCGCTCGGCAATATGGCGGCGATGCGCAATCAGGCGCGCGGCCTGCCCGTCATGCAGTGCATGACCTATGCCATGGCCTACGGGGCGCTGTTTACCGTGTTCATCGCGCTCGCACGGGGACAACCGTTCATTTTCGATCCATCGCTTAAGTATTCCCTATCTTTAGTCTATGTGGCGGTCATTACCACGGCCTTCGGGTTCTGGTGCTACCTGACTCTCCTGGGACGCATCGGCGCCGCCAGGACAGCCTATTCCGCGGTCCTGTACCCGATCGTGGCCTTGGCCCTTTCCACCGCCTTCGAGGGATTTCGTTGGACGGTTTTGACGGTGGTTGGCCTGGTTTTCATCCTTGGCGGTAATATCCTTGTCTTGACCAGGACCGATGGCGCCATGACGGGGGCCGCTCCCAAGGGGAGCATTTGATCCCATGCCGGCGCGCCTCGTTGCCTTCCTGACCGGCCACGCTACCCCGCTCCTGGCGGCGGGCATCTTTCTCGGCCTCCTGGTGCCGGAGTTGGCGGCGGCCCTGCGGCCGCTCCTGGAACCGTCCATCGTTGTCATCGTGACCTTGCCGCTCCTGCGCCTCGACTGGTCCATTCTCGGGGGTTACCTTCGTCGGCCCGGGATCAGCGTCTTGGCGGCGGCGTGCCAGGTAATCGTGACGCCCGTCATCCTCTGGGCCGTGGCGACGGCCCTTCACCTGTCGCCGGGGTTGACCATGGCCCTGGTGATCTGGGGCTGCGCCGCGCCCCTGCTTTCGTCCGCCACCTTTGCCCAACTGCTGAGGCTGGACGCCGAACTGGTGACCATCGTCATGGTCATATCGACCTTGGCGCTGCCCCTGACCCTGGCACCGATTGCCCTGTGGCTGATCGACCTGGAGGTCATGGTGTCGCCTTGGGATTTCGCCGGACGGGTGGGCCTCTTCCTGGCCCTGCCCTTCGCTGTCGCCTGGGGCATTATTCACCGCCTTGCCGGACCCCGGCGCCTGGCCGCCCATGACAAGACGATCGAGAGCATCAACGTCTTCATGCTGCTCGTCTTCGCGGTAGCGGTGATGGATGGCGTCACTCACAGGATGATGAGCGAACCGTGGGTCGGCGCCGCCTTCCTGGCCGCCGCCTTCCTCACCAACCTTGGTTTTCAAGCGGGCACGGCGCTCATCTTCTGGCGTCTGGGGCGCCGCACCGCGCTCAGTCTCGGCCTGTGCGCCGGCAACCGCAACATGGGGATCATGTGGGGATTGGCGGGTGCCGCCGGGGGCGCCGATCTCTTGTTGTTCGTTGCCCTTTCTCAGGTGCCGGTCTATTTCCTCCCCGTCTTCGCGCGCTTTGTCTATCGCCGCCTGTCGTAAGCGGGTCCCATGGTTGACAGGAACCCGGATTCGGAAACAATCGCCGCCATGACTCGACAGCCCGGTACCAATCCCTGGACGGCGCTTGACGAAGTAACCCGGGCGGCGGCCGAGGCGGGACAGCCGAAAGTGCTGTTCGACGCCGTGGAACGCGCTCTGGCACGGGTCATCGGCCACAAGCTGTTTACCGTCCTTGAGGTCGACCTGGAGATGGGCGATCTGGAGCGGCTTTACACCAACATGGCCCAGGCTTATCCGGTGAAGGGCCGCAAGGCCATGGGGCCGACCCCGTGGGGTGAGAGGGTGCTGGAAGGAAAACAACCCTATCTGGGCCGTACCCTGGACGACATCCGCTGGGCCTTTTACGACCATGAACTGATCGAGAGCCTGGGTTGCGGCTCGGTAATCAATCTGCTCGTCATGCATGACGGCATCCTCTTGGGCACGGTGAACATGCTGCACGAGGAGGGCTATTACACGGACGACGACCTGGACGCGGGCGCACCCTTCGCGGCGCTGCTGGCGCCGGCGTTGCTCGCCCGAAGGGAGGGGGAGAGAGAATGACGAACGATGTATTGTTCACGAACGCCTTGCTCCTCGACACGGTGGACGGAGCGCTGTTGGAGGGACGCCACGTCCTGGTTCGGGACGGCCTTGTCGCCGAAGTGGCCGACGGCCCGGTCAAGGGCGGCGGGGCGGACGAAATCGACCTCGCCGGCAAGGTCTTGATGCCGGGATTGTGCGATGCCCACGTGCATATCACCGCCGCGACGGCCAACTTCGCCGCTTTGATGCGGTGGTCGCCGTTCTATGTCTCGGCGCGCACCGCCGACGTTTTGATGGGTATGTTGATGCGGGGCTTCACCACCGTGCGCGACGCCGGCGGCGCTGACTACGGCATCGCCCAGGCCGTCGACGAAGGCTACTTCACCGGACCCCGGGTGCTGTTCGGCGGCAAGGCCCTGTCACAGACCGGCGGCCATGGCGACATGCGCGGCCCGGGCGAGGACGCCATCAAGGGCTGCTTCTGCTGCGCCGGCCTGGGCCGTATTTGCGACGGTGTCGACGAGGTGCGCCGCGCCTGCCGTGATGAAATCCGCAAGGGTGCGCGCCACATCAAGCTGATGGTCGCCGGCGGCATCGCCTCGCCGACCGACCGCATCTCAAGCACCCAGTTCTCGGTCGACGAGATGACGGCTGCGGTCGAGGAGGCCGAAGCGGCCGAGATTTACGTACTCGGCCATGCCTATACGGCGCGCGCCGTCAACCGGGCGTTACAGTGCGGCGTGCGTTCCATCGAGCACGGCAACCTGATGGACGATAGCAGCGCCGATCTGTTCCTCAAGCACGACGCCATCTTGGTGCCGACGCTTTCGACTTTCCGGGCGTTGGCCGACGAAGGCGTCGAGGCCGGCTTGCCGGCCGAGCTGCACGCCCAGGTCTTCGACGTCCTCGATGCCGGACTGGTGGCCCTTGAATTGGCCCACCGGCGCGGCGTCCGCATGGTCTATGGCACCGATCTCCTGGGCGCCATGCACCGCCACCAGCTTCTCGAGTTCGCCATCCGAGGCGAGATACAACCCGCGATCGACGTTATCCGCGCCGCCACGATAAACGCGGCGCGCCTGTTCAAAATGGAAGGCGAGATCGGCGTCGTGGCGCCGGGCGCACGCGCCGACCTCCTTGTCGTCGACGGCAATCCGCTTGACGACCTCGGCGTCCTGCAAAAGCCCGAGACCTACCTAAAGGCGGTGATGAAGGACGGCACGTTCCACAAGAACGAATTGGATTAAAAGGCCCGCGTCCCGATAGCACCGCGGAATGGCGGTGAATTACTCCGGCATCGTTTCACCGGAGCCGCCGAATTCGCTGGGAAAATCCTTCAGCTTGGGAAGCCCATCCTTCATGGGCAGAACCGTCTCGGCATAATTCACATGCACCCCGGGTTCGAACTTCAAGCTCGGCAGGGTGGCGGCGTAGACATCGATCAAGCCCAGAGGTGGATGGGCCGTCATGACATGACCGCCACATTTTGTGCAGTATTGGCGCTCACTGTTTTCGGTTTTTTGGTAATTGCCGATGTGTTCCGAGCCGGTGGTGATTTTCACCGCCTCGGGCTTCCATAAGGTGAAGGCATTCACCGGTCCCGCCGACCACGAGCGACACGATTGGCAATGGCAATAGCCCATTCCCTCGGGTGCGCCGGACACCTCGAACTCAACGGCGCCGCAAAAACACGTTCCCTTATGACTGTCGCTCATTCTTACCCCTCGCGTAGTTTGGAATTATTCCAACATCCCAATCCTACACTTTCGACATCGGCCTCAGAAGAAATATTTTCAACAACGCCAGACGCCTTGGCCGTCATTCACCCTTGGAGGGGGTCGTCGACGCGGGTGCCGAACTCGCCGGCGGCGTCGGTCAGCCATTGCCACATCGAAAGCGCGAAGCCCCGCGCGCAGTAGAGATCGATGGCCGCCCCGTCGTCGGTAGCATGGAGAAGCACGTTGATGGTGCCAAGGATACTTTGGGCACAGTCGCCGGGCTTGAAGCGGGCGCCATGAAAGTCTAGCGGACAGCCCTTGGCTAGTAAATCGCGGGCATTGCGACCCGCAACACGGATCACCGTGCGGCCGCTAGAGACGTCGGTGACGGCGCCCGAAAGGCCGGCGAGGGCGGCGCCCAAGTCCCTTTCCAGGTCTTCCGGTGCATCTCGTTCCGAGACCACCAGCCACCGCGTCGGCGCCAGCCACAAGAGGCAGCGATCACCGGCCGCCGCCGTGGTGTTGGGAGTAGCGGGCGCATCGCAACCGAGGCACCCCTTGACGGCGGCGCGAAAGGCCTCGTCATCGCCGCGCCCGGCCAAGTGAAGAAGGGCCAGCCCCCGGCGTTCGGCCAGTTGAATGCCCGGGCCGTCTTTGGGCGCGGCGCCGAAAGTGCCGGTTTGGTAGACCTCAACAAGGGCCGAACGGCGTTGGGGCGACTCAGGCACGCAGACGTTCTCCTTCGGGATCGATGAACACCGGGTCGGCTATGGTGACGGCGACTCGCTCGCCACGCATCGGCGAGAGGGCATAAAGGGTCTCGCCCAGGCGCGCCCGCCCGGCGGTTATGATGGCGAGACCGATGGGCGTCTTCAGGTTGGGGCTGTAGCAGGCCGAGGTGACCTCGCCGATCATCGGTTTGGGAAGGGGGTGGTCGGGGTCGGCGACGATCTGGCCGCCGCGCGGGATGGCCGTCTTGCCGTCGGCTGGGACCAGGCCGACAAGCTGCTTGCGGTTCTCGTCGGTCAGGCCGGGGCGGTTCAGAGACCGCTTGCCGATGAACTCCTTGGCGCTGCTTGCCATGCGCCCGAAGCCAAGGTCGTCAGCGGTGGTCCGCCCATTGAGCTCGCCACCCACCACGTGGCCCTTCTCGGTGCGCAAGATGCCCAGGGCCTCGGTGCCATAGGGCGTGATATCGAACTCCTTGCCGGCCGCCAGCATAGCTTCCCACAGGTGTTGCCCGTAATCGGCGGGGACGTTGATCTCATAGGCCAACTCGCCGGAGAAGCTGATGCGGAAGAGACGCCCGGCGACGCCGGCGAAGGTGCCCTGGCGCACCCCCATGAAGGGCAGGGCCTCGTTGCTCACGTCGATATCGTCGGTCAGCCGTTCCAGTACCTTGCGGCTGTCGGGGCCGGCCAGGGCGATGGCGGCCCATTCCTCGGTCACCGAGATGATGTGCACGTCAAGCTCGGGCCAAACGACCTGCAGGAAGTATTCCAGGTGCCCCATGACCGGACCCGCGCTGGCGGTGGTGGTGGTCATCAGGTAGTGGTTGTCGGCGAGGCGCGAGGTGGTGCCGTCGTCAAGGACGATGCCGTCTTCGCGCAGCATGACGCCGTAGCGGCAGCGGCCGATGCCAAGCTTGCTCCAGGCGTTGATGTAGACCCGGTTGAGGAACTCGGCGGCGTCGGCGCCCTGGATGTCGATCTTGCCCAGCGTCGAGACGTCGCACAGGCCGACCGATGTTCGCACCGCCACGGTTTCGCGGTAGATGGCGTCCCACAGGCCCTCTCCGGGGCGCGCATAATACTGGGGCCGCAGCCACAGCCCCGCCGGGACAAAGGCGGCCCCGGCGGCTTCGTGCCAGCCATGCATGGCGGAACGCCGGACGGGCTGGAAGTGATGGCCGATCTCGGGGCCGGCGATGGTGCCCATGGTCACCGGCACGAAGGGTGGGCGGAAAGTGGTGGTGCCGACTTGCCCGATGTCGGCGCCAAGCTGGCCGGCAAGGATGGCCAACCCAACCACGTTGCCGGTCCGCCCCTGATCGGTGCCCATGCCCAGCGTGGTGTAGCGCTTCAGATGCTCGACGGATTTGTAGCCCTCGCGCGCCGCCAACTCGACGTCGGCTTCGGTGACGTCGGTCTGCAAATCGACAAAGCGCTTGCGCCGCCGGCCGGGCGGCGAGGGGACGGACCACAACCCGCGCATCGGCGCCGCGCCGCCTTCGTCCTCGCAGGCCGGAACAGGCGGCGTCTCGGCGGCGTCGAAGCCTGCTTGGCGCGCCGCCTCGGTGCCCGCCGCCATGCCGTCGGCGAGGCATCCGGCCAGGGTGAAGGTGCCCTTGGCCGAGCCCGCCGAACGTTCGGCTTGGACCGGGGGCCCGGGCACGAAGGCGGCGAGGGCTTCGTCGTAAACCGGCCGTCCCTGGGCCTGGGCATGGAGCTGCAGCGCCGGATTCCAGCCACCGGAAACACAGAGCAAGTCGCAGTCGAGCCGCCGCGAGGGGCCGCCAAGGCCATCGCCCGCCTCGTTCAGCGGCGCCACCTCTACCGCGCCCAAGGTGCTCCCGCCCCGCGTTGCGGCGACCGCATGGCCGGTCAGGCGTTCGATGCCGCTGTCCAAGGCCTTGGTGGCCGTCGGACCGGGGCCGTCGGGACGCACATCGACGACGGCGCCGATCTCGACCCCCGCCGCCGCCAGGTCGGCCGCCGCCCTGTAGGCGGAATCATTGTTGGTGAAGACGACGCAGCGCCGCCCGGCGCGCACGGCGAAGCGGTTGGCGTAAGTGCGCGCCGCCGAGGCCAGCATGATCCCCGGACGGTCGTTGTCGGCGAAGACGAACGAGCGCTCCGTCGCCCCGGTGGCCAGCACGACCTGACGGGCGCGCACCATCCACAGCCGCTGGCGCGGCTGATGAGGCGGGGGCTCGGCCAGATGGTCGGCGACGTGCTCGGTAATGGCCAGGGCGTTGTGGTCGTAATAGCCGAATGCCGTGGCGCGGCGTAACAAGGTGACGTCGCCCATGGCGGCCAATTCGGCCACCGTTGCCGCCGCCCATTCCATTGCCGGGGCACCATCGATGGGCGCGCGTTCGGCCGTCAGCGAGCCACCCAATTCAGGGCCGTCGTCGGCCACCATGACCCGCGCCCCGGGGCGGCCCGCCGCCACGGCGGCCGCCAGTCCCGCCGGTCCCCCGCCGACGACCAGTACATCGCAATGGGCGAAGCGGTGTTCGTAGCGGTCGGGGTCTGCCTCGCGGGGCGCCACGCCCATGCCCGCCAAGTTCCGCAGCGTGTGCTCGTAGGCCGGCCAAAGAAAGCCCGGCCACTTGAAGGTCTTGTAATAGAAGCCGGCGGGCATGAGGCGCGAGGCCCAGGCGGCGCCGGCCCCCAGGTCGAAGTCGACCGAGGGCCAGCAATTCTGGCTGGCGGCGACCAATCCGTCGAAAAGTTCGATCCGGGTGGCGCGGATATTGGGCTCGGTGCGGGCGCCCAGGCGAAGCTGCACCAAGGCGCTGGGTTCCTCCTCGCCGGCGGCGAATATGCCGCGCGGACGGTGGTACTTGAAGCTCCGCGCCACCCGGCGCACACCGGAGGCGAGCAAGGCCGAGGCCAGGGTATCGCCGGCAAATCCCCGATAGCGCCGCCCGTTGAAGGTGAAGCCAAGCGGCCGGTCGCGGTCGATGAGACCGCCTTCGGCGTTGCGGAAGGGTTGGGCCGTCATGTCCGTTCCCCGCCTAGGGGTTCGCCCGGCGGCGCCGTGGCCAGGATCTCGTGGGTTGTGGTGTCGCGCAGCGCCGTCATCCATTGGCGGCAGCCGCCCGAGTGCTGCCAGTATTCAGGGTGCGGGCCGGCCGGATTATCGCGGATGAAGACGTAATCGTGCCAGGCTTCGTCGGTGAGCGCTTCGGGCGCCTCGGGCCTGGGCCGGCTGGCGTCGCCGCCGTAGGCGAACTCGATCGCCGGCCTTTCGCCGCACCAGGGACAGCGGATGTTGAACATGGTCTCGCTCTCCTCTGTCCTAATGGGCCTCGGGCACCGGACCCATGCCCTTTTCGTCGATGGCATGGCCGAGGGCGAAGCGGTCCAGGGTGAAGGCCTCGTTCAACGGATGGGGCCGGTCTTCGGCGATGGTATGGGCGAACACCCAGCCCGAGGACGGCGTCGCCTTGAAGCCGCCGTAATTCCACCCGCCGTTGAGGTAGAGCCCGTCAACCGGCGTCTTGCAGATAAACGGACTGCCGTCCATGGACATATCGACGGTGCCGCCCCAGGTGCGCATGACGCGCAGGCGCGAAAAGATGGGAAAGAACGTGACCGCGGTGGCCACCACGTGGCCGATGGTCGGCAGATTGCCGCGCTGGGTATAGGTGTTGTAGCCGTCGATGTCGCCGCCCATGACCAACTCGCCCTTGTCGGACTGGCTGACATAGAGGTGCCCGGCGCCGAAGGTGACCACGGTGTCGAGGATCGGCTTGACGGGCTCGGTGACCAGGGCCTGAAGGACGTGGGATTCGATGGGCAGGCGCAGCCCGGCCATGGCCGCGACCTGACCCGAATGCCCGGCGACCGCCATGCCGACCTTGCCCGCCTTGATCGTGCCTCGCGTGGTTTCGACGCCGGTGACGCGCCCGTCTTCGATCGTGATCCCCGTGACCTCGCAGTTCTGGATGATGTCGACGCCGCGCCCATCGGCGGCGCGCGCGTAGCCCCAGGCAACGGCGTCGTGGCGCGCCGCGCCGCCGCGCGGCTGCAACAGCCCGCCCAGGACCGGAAAGCGCGCGTCGGCCGAGCAATCGAGGATGGGCACCTTGGCCCGCACCTGGTCGCGGTCCAGGTACTCGGCGTCGATGCCGTTGAGGCGCATGGCGTTGCCGCGCCGCATGTAGGCATCGATCTGGGGGTCCGAATGGGCCAGGTTGATGACGCCGCGCTGGCTCAGCATGACGTTGAAATTCAGCTCGCGGGTCAGCCCCTCCCACAGCTTCATGGAATGTTCGTAGAAATGGGCGTTGGGCTCGATCTGATAATTGGAGCGCACGATGGTGGTGTTGCGCCCCGTGTTGCCGCCGCCGAGGTAGCCCTTCTCCAGCACCGCGACATTGGTGATGCCGTGTTCCTTGGCCAGGTAATAGGCGCTCGCCAGGCCATGGCCGCCGGCGCCGATGATGACCACGTCATAGGACGGCTTGGGTTCCGGGCTGCGCCAGGCGGCGGGCCAGCCTTGGTGGTGGCTGAGCGCATTGCGCGCCAGCGAAAATATCGAATACCGGGTCACGGGCTTTTTCCTGGACGCATCTCCGACCCGCCGAGGGGAACCGAAATTCCGGCTACCCAGGCGGTCCTAACGATAAACCGCAGGTGTTTGGCGAAGTCAAGTAGGGGGCGGGGGGCGGCGCGCCGGTGAATTTTAGTTCGGTCGCCCGAGATCCCCGATCACGGCGGCGAGGAAGCGGGCCGCTTCGCCGCCCGAGACGACCCGGTGATCGAAGGTCAGCGACAGCGGTAGCATGCGCCTGACGGCTGGCTTGCCTTCGATTGCGGCGACTTGCGGCGCGATGCGTCCGGCGCCGATGATCGCCACCTGGGGCGGCAGGACGACGAGAGCGGCGAAGCGTCCGGCGCCGAAGGTGCCGAAATTCGACAGGGTGAGCGTGGCGCCGCGCATTTCCTCGGGCGGCACGCCGCGCGCCTCGACGTCTTTTTTCATCGCCTGCAGGCCGCGCCGCAAATCGTCCGCGCCGCGGCCGCCCACGTCGCGCAGGATGGGCACGAACAGGCCGTCTTCGGTGTCGACCGCGATGCCGAGGTCGATCTTGCCCAGCACCCGGCGGCTGGCGGCGGCGCTGTCGTACCAGGCGTTGAGCGCCGGTTCGGCCCGGCAGCCGGCGACGACGGCGCGCACCAGCCGCGCCGTGACGTCGGTCCCCTTGGGCCAGGCGTCCACGTCGGCCTCATCGTGGATGGTGGCCGGCGCCACCTCGTCGTGGGACTGGGCCATCTTTTGCGCCATGACCCGGCGCACGCCGCGTAAGGGTTCGGGCGGCTCGATCCCGGCCAGCAGCTCGGCGACGCGCTTGACGTCGTCGGCGGTGATCTGTCCCTTGGCGCCGCTGGCGTCGATGGCGCCCAGATCGACGCCTAACTTGCGGGCCAGGGCACGGACGGCGGGCGTCGCCTTGACCTTGGCGCCGCCCGACCGCGCCGGCTCGGCGGCTTCGTCGATGCGCACCTCGCCCTTGGGCATGGTGCCGACCACGGTGCCGGAGTCGGCGGCTCCCTCGTGGTCGAAGTCGACCAGGGGCGCCCCCACCGCCACGATATCGCCGGCCTTGGCGTGCAACTTGGCGACGCGTCCATCGTGGGGCGACGGCACCTCGACCACCGCCTTGTCGGTCTCGACCGAGACCAGCGGCTGTTCGCCCGTCACCTGATCGCCGACGGCGACGTGCCAGTCGACGATCTCGGCCTCCTGGAGGCCCTCTCCCAGGTCGGGCAGGGTAAACCGTTTCATGCGAAATCAACGGCGCCGCGCGCCGCCTCCACGATGCGTGACTCGCTGGGCAGGAAGGCATCCTCCAGCTTGGGCAGGGGAGGCACCACGTCATAACCGCAGACCCGTGCGATGGGCGCCTGCAGGTGCAAAAGGCCGTGTTCCGCCACCTGGGCCGCGATCTCGCCGCCGAAGCCGCCGGTCTGGGCCGCTTCGTGAACGATGACCAGGCGGCCCGTCTTCTCCACCGAGGCGAGGATGGTTTCGCTGTCGAGCGGTTTCAATGTCGCGACATCGATGACCTCGGCCGAGATGCCGTCGGCTTCCAGGGCATCGGCTGCGGCCAGGGTTTCGACGACCATGGCGCCCCAGGTCACCAGGGTCACGTCGGCCCCTTGGCGCAGGGTGAAACAGGTGTCCAGCGGCAGGGCCTCGCCGTCATCGGCGACGTCTTCGCGCAGGGCCCGATAAAGCCGTGTCGGTTCAAGAAAGACCACCGGGTCGGGATCGCGGATCGAAGCCAGCAAAAGCCCATAGGCGCGCCCCGGCGACGACGGGATGACGACGCGCAGGCCGGGGATGTGGGCGAACATGGCCTCGGTCGAGTCCGAGTGATGCTCCGGCGCGTGGATGCCGGCGCCCATGGGGGTGCGGAAGACCAGCGGACAGGTCAGACGTCCCCGGCTGCGGTTGCGCAGGCGGCCGCCGTGGTTCAACAACTGGTCGATGGTCGGATAGCTGAAACCCATGAACTGGAACTCCGCCACCGGGCGCAGGCCTTCCGCCGCCATGCCCACCGACATGCCGGCGATCATCGTCTCGGCCAGCGGCGTGTCGAGGACGCGCTCGGGGCCGAAGCGCTCCAACAGGCCCTCGGTGGCACGGAAGACGCCGCCGTTGACCGCCACGTCCTGGCCCAGGACGACGACGTTTTCGTCCTCTTCCATGGCTCTGGCCATGGCCAGGGTCAGGGCGCCGAGCAGGGTTACCTCACTCATCGTCGCCTGCCTGGGCGATTTTGCGCTGCGCCGCCAGGGCCGGAGGAAGGGTTTCGTAGAGGTGGTCGAACATGGCCGTGGTGTCCTCCGGGACGATGGCCAGATAGGCTTCCTTGGCCTCCTCGACGCGGGCCTTGCACTCGGCGATCAGGGATTCCTCTTGCTCCTTCGACCACCAGCCTCTGTCGCCCAGGAAGGCACGCAGGCGCGTCACCGGGTCCTCCGACCGATGCTTGCTTGCCTCGTTGGCGGGGCGATAGCGCCCGGCGTCGTCGGCGGTAGTGTGGTCGCTCATGCGGTACGAGAGGGCCTCGATAAGACCCGGTCCACCGCCGGCGCGGGCCGTCTCGATGGCCTCGGTGGCGGCCTGGCGCACGGCGACGATGTCGTTGCCGTCCACCTGCACGCCCTCGAAGCCGCCGGCGATGGCCTTCTGGGCCAGGGTTTCCGCCGCCGTCTGGGCGTGGCGGGGAACCGAGATCGCCCACTGGTTGTTGTTGATGACGAAGACCACGGGCAGGCGCCACACCCCGGCCAGGTTGAGGGCCTCGTAAAAATCCCCTTTCGAGGTCGCGCCGTCGCCAAGAATACAGACCGCGACGCGCGGCTCGTGGCGCAGTTTCATGGCCGTCGCCACGCCAACCGCGTGGACCGCATGGGCGGCGATGGTGACGCAGACCGGGAAGTCGCGGCGCGGGCCCGCGAAGTCGCTGCCGCGCTCGTCGCCGCCCCAGTATTGAAAGATTTCCTTCAAGGTGACGCCGCGCCAGACATGCGCCGCCTGCTCGCGGTAGGTGGTCAGCAGCACGTCGTCCGGGGCCATGACGCTGGCCACGCCGGTGCCGATGGCTTCTTGGCCCAGACAGGAGGGATAGGTGCCGAGCTGTCCCGTCCTTTGCAGCGAGATGGCCCGGCCGTCGAAGGTACGGATCAAGACCATGGATTTATAAAGCGCCGTCATGACCTCGGCATCGTCGGCGAAGGGCGGCAGGGGACCGACGGGCTGGCCCGATTTATCGAGGTGTTGAAGGTAGGGGACCGCGAATGTGGCGATGGTCCGGGCCGTGACCGGATCGCGTTTGCCGGTCTCCCCCTTGGTCTTGCGTTTCACTCGTACCCTCCCCTGTTTGACCAGCGTGGTCATCGTTTGGCCTCTCGGGCGCCGCGCCGGTGGCCGGCGATTCGCTCAACGGCGAGCCGGTCGGCGATGGCGCCCGGGGACCGTCCCTCGGCCTCGGCGCGGTCGAATATCTCGCTCAAAACCGCCCCGATCCGGCGCACCGCCGACCAGGCCTTGGTGCCCGATGCGTCTTCGCCGGCCACCGCCTGGGCGACGCTGATGAGGCCGCCGGCATTAATAACATAGTCGGGCGCATAAAGAATGCCCCGGCGATGCAGTTCCTGGCCGTGGCGGTCTTGCGCCAGTTGGTTGTTCGCCGCGCCGGCGACGATGGCCGAGCGGAGCGCCGGCACGGTTTCGTCGTCGAGGACGGCGCCCAGGGCACAGGGCGCGAAGACGTCCGCCGCCACGGCATGGATGCGGTCCGCCTCGGTCGCCGTCGCACCCAGTTCGTCGACCGCGAATTTCACCGCGTCGGCGTCGACATCGGCGACGATCAGGTTCGCGCCGTCCGCCGCCAGGCGCTGGCAAAGCGCCCGGCCGACATGTCCCAAACCTTGAACGGCGACCGTCACTTCCGACAGATCGGTGCTTCCCAAACGATGCTTGACGGCGGCCCTGATGCCCTCGTAGACCCCCAGCGCCGTCATCGGGGACGGGTCGCCGCCGTTGCGCGACGTCCCGGTGACATGGGCCGTCGTCTCCGCGATCCAATCCATGTCGCCGACCGATGTGCCGACATCCTCGGCGGTGATGTAGAGGCCGCCCAAGGCCTCGACCATGGCGCCGAAGGCATGGAACAGGCGCTCCGATTTCCCGGTCTTGGGATCGCCCAGAATCACGGCCTTGCCGCCGCCCAGCGCCACCCCGGCCAGGGCCGCCTTGTAGGTCATTCCCCGCGACAGGCGAAGCGCGTCGCCAAGGGCATGGTCGGTGCTGCCGTAGGGCCACATCCGACAGCCACCAAGGGCCGGGCCAAGGGTGGTGTCATGAACGGCGATGAAGGCATGCAGGCCCGATGCCGGATGGCGACACTCCCACACCTGCTGATGGTTGCTGAACTCCGCCAGCCGCCGCGCCCTGAGGGTCACATCCTGAGGTAAATGGGTGGGCGACAGATTGCGCGTGCCAGCCCCTGGCGGCGAAAACGGCTGGCGTTGGGACGAAGTCTCGAGGACTTTCATGGCAACACCCTCCCGATGTTTTGGCGCGGGGTTTCGCGGGTGGTCATTTGCCCCCGGCCGGCGCCTTTGAAAAAAAGCACTGACCATCGCAAGGCAGCCAAAAAAAATACTCTTACATCGATAAGTAAATATTATAGTAATACTAGGGTCAGGACTCATTGATTGAGATAGAAGATGATGGAAGCGGCGATGCAGATTGCGGAGAAGTAGGTGTGGG
>JASLLZ010000080.1 GCA_030746775.1 Rhodospirillales bacterium | reverse complement strand
CATCTGCGACGACGAATTTGCGCAAAATCAAAATGACCAGAGGGGCTACAGGTACTGCTCGCCGGGTTCGTCGCCGCCGCCCACGTCATCGTCTTCGTCGTCGGCGAACAGGGTCTCCATGTAAGAGAACTCCTTGCGCAGGCCGAAACGGCCGCGCAGCTTGGTCTGCGCCATCTCGGGCAGGTCGGTGAACATGAGGACGCCCTTTTCGATGAGCGCGTCCACCAGGTCCTCGATCACGCGCACCAGGGCCAGGTCCGATTCCAGCCACTCGCGCTTGGCGACGGCGTCGAGCAGGTTGTCGTGGAGAAAGGCACCGAGTTCAGGATCGGAGGTATCGACCTCTTCCAGGCCGTCCTCGGTCATGGTCAGCTGAACGCCGACAATCTTGCCGTCCTCGTTCCGCTTCACGAAGGGCATCATCCCTCTCCTTCGTTTGCCTTGTTCGCCACCGCAAATCGGGTATCAGCGCATCGAAGTCTACCCGCTTCGCGTGGCGGCGGTAAGAAAAATCGCTGTAGAAATGCCTGGCTCACGATCCAATATGCAAACCTATCGCAACAAATTGTTGACGGGCGTGGGAAAACGGTATCATAACCTGCCCAAATGAAAGGAGCGGACATTTGGCCGTCTACAACCTGGAACTCTTAACGGTACTCATTGTTGAAGACAACATCTACATCCGGAACGTTGTCGAAAACCTCTTGAGGACCTTCAGGGTCGGTGAAGTGATCACCGCCGTCAATGGCGAGGACGCGATCGAGGCCCTCAAAATGTCGAGTTCAGTGGCCCGCCAGGGCGCCGGCAAGGGGCCGGATATCATCATCTCCGACCTTCTGATGTCGCCCATCAACGGCATGTTGTTTTTGCGTTGGCTGAGGGGCGCCGCCGAATCCCCCAATCGTTTCGTGCCCTTTATCATGCTGTCGGGGGCCGCCGACAACGATTACGTCACGGCGTCGCGCGATCTGGGAACGACCGAGTTTCTGGCCAAGCCGTTCTCCGCCCAGTCGGTGTACCGACGCCTGTTAGAGGTCATCGACCGTCCGCGCCAGTTCATCGCCACCAGTGCCTATTTCGGCCCCGACCGCCGGCGCCGCGAAAGCCCACCGACAAACGATAGACGGGTGGTTGGCGAAAACGACGTCAACATCGTCCACTCATCCGACAAGGTGAGGAAACCGGATCGGGAATCCGGCGTGTGGCATTTTCGCCTGCCCAACAACCTCAAGAAAAAGCTTGGCGGACACGGGTCTTCGGAACGCGGCGAGATCCCGACCGCGCTGCTTGAACAAGCGGAAGAGAAACTACAACGATCGGCTCTCGATTTTACCGATTGGGCGCGCAACTACCTGGGGAACCTGGTGAAGCTGTGCGACAAGGCCATGAACGATCCGGGCTCGCGAAGCAAGTATTTCGAGGAAATCAACCTCCTCGCCCACGAACTGAGGGGTCAGGGCGGCACCTTCGGCTATCCCCTGATCACCGTCTTGGGCAAGATGCTCTACGACGCCACCCACAAGGGCTGCCGCGAAGACGACACAGGGGTGGAAATCGTAAGAGCCCACGTCGACGCCATGCGCGCCGTGATCCGTGACAAGGTCTCGGGCGATGGCGGCATGATCGGCCGCGCCTTGCTCAAGTCGCTGCAACTCGCCATCGAGAAACACGAAACCGTCGGATAGGAAAATCGGATCGCTTTGGATAACCTCGAATTTGGGGCAAAGCCACGACTCATTGGCAGGCCAACGGCCAGACAAGGTTTGCCCCCTTCGGAACGGTCCGCCCGTCGGTTGTACGCACTGGCACGGATACTTTCTTTTGATCTGACGACAAGTCGCGTAGCGCGTGGTTCGTAACCGCTCCCATGGATTTGTCGAGGTACAGGCCCAAGGGGTCAAGATAGTTCTGCGTTGCATGTTTGATTAATGGTTTGTCTGGTGAAACCTGATGATCGGCGGATGGGCCCGTGCTGAATATCAAGTGGAGATGGGAATATCCAGAACTGCCAAAATGTCCACCCGTCGTGCCTGTAGCACCGCCCGACCCCACGATGTCTCCGGCCTTCACCAAATCCCCGACGTTGAGCGGCGACGGTTCGTCCAAGTGCTGATAACGGGCGAAGATGTGGATGGACAGTTGGGTTGATTGGGGCGCAAGGTGCAGCCACACATAATTGCCGACGAGCTGACCCGCCGTTCCCTTGTGAACCACTGTTCCATCAGCCACCGCCAAGAGCGGCGTTCCCGGCTCCAACGAGATGTCCATCCCGTTGTGGTAATCGTGGTGGGAGTTGTTACGCTGGCTGCCGTCGTAACGGGTCTGAGACCCATAAGGCGACGAGATGGGCGGGCAGTCCAAGCCCTCCGGAAACACCGGCACCAGTCCTGTCGCGAATAGCCCTTTGGCCTCGAAGTACTCGTATGGCGCTTTGGCTGCGCGTTTCCCCATCTTTTTTTTGCCGCCCATTTTCCTCTTTTCTCGGTGGTTTTTGGCGAGGATCAAAGTGTTCGAATCATCCCGCACGCTGTTGGCGAGATTGGAGGGCGCCCGATCAACCGCCTGAGATGAATTGGGCATGGCGTACAAAACGATGCCCAGGAGAAAAGCCGAAAGCGTACTACTCGATATAAGCATGCGATTGCCTCCCTTGAAGACGTTCGATCCGACACCACCACCGAATGCGCCCGCATTCGGTGCGATACTTCCGGCTCCCTCATTTAACTCGATAATTCGTCACGATGGGAGCCGAAACAGCCGATCGACCTGGTCGTGTGGCCACACTGAACCGTCGTGAGCCCTTGCTCTAGATAACCATCGGTTCCGGTATCAACTCGCCGGTCGCGAAGCGATCGAGGGTGAAGGCGGCGAGCGCCGGATGATCGGACCGCCCGTCGATCACCACGTCGGCCATGATGCGGCCGACCACGGGCGAGGTCATGAAGCCCTTGTAGGCGGAGACGGCGAGAAACAGGCCGGGCACCGCCATCTCGCCCAGGATGGGCTGCATGTCCGACGTGATGCTGACCGGGTGAGACCAGTTGCGGACGATGTTGAGGTGGGCCAAGGCGGGCAGGGTTTCGACGAACAGCCCCGCGCCCAGGGGCAGCCAGTCGGCGTGATTGGCCGTGGATTCGCTTTTCGGCAGCTCGCGGGTGACGACGGCGACGATCGAGCCGCGCGGCAGTTGGTTGATAAAAAGTCCGTGCTCGATACGCACCAGACAGGGGCCGAAGGTGGGCCGCCAGGGTTCGCTCACCATGGCCTCGTTGGGCATCGCCTCGATCGGCAATTCGATGCCCATCGGCGCCAAGAGCCGGGGCGCCGCCCAATCGGTGCAAACCAGCACCTTGGCCGCCTCGACGGGCCCCTTGGTGGTCTGGGCAACGATGGTCGCGCCCTTTTGTTCAAGCCCGGTAACGGTGGTTCCGAAACGGACCTCGGCGCCGGCCCGGCCGACGGCGCGAAGAAGCGCGTCGAGCCAAAGGAAGGGAGAAACCGTGCCGTCCTTGGGACAAAACGTGGCGCCGACCAGAAGATCGGGGTTGAGTTCGGGGACTATTTTCAGGGCCTCGTCGGCGCTCAGGATACGGCTCGGCACGCCAAGGGCGTTCTGGCGATCGACGTTGGCTTGGAAGTCGGCCAGCATGTCGGCGTCGCGGGCCAGCATCAAATAGCCCTCTTGCTTGAACTCGATGCCGTCCGGATAGTCGAGCCGCCTCGCGGCGTCTTCGAAGAAGGCGATGCTTTCGGTCATCAAGCCGATGCTGAGTTCCAGGCCCCACTGCATGCGCACGCCGGCGCCGCAGCTTCCCGTCCCGTTGGCGCCGAAATCACCGGCGTCGAGGACCATGATGCGGGCCCCGGTGGCGCGCTCGCCCATCCACCAGGCGGCCGACAACCCATAGGCGCCGGCCCCGATGACCAAGATATCGGTGGTCTCGGCGCTCATGGTCCGCGCCTGGCCAGGACGGCGGCCGGTACCGGCCGGGCCAGGGGCCGGGGGCGCATGGGCGGCGTCTCGGCGGGCGGCCGGTCGGCAAGGGCGGCGACCGATGCCAGACACGTCCTTCCGCCGCACCATCCCATGCCGGCCCGGGTGTTGCGCTTGATGCCGTTGACCGTCACGTGGCCCTCATCGGCGGCCTGGCGCAGGCGGCCCTGGGTAATGCCCTCGCAGCGGCAGACGACGGTGTCGCCGGTGGCCCACGACCACACCCCGGCGGGCAGTTCGAGGGTCGGGCGGAGCGCGTCCTGAAAGGCCAGGTGGCGGCGCCGTTCGGTGAAATCGGCGGCCAGCTCACGGTGTAATTCCGAGGTTCCCTTGCCCGCGGCGGTCAGGGCCGCGGCGGCGCCGACGATGCGGCCCTCGGCGGCGGCGACCAAGGCGCCGCGCAAGCCGGCACCGTCGCCGGTGACGAACACGCCGGGCGCGGCGGTCGCCCCGAATTGGTCGCCGATCGGCAGCCAGCCGCCGCGCGCCGGATCGAAGCGGACCTCGGCGCCGGCCATGCGGGCCAGTTCGCTGTTGGCGGTGAAACCGAAGTTCATCGCCACCAGATCGACCTCGAAGCGCCGCTCGCTTCCCATAAGGGGCCGCCCGGCGCCGTCGTGACGCGCAACGGTAAGGCTTTCGACCGCCGGCGTCCCTTCGGCCCGCACCGGCACCCAGCCCTCCAGCAGCGGCGCGCCGGCGCGGCGCAGACGGCGCAGATAGGCCATGCCCTCGCGCACCACGCCGCGCCCGGCCCACAGGCCGAGGGGGCGGCGCGCCATGACGCGAAGCGGCGTCAGCAAGGTGACGCAGGCGATTTCGGCGCCGGCCTCGGCAAGCTGGGCGGCGACGGCGATGATCAGCGGTCCGGCGCCGACCACGGCGACCCGGTCGCCGGCCCGCACGCCATGGGCCTTCATCATTGCCTGGACGCCGCCGGCGTAAAGAACACCGGGCAGGGTCCAGCCGGGGAAAGGCACCGCCCTTTCGCCCGTTCCGGTGGCGAGGATCAGGGCGTCGGCCTCGAAGACCCGCGAGTGGTCGGCCAAGGCGACGTGCACCTGGGGGCCGGGAAATACGGCGTAGGCGGTGGCGCCGGCGTGGATGTCGACGCCCTCGGCGATCTCGGCGAAGGCATCCAAGATCTCCCGTTTGCGCGCCAGCTCCTGGGGAGATCCGACGCTTGAAGTGGTCACATCCGCGTCGCCTTGGCGGTAGATCTGGCCGCCCGGACGCGGCGCTTCGTCGATCAGGGTAACGGCAGCGCCGCGCCGCTTGGCTTCGCCGGCAGCCATGATGCCGGCCGGCCCGGCACCGACGACGACGATACCGGGCGCCGTCATCCCAGGCCCCTTTGGCGACGCACCCGCATGCCGGCCCTGGCCTCGGTCATGCAGGCGCGGACATTGGGGCGTTCGTCGATGACGCAGCGGCATTCCCAGCACAAACCGATGCCGCAGACGACGCCGCGCGCGCCGCCGTCCTCGGCGATGCGAAGCACGAGCTCGTCGGCGGCCAACAACGCCGCGGCGACGCTCTCGCCGGGCCATGCCTCGATGGCGCCGTCTTCGAAATCGAACGTGAAGGGCTTGCCCGTCCGGCCACCGAGGCGGCGCCCATTCTTCTCCGTCTCGCTCATCGGTCCACCGCTTCCTCTTAGGTCTTGAAGACCGGCCGTGCCGGCGAAGCCTCGCGCCTCCGGGCGGCGGCGTCAAGCCCCGCCTGGCCGGCCGAAAACCCGGGAATTCCGATGGTGGCTTGTTTATCGATACCGACGTGGCATAAATTTCAGTCGGGATAGGATAAGGGCCGCCCTGTCCGGCGCCCGGCGTTGCGGCGCTTCGCCCCAGGACAAGAAATTGGAGACAAGATCATGCGCGGAGCAGACGTTCTCGTCGAAATGTTGATCGGGTATGGCGTCGATGTCGTTTTCGGTGTGCCGGGCGACACCAACGTTGCCTTTTACGAGGCCCTGAACGACGCTTCGGACCGTATCCGCCATGTCATGGCGCGCGACGAGCGCTCATCGGGTTTCATGGCGGACGCCTATTCGCGCACCAACGACAAGCCGGGCGTCTTCGAGTGCCCAAGCGGCGCCGGGCTGTTGTACGCCCTGCCCGGCGCGGCGGAAGCCTATACCTCGCGTCTGCCCGTCATAATGATCACCAGCGACATCCCCCTGCCCGGCGAGGGCCGCGGCGTGCTTACCGAACTGGACTGCGCCAAGATGATGGAGCCCATCACCAAGGCCTCGGTTCAGGTCAAGGTGGCGGAAAAAATTCCGGAAACCATTCGCCGCGCCTTCCGCGTCGCGACCAGCGGCATTCCCGGCGCCGTTCATATCGCCATCCCCGAGGACATGCTGCACGCCGAGATCGACGCCGACCGAATTTCCCTTCATGTCGAAGACGAATGCAAGACCTTCCCGTCCTATCCCATGTGTCCGGCGCCGGGCAAGATCGAGGCCCTTGTCGATTTGATCCGAAACGCCGAGCGGCCGCTGTTCGTTTCCGGCGGCGGGGTCAACCGGGCAAAGGTCGGTTTGCTACTGACCGAATTCGCCGAGCGCTACGGTGTGCCGATCGTCAACTCTATGACCGGCCAGGCGACCATCGTCGACGATCATCCCTTGGCCATCGGCGTCATCGGGGACAACGGATTTCACCCGCACGCCAACCTTGCCCTCAAGGAGGCCGACCTGGTCATCTATGCCGGCTCCAAGGTCGGTTCCGTGGTGACCATCGGCGGCACCTTTCCCGAGGTCAATCCCGAACGCAAAATCGTTCATATCGATATCGACCCCGAGGTCCTGGCCAACAACTACGAAACCACGTTGAGCATTGCCGCCGACGCCCGCCTGCTTCTCGAACAGCTGGTCGAAATCGCCCCCGCCGAGCCCATCGTCGATGCGGCCTGGGTCGATCACCTGAACGCCTACCGCGAGGATTTCTGGCAAAGCGTCAAGCCGTCCCTCGACGATGCGTCCGTGCCCCTGCGGCCCGAGTACGTCGTTCAATCCCTCAACAGGCGGCTGACGGGCGCGGTCAATGTTATTGCCGACGCCGGGACACCGACGCCCTATCTGACCCGCTTCCTCAAGCTCGGCGATCCCGCGTCCCAGTTGATCATTCCGCGCGGCTATGGCGGTCTCGGTTACGCGGTTTCGGCGGTCGTCGGCGCCTGGCACGCCGATCCGGACAAGCGGCCGATCGGGGTCTTCGGCGACGGCTCGCTGGGCATGACGGCGGGCGAATTGGAATCCCTGGTACGCTTGCGGGTGCCGGCGATCCTGCTGCACTTCAACAATGGCTGCTTCGGTTGGATCAAGGCCCTGCAACGGGTGCGTGGGCACAACCGGGCCTTCTCGGTCGATTTCAATCCGCTCGACGGCAAGAAAATCGCCGAGGCCTTTGGCATGAAGGCGTGGCGCGTAACCGAACCCGACGCCTTCGATGCCGCCCTCGATCAGGCCTTCAAGGAAAAGGGACCGTGCCTGATCGACATCGCCGTCGAGTCGATCGCCGATCGCCTGCCGCCCGTCTATTCGTGGCAAAAACGCCAGGGCGCCGATCCCCTGGCCATCGGGTGAGGGCGCGCCCCCGTCAACCGCCGCCGGAGACCGGGCCCAGGGGCGCCAGGCGGACGCCGGGGCGCAGCTTGCGATAGTCCTTGAGGCTGGTGTCGGCGATGACGGTGCCGGGCGCCAGGACGACCAGGATGTCGCTCGCCATTTCGGCGAAATCGGCGCGGAAGTGGACCGAACTCTTGAGCCCGATGATCTTTTGCGCCGCCGGATCGACGCCGAGGTGGCGCAGGATGCCCTGATCCAGGGCCTGGGCCTTGGTGCCCGAGACGACGACGCGGACGCCGCCAGTGCCGAGCAGCGCCATGGGCCCGAGGTGATATGTCATGCCGGCCATCATGGGCCCGTGGGATTCGAAGTTGCCGTCGCCCAGGCGCTCGACGGTGAAGCGGGCCGGGAACGGCGCATCGCCCGGTATGCCGGACCGCCCGCCGAGGGCCAGTTCGATCTCGGCCCCTTCGCCGGCTTCATGGGCGCGCCGGGCCGCGTCGCCATCGAACATCATGGCCAGCACCGCGTCGGTGGCGCCTTGTTCGACCAGGGCCTTGAGCAGGCCCGTGGTATCGGAGGTGCCGCCGCCGCCCGGGTTGTCCTGGGTGTCGGCCAGGATCACCGGACCCGACGCCCGGGCCGCCGTTTGCATGGCGCGGCGCACCCCGTCCTCGGCCGAGAGCCAGGCGCCGGCGAACTCGGCCTCGCGGCCCTCGACCTCCTCGGCCAGGGCGGCGACGGCGGCCTCGACGGCGGCCCGGTCGCGCCCGTAGCCGAACACCGTCGGGCCGAGGTCGTGGACGTCGGCGCTGGGAAAGCCGGGGGTGAAGCTGAGCGATTCCACGTCGCCGCCTTCCAGGTCGTCGAGGATCGCCATGATGGAGCGGGTCGGCTCGGCCAGGGTGCACTGGCAGGGCGCCGAGATGATGAAGGGGATCTTGCGCCACGCTCTGAAGGGCGCGCGGTCGTCCCGGACCAAGTCGTGCAGATGGCGCGCCGCGCGGCGCCCGGTCTCCGCCCGATCGACGTGGGGATAGGTGCGCAAGGCGTGCAGCGCGGTGGCGTTCTCCATCATCGCCGGCGTCACGATGGCGTGGAAGTCGACGGACGAGACCACCGCCATCCGGTCTCCGACGGCGGCGCGGGCGCGGCGCAACAACTCGCCGTCACCGTCATCGAAGTGTTCGGTCACCATGGCCCCGTGCAGGTCCAAGAACAGGGCATCGACGGGCCCGGCCGCCGCCAGGTCGTCGAAGAGCCAACCCGCGATGGTCTCGAAGGCGCGTTCCGTGGTGTGGGCCGACGGCGTGGCATGGCACCACAATAGCGGCACGACCTCGTGGCCGCGGGCGCGGGCCTCGTCGAAGAAGCCCGAGACGGTCAGGTTCATGCCGTCCACCGCGTCGAACATCACCGGACCGCGGCTGAGCGCCGGATAGGCGCCGCCTTTCAGGTAGTCGTCGAGGTCGGCCTTATGGCTGGCGGGGGCAAAGGTGTTGGTTTCGTGGTGAATGCCCCCGACCGCGATGCGCGCCATGGTCCGTCCCCGCCACGGCGCCCGTTATTTCTTTTTCTTCCTTGTCTTTTTTTGATCCGCCTTGATCAACAGGTTGCCGATGCCATCGACCTTGGCCGACCACTTGGGAATGATGACGATGGTGCAGTCCGACTGTTCGATGATGGCGGGACCCTTGATGACCTCGCCGGCGCCAAGCTCGTTGCGATGGTAGATGGGCACGTTTCGGTACTTGCCTTCATAAAAGACCTGACGCCGTTCCGCCGCCTTGGTGCCTTTTCCTTTCTTCAGTTTGGGCAAGGTGATGGGCGGGATCTTTCCCGTCACCCGCACCCGTTCGGTGGTCACCTCGACGCCGCTTTCCAGATCGCGGAAGCCGTAGATCTTCTCGTGCTCGATATGGAACAGTTCCGACAGGCCCTCGACGGTGGGCTTGCGGCGCAGTTTGTCGGAAATGGCCACCTGCAGGTCGAAGGCCTGGCCGGCATAGCGCATGTCGGCGGTCGCCGTGAATTCCGCCTTGCCGAGAAGCTTGCCCTCGGTCTTGATCCAGGCCCGGGCCTCACCTTCCAAGGTGCGGAAGATGGCGGTCAGATACTTGATCGCCTGCTTGCCCTCGGCGAACTTGAGATGGTTGGAGCGCACGTAGTCGCGCTTGACGTCGGCCAGAATCGCCCCCATGGCGCAGAACACGCTGGGCGCCGGCGGCACGATGATCTGGGTCAGGCGCGCCTCCTGGGCCAGCAGGTTGCCCTGGGTCGGGCCGGCGCCGCCATAGGCCATGAGGGCGAAGTCGCGCGGGTCCTCGCCGCGCTGCGCCAGGCCCTTGTACAGCTCCGTCGACATGATCGCCGTCGTCACCTGAAGCGCCGCCTCGGCGGCCTTGACGGCGCGGTCCGGACCCTTGAGACCGATCTTCTTGGCGATCGCTTCCAGGGCCTTGGTCGCCCCTTTGCGGTCCAGGTGCATGCGCCCGCCGAGGAAGTGATCGGGATGGATGAAGCCGGTCAGCAGATAACAGTCGGTGACCGTCGGCTGGGTGCCGCCCTGGCCGTAACAGACCGGACCCGGATCGGCGCCGGCGCTTTGCGGCCCGACCTTGAGGACGCCCTGGGGATCGACCCAGACGATGGAACCGCCGCCGGCGCCGATGGCCGAGACGTTGACCACCGGAAGGACCAGCGGGAAGTCGCCGACGTGGGTCTGGGTGGTGTATTCGGGCTCGCCGCCCTGGGTCACCGCCATGTCGCAGCTGGTGCCGCCCATGTCGACCGTGATCAGGCGCTTGTTGCCGGTCACCGCCGCCGCCTGGGTCGCCGCCACGACACCCGACGCGGGACCCGACAGGATGGTGTCGATGGGGCGGTCGCGCGCCGTATCGATGCTCAGCGTGCCGCCGTTGTTGGCCGTGATGTAAATCGGTGCCTTGATATTCAGCCCCTCCACCCGCTTGGTCAGCAGGTTCAGATAGGCGGTCATCAGGGGGTTGACGTAGGCGTTCATGATGGCGATCAAGGAGCGCTCGAACTCGCGCCGCTCGGGCCAGATATGGGCCGATTCGGTGACCGGGATCTTGCCCAGCCGCTTGCGCAAATCGGCCGCCACAAGCTGCTCCATCTCGGGATGGGCATAGGAATGGAGGAGCAAGATGGTCACCGCTTCGATGTCCTGGGCCTTGATCTGCTCGGCGACGGCCTTGAGCTCGCCGCGCGCCGGACGGCCGATGATGGTGCCGTCGGCCATGGTCCGCGATTCGGTTTCATAGATCAGGTTGCGCTTGACCAGGGGCTCTTCCTTCTGGACCGTGAAGTCATACGAGTTGGCCAGGCGCGCCCGGCCGATCTCCAGGATGCCGCGGTGCCCCTTGGAAACCACCAGGGCCACCTTGGCCCCCTTGCGCTGAATGATGGCGTTGACCAGAAGCGTCGTACCGTGAACGATCAACTCGACGTTCTCGGGCTCGATGCCGGCAAGTTCCATCAGCGGCGGCAGGCCGCGCTCGACGGACTTGGACGGGTCCGCCGGAACGCTTGGTTCCTTGTAGCGGGTGAGCTCGCCGGTCGCCATGTTGGCGGCCACGAAATCGGTGAACGTGCCACCGACGTCAATACCAATTCGACACCGTTGCTTCGCCATTTTTCCGTTTCCTTCCCAAATTCAACCGATGCCCGAAATGGACCTCGACCCATGGTCTACCGGCGACCGCGAACAGCCGTTGGGGACAGCCTGACGGAATAACCGGTTCGCCTCGCCGATACCTTACGTTGGATTGCCTCGTGAAAGCGCTGCCTATCCTCCCGCCGTCGTATCCTCTCAGTTCGTTACCCGCTCGTCGCCGAAGACCGTTTCCATGGCCTTTACCAGCCGAGTTCGAATGGCGTCCGCGTCGGCCATCGTCTCGGCCAAGGAGCGGGTGCCGGCCACCGGCAGGTCGGGCACCGCTTGGCTGACAATCCAGCGGCGCTTCTCCTGACGCACCGATTTGGGCAAACCATACAGCCCCGCGTTGAGAGCTTCCATGGTCTTGTCGTCGAACACCGCTTCCCATGCCTCGCGTTCGGGCCCGAAATCGAAGTCAGCCCGAATATTGTCCCGGACGCGGCTCGAACGCAACCGCTTCGTCGCCTCGTCTTCGATTTCCCCGTTGTCGGCGATGACCACGCCGTAGTCCGTTGCCGCCGCCTCGCGGCTGACGAATCCGAGCTCGACGTCGGTCCGCACCGACTCGGGCGCCCGCAGATAGGGATCGCCAAAGCCGGCGCCGCCCGGCATCAGAAAGGTCACCGTATCCCCCGCCCGGACCTTGAGCTGGTCGATCTTGCTGAGCGCCGCCTCGCCCGTCCGGCCCTCGTTCAGGATGGCGCGAAACGGGCGCCCCGGCTTGCCGCCGGCGACCCCCCAGGCGGGGAAGCGCAGGCGCTCCATGCCGCGCGCCAGGACGGTGCAACCGTCACGCAGGACCTCGGTCGTGATGCGCTGCCCGACACCGCCCCGCCACCGGCCGGGACCACCCGAATCGGCGTGAATGTCATAGGCGCGAATGACCACGCAGGCGTCGGACTCGACGGTCTCGACGGGGTGATTGTTCATGTTGTTCATGGTGTTTTCGCGGTTGTCGGCGCCGTCGCGGCCCTTCATGGCGCCCATGCCGCCGCGCAGGGGTTCGATGACCTGGACCGCCGGCCTGCCGCCCTCGGGGCCTTGCTCGGCGACGACGAATGGCACGCTGGAACCGCAGCTCGGCGCCGCCATGATGTCCGGCGACGCCTTGAGGATGGTCCCGCTCATGGCGTCCGACAGGCGCCGGGCGGCGGTGTGGCGGATGCCGACGGCGTCGGGGAATTCGGCGTTCATTACTGTTCCCGCCGGGTTGGTCACCGTGATGTGGCGGTAGATGCCGGCGTTCAGCGCCATCGAATTGTCGTGGGTCAGGATGAAGCTGATCAGCCGCATAAAGAGCCACGGGTGGGCAATCCCAAGAGTGGGCACGTTGTAGGCCGCCGCCACCTGGGGATCGGTTCCCGAGAGGTCGAAGTGGACCGTGCCGTCGGCAACCGTCATGGCCAGGCGGAAGCGCAGCGGGATACGGGTCACCAGATCGTCGTCCATATAGTCCCAGAACGCGTAAGTTCCTTCGGGGATGCGGCGCAGGACGGCGCGCGTCTTGTCCGCCGTATAGTCCTGAAGCGCCTTCTGGCAGGCAAGAAACGTCTCCACGCCGTGGCGATCGACGATGTCAGCGACGCGCTCGGACCCGGTATGGAGCGCCCCCAGCATGGCCATCACGTCGCCCATGTTGGCATCGGGCGTACGGCAATTGGCGGTAAATACCTTGACGAAATCTTCGTTCAAGACGCCCTTGCGCACCAGTTTCATGGGCGGCACGCGCAGGCCTTCTTGAAATATCTCGTGGTTGGACGGCGAGATCGAGGACGGCACCCGTCCCCCCATGTCGGAAAAGTGAATGAAGCACCAGCCGTAACAGACGACTCTGCGGCCGTGAAAATAGGGCTTGATCATGTGCAGATCGGGCAGGTGCGTCGCCAGGCCGCCCGACAGATAGGGATCGTTGGTGACGATGACGTCGCCGGGCTCCAGGTCGGGAATGGCGCGGATGCTGGGTCCGCAGAAACGGTTGATGTGATTGACGCTGTTGCGCGCCGGATAGCCGAAGATATTGCCCTTCAGGTCGGCGATCCCGGTGCCGTAGTCGGCCGCCTCCTTGACATAGGTCGAACGCGACGTGCGCTGCAAGGTGACCGCCATTTCGTCGGCCGCCGCCGCCACCTTGCGGTTGAGGATCTCAAGAAGGATCGGATCAAGTCGAACGGTTTTTTTGCCCACCTCTCAGCCCCCTAGATATACCGCGAATCGCGCCAAGCATAGTATGCCATGACCGCCGACAGAAACCATGGCTTGCCAGTATAGAACGGCCGGGTCGAGAAGCGGCGGTTTTCGAACGGACTCCCCGCCCCGGGCGCGCCCAGGATGCGCTGTCCCAGCTTGTGCCCGAAGTAGGTCGACAGCATCACCCCGCTGCCGCAGTAGCCCAAGGCGTAGTGGATGCCGCCCTGGACCCCGAAATGGGGCAGGTAGTCGAAACTGAAGGCGACGAAGCCGGCCCACGAATGGGTCAGGCCGACGCCCGCCAATTCCGGGAACAGCCGGGTCAGGCGGCGGTGCAGATGGACGCCGCTGCGCTTGGGGTCGTTTAGCTCTTCGCCGCCGGCGCGGCCGCCGAACAGAATACGCGTCCCATCGGGCGAGGCCCGGTAATAGTGCTTCAATTGATAGGTATCGCCGATCATGCGTTGCTCGGGCAACAGGCGCGCGACGACGGCGGGGTCGAGGGGCTCGGTCGCGATCATCTGGCTCTGAATGGGAATCAGGCGGCGGCGCAGCCAGCCGTTGACCGGCCCCGAATAGCCGTTGGTGGCAATGATGACGTTGTCCGCCTTGACGGTGTGATTGCCGGCGGCAAGGGTGAATTCAGCCCCGGCGCGCTCGATCCTGGCGACCCGGGTTTGGGGCACGATCACGGCGCCGGCGGCGAGGGCGCGGTCGAGGAGTCCCTGGTGGTAGAGCGCCGGATGAAGATGGCCGCCGAAGCGCGTCCACAGGCCGCCGTGGTAGAGCTCGGTGTCGACGAACGAGGATTGGTCGGAGCGCGGCGCCATCTCGGCGTCCATGTCGAGGTGCTTTTGCTCGAACGCCAATTCGCGCGCCATGGAATCGTACTTTGCCGGAGCGTGGGCGCCGGTGAACCGCCCGCGGTTTACAAAATGGCACTCGATGCCCTCGTCGCGGATGAAGTCGATCAGGTGCTTTCTGGATGCGGCATGCTCGTTGAAGAGAGCCTTGGCCGGCTCTAGCCCGATGCGGCGCGTCAGTTCGCTGAACGGCACCTTGAGGCCGTGGCCAAAGCCGCCGCCGTTGCGCGAGCTGGCGCCCTCGCCAGGCACACCGGCTTCGAAAACGGCGACGTTCGCCCCGCCCCGCGCCAGGGTCAGGGCCGCCGATAACCCGGTATACCCGGACCCAACGACAGCCACATCGACCCGTTCGGGGACCTCCGTCGGCACCCCGGTCGGGCGCGGCGCCGCCTCCCACCAGAAGGGTTCCAGTTTCACTTCGTCGGTGGTGACGGTTGTTGGCATGTCGTTCCCCCCGGCCCGGCGCGGATGCCCGCGGCGCACCCTTGGCCGAGCCTTGATAACCCCTCTCGCCTGTGGGAGAAGTCTAGCCGCTTCCCCCGGCTGCACGCAAATGGCCGATTGGCGGCAGAGGAAACGGACGACGGGAGGATGGGCAATGGTGGCAAGTGACGATCCCCGCTTGGCGCGCAAGGTGCGCCGGCTTGGACGCCTGGACATGCCGGGCGGCGGCCAGGTGGTGGTGGAAGGCGATTACGCCTACGTCGGCCACCTCAATCCCCCCTATGGCACCTCCATCATCGACGTCTCGGAGCCGAGGAAACCGCGCATCGTCTCGCGCGTCATGCTGGACGGCGAGGACACTCATACCCACAAGGTGCGCGTCATCGGCGACCTGATGTTCACCAATTATGAGATGTACAACCGCTACTATTTCCGCCGCGGCGACAATATCCACGAGTACACGGCCAAGCTGGAAGGTGAGCTGGGCCGGCCGCCGAGCGACGCCGAACTGGCCCATGCCTTGACCGAGGACCTTTACGTCGGCGGCAAGAAGAAGGTGTTGACCGAAGCCGACATCCCGATCCTGCGCGCCGCCCGCGAGCGCGGTTACCACGACGGCGGATTCAAGATTTACGACATCTCGGACAAGACCGAGCCCAAGCTGATCAAACACCAAAGGACCCATGCCTGGGGCAGCCACCGCTTCGACGTCGATGAAAACTACATCTACGTCTCGACCGAATGGGAAGGCTACGTCGGAAATATTCTGGTCATCTATGATATCGCTGACCCGGCCCGGCCCGCCTACGTCTCGCACTGGGCGCTGCCCGGCCAGCACATCGCGGGCGGCGAGACGCCGACATGGAACGCCGACGACAACCGGGTCCATCACGGCATGCGCCACGGCGACCAAATCTGGGTTGGGGCATTGTGGGGCGGCTTCTACGTCGTCGATGTTTCGGACATCACCCAGCCCCGCACCGTCGGGCATTATAATTACCACCCGCCCTTTCCCGAACCCACCCACACGGCGCTCCCCGTGCCCTTCCCGGTGGCCGGCCGCGACATCGCCGTGGTCGCCGACGAGAGCCAGGTTCATCGCCACGGTCAGCCCCACGCGCCGTTGTGGATTTTCGACGTCGGCGACCTGAACGACATGCGCCCGCTTTCGGTGTTCAACGTCTCGGAGTTGGATTCGCCGTGGAGCGCGCCGCCGGCCTGGTTCGGCTGCCACCAGTTCCAGGAGCACTTCCGCGATACCCTGGTCCATGCCGCCTGGTTCGCCGGCGGTCTGCGCATCATCGACATCAAGGACCCCCTGGCCCCGATAGAGGTCGGCCACTTCATCCCCCAACCGGGCGCCGGCCAGGAACGCCCCGGCACCAACGACGTCGACGTCGACCAGCGCGGCCTGATCTACATGACCGACCGCTACGACGGCTTCGACATCGTGGAGTTCGAGGGTTAGGCGCTTCCCAAGATGTGGACGTGGGCCGGGTCTCAACAGACTATAGATCGATCATGACTGAACTGATAGTGGACGGACCCTGGCGCAGGCAATGCAGGCGCAATCTGAATCACGTCATATATCACTAACAGATGATGAGGATTTGTGCTGTTCGCCATGGTCGAAAGTCGCACGTGGACAACACCGAGAAAACTGAACTATCCACAATTTTCTGAGGTTTGCCCCTGTCACTTCCCATTTTCTATCGGTAGGATGGACTATAAGATGGGGAAGAGCGTTGGACGCCTACTTGGCCATTGCCCAACAAGTGCTACGCGTAGCCCGGCAGCCGATGAGCCCGAGGCGAATACTTAATGCTGCGTTTAAAGCCAGCATTGTCCCTCATCATTTACACGGCAAAACACAGCATAAAACCCTCCAAGCGCGGATAAGTGAAGACATTCTTTTGAGGCGGGAGAACAGTCTTTTTTTTCGCACTCAACCGGGAAGATTTTTCCTGCGGGAATTCCAACGCGATCTCAGAATACCGGATAAATACCGTCATGAGTTTATATCTCGTCGTCGAAAACGCGAACTGCTAAAAGGCTTGGCGCTGGCAATTGACAAGCGGGACTTAGCTCATCAGAACGGGCGCAATAACACGGTTGATGCTGAGAATGTTATCACTCTCCTGACCAATCAACGTTACAACTACGAAGATCCAAGAAACGCAAATCCCAACTCAGTTTTCATTTGGTCTTTTGTAGTCGTTACACGTGACAACTCGGTTTTGAGCTATCGATTAGGGCGCTACCGTGACGATACAGACAATTTTGTACACAAACGCACAATTGGAATTTCCAGCATCGTTCAAGAAAAGGACCGAGATCTATTTAATTTAGGGGGCTGTCCCAGATAACTAGCCCAAATGCTTCCTAACCCATTGCCTCAATTGCGCTAATTGGATTGATGGGT
>JASLLZ010000007.1 GCA_030746775.1 Rhodospirillales bacterium | reverse complement strand
CGGTCGGCGGGTCTTCGTTGCGGGAACGTCTTATTGATCAGGGGAGAACATCATGGCTGAGCAGATTGGTGACGGCATCGTCGAGATTGCGCAGGCGGCTCCGGGCACGGTGGGACAGCCCATCGGCCAGGTCGAGACCCTGACCGGCAGCGTCGCGGCGATCCGCGCCGACGGCACCCGGGTCGATCTTCAGGCCGGCGATTCGGTCTATCAGGGCGATACCCTTGAATCTGGCGCCGACGGCGCCATCGGCATCGTGCTCGCCGACCAGACGACGTTCTCGATGGCCGAGAACGGCTCCATGGTCCTCGACGAGATGGTCTACGACCCGGGCACCCAGGAAGGCAGCGTTTCGCTTTCGGTCATCCAAGGCGTGTTCACCTTTGTCTCGGGCGAGATCGCCAAGACCGACCCCGACGCCATGACCCTCGATACGCCGGTGGCGACGATCGGCATCCGGGGCACCCAGTTGGCGATGAGCTTCGATCCCGCCGACGCGGGCGGCGACGGCCTGAAGGTCGTTCTGATGGAGGAAGCCGACGGTTTCGTCGGCGAGGTCGTGGTGCAGAACGGGGGCGGCGTGCAGATCCTGAACGTTGCCGACATGGGGACCTCGGTGGCGAGCGCCGACGCGGCGCCGTCGGCGCCGGTTCAGTTCGACCGCAGCGACATTGTCGCGGCCTTTGGCGGCGCCTTGAAGTCCCTGCCCGAGAGCGCCGGCGGCAGCACCTACGGCGCCGAGGAAGCGGCGGCCGAGGAGACCGACGAGGAAGAGACCGCCGAGGAAGAGGCGGGCGAGGAGGAATTGGTCGAGGAAGAGGTTGCCGAGGACGGCGAAGGTGGCGAGGAAGAAGTTCTTGAAGAGGAAGTCGCCGAGGAGCTCGAAGAGGAACTTGAAGAGGAGCTCGAGGAAGAGCTTGCCGAGGATGAGGGCGACGAAGAGGAAATCACCGAAGAGGAATTGGCCGAGAGCCTGGACGAGGGCTTCGATACGGCGGCCGGCGGGGATACGGACCTCGGCGGCGACACGCCTCCGCCTCCGCCTCCGCCCAGCGACGACGGCGGCGACCGCGAAGGCGGAGGCGGAAGCGGCGGCGGCGGCCGAGGCCCTGCGCCGCGCGACCGCCGACGCGCCCGAGCTTACGGTCGGCCCGATCTCCGGCGACGAGGACCAAGAGGGCGGCATTCCGCTCAACATTTCGGTCACCTCGACGGATACGGTCGGCAACGAGACCCTGTCGATCACCATTTCTGGCCTGCCCGAAGGCGGGACGCTATCGGCCGGCACCGATAACGAGGACGGCACCTGGACCCTGACCGCCGCCCAGCTTACGGGACTGACGCTGATTACGGCGGAGAATTACAACGGCAATGTCGAGCTGTCGGTCACCGCCACCTCGACGGTCAATGACCGCGAGGACGGCGATTCGGCCTCCACGTCGGGCACCATCGCGGTGTCGGTGGCGGCGGTCAACGACGACCCGGTTGCGGTCGGCGAGACCTTTGCCATGACCGAGGACGACGATTACCTGGAGGGCGGTTTCGGCGAGGGATCGGAAGCCAACCTGCTCGACAACGACAGCGACGTCGATGGCGACATCCTCACCATCTCCGGCCTCGAAGGTGGTTTCTCGGAAGGGGACGGTGGGGAATATGGGGAGATTTTCGGGGCCGAAACGGATTATGGCTACGTGATGGCCGCCTCGACGGGCGAGTGGGTGTATTTCGGCGAAGGGAATTCGTTCGATTACCTGGCCCAGGGCGAGTCTGCCTTTGACAGCTTCACCTACTATGTCTCCGACGGCCAGGGCGGCTTTGATGAGGCGACGGCGACCATCGAGATTACCGGCGTCAACGACGCGCCGGAGGTCGACGGAATCGTCAGTTTCGAGATGGACGAAAACGGCGCCATCCAGATTACCGAGGCGCAGCTTCTGGAGATGGCCAGCGACGTCGACAACCCCGAGGACCTGGAGGTCTTGAACCTGGTGGTCAACGGTGGCGACGGCACCCTGACCGACAACGGCGACGGCACCTGGAGCTTCGAGCCGACGGCCGACTTCTTCGGCGAGATTAACCTGTCCTACGACGTCAGCGACGGCATCGACAGCACCTCGGCTTCGGCGACCATCACGGTCAACGAGGTTGCGGCACCGCAGCCGACGGCCACCGACGACACCATCATCACCAACATCGTCGACGGCTCTGACATCACCATCCAGTCGGACTGGCTGGTGGCCAATGACGAGCCCATCGAAGGCGGCAGCGCCGAGGATCTGTTGGTCGCGTCGGTCTCCACCGAAGAGACACTGGGGTTCGAATCCGGCGATTTCTCGGATTGGCAGACGACTGGGTCCGCCCAGATTGTCTCCGGCTACGGCAGTTACGTACCGACGGAAGGCGATTACATGGTCCAACTGACCGCCAGCAATGAGTCGGAGGGAAGCCTGGAGAGCTTTCTCGGCGTCGACCTCCCGTCGGCAGTCTCCTACGGCGCGGCGATCACGACAACTCTGTCCTTGAGCGCCGGCGATACGATCTCCTTTGACTGGATGTATGACGCCGCTGACTACATGCCGTACGACGATCCCGCCTACTTCACCACGGATTCAGGTGAGGTCGTCAGGCTGTCCGGCGTGGCAACGGTCGGAAGCTATGGCGAATCGGGCTGGCAGACTTATACCTACACAGCCAGCGAGAGCGGAGAACTGACCCTTGGCCTGGCCGTCACCAATTTCTACGACGGCATCAATGATCCCCGACTGCTCGTCGATAACTTGGTGATCTCGGGAGGAACGGCCGGACTGGTCGTCCTCGATGCCGAAGGCGTCATCAGTCTGACGCCGGCCGATACCTTCCCCGACGACGACGCCACCTTCAGCTACACCATCACCGACGGTGAGGGTGTGAGCGACAAGGCCGGGGTCACCATCGAGGGCGAAGACACCGATGACCTGTGGGGCACCGCCGATGACGACATCATGGTCGGGCGCGGCGACAACCAGCTCTACGGCGAGGGCGGCGACGACATCCTCTCCGCCGGCACCGGCATGGACCCGTTGTGGTCCGACGTCGGCACCGAAATAGATTCTTGGATCGAGGAATTCCCCGGGGCCGAGGGTTCCCCTGGAGGAATCAGCTTATTCACGGCCATCGAGACATGGGACCTTCAGGGCCTCCATGCTTTCAACAAGCTCGATGGAGGTGATGGCGACGACGTTCTCATCGGTGGCGCGGGCGACAACGAACTTCTCGGTGGCGAAGGCAAAGACCAGCTGATCGGCGGTACCATCTTCAACGACGTGAGCGGAACCTGGACCGAAACCTGGGTGCAAGATTATGTCGACGAAGGGGGTTCGTCCATTTACACGAATGCCGAGACCGGCACCTTCTCGGGCCTATACGCCTTTAACGAGCTGTCCGGCGGCGCCGGCGAAGACGAACTCATCGGCGGCGTCGGCTTCAACTACGGTGATGGTGGCCAGGGCGATGACGTGCTGTCAGGATCGACGGCCCTCAACACGTTCGCTGTTACGTGGACCGGCGACTGGGGATCCGGCGGCGCCAGTGGAAGCTACGCCTACAGCGAACTCCTTGGCGGCGAGGGTGGTGGCAGCGACGAGCTCCATGGCGGCGTCGGCGATAACTGGCTTGAGGGTGGCGAGGGCAACGACGAACTCTTCGGCGGCAGCGGCTACAACACCATCTCGATTACCGATACGTACCAAGAGGGTGAGACGAATGTATCCGTATCCGGCGAATTCACATATGCCTTCAACTACCTGGACGGCGGGCTAGGGGCGGACGAACTGACCGGCGGCGACGGTTTCAACTATCTGGTCGGCGGCGACGGCGCCGACATCATCACCGCCGGCGACAGTAATGCGTGGTCCTTCTTCTCTGAAGGCGGGACTACCGTTGAGGATTTCATGCACTACGCCTTGCCGGATGACTATGACGACAACGGCGACGGGGCTGACGATGAAGACGACATGGACCCCCTCGACGCGATCGTGCACGCCATCGGGGACGGCATCGGGACGTTCGGGGAAGACTTCTTCGGCGAGGGCGGACAGGTCTTCGACAACGTCCTCGAGGGCGGATCGGGCGCTGACACCTTCATCGTTGGCGGCGGCAGCGAGAACCTGATCACCGACTTCGAGTTCGAAGACGTCCTGGTCTTCGAGGGCTTCTCGGCCGCCGACGTGAACGTATCCACCGAAGGCGACTTGGTTATCGGGGCCGGCACGGGCGAGGACCGGACCGAGGTAACCCTGAACAACACTTCAGGATTGGGCTATTCGGTCAGCGATGAGGTCGACGAAAACGGCAACGCGACCGGTAATGCCGTCGTCACCCTGATCGGGGAGTAAAACCATCCATAGCCGATAGGCAACGAACGACGGGCCGCCTTCGGGCGGCCCGTTTTTCTTTGGGCGCTGTTATTTCGCTGAATTATCCAGCGCCTCGATCAGGGCGGCGGCGAGTTCCCGGCAGTCGCCGATGACGCCGAAGCGGCAATACTTGAAGATCGGCGCTTGCGCGTCGGTGTTGACGGCGACGATGGTTTTGGCCCCGGCGCAGCCCGACATGTGCTGGGCGGCGCCCGATATGCCAAGGGCCAGGTAAAGTTCCGGCGCCACGGTACGCCCCGAAAGCCCGATCTGGCGCGACGGCGGGCACCAGCCCAGGTCGCAGGCGACGCGGCTTGCCCCGAGCGCCCCGCCCAGGGTGTCGGCCAGATCGCCGGCGATCTGGAAGCCCTCGGCGCCGTCGAGACCGCGGCCGCCGGCGATGACGACGCGGGCCGTATCCAGGCGCTGGCCGTCGTCGGTATCGCGGCGTTTCTCGACGATGCGGGTGCGGACTTTCGCGGGATCGATGTCGGGCGAGAGCGCGACGACCTCGCCCCGGCGGCTGTCGTCGGGCGCCGCCGGGGCGTGGGACTTGGCCCTCAGGGTAACGACGGCCGGCGCCGTCTTCACGGAGATCACCTCGTGCGCCTTGCCGCCGTAACAGGGCCGGGTGAACCGAAGTCCCCCGTCCTCGGCGCTGACCGCGATGCAATCGGTGACGGCGGCGGTCTCCAGGCGAAAGGCGAGGCGCGGCGCCAGGTCGGCCCCGACCGCGCCGTGACCGGCAAGGACGGCGGCGGGTGCCAGGTCGCGCAGGGTGTCGACAAGAACGGCCATCCAGGCGTCGGCCTGATAGGGCGCGAGGGCGGGATCGTCGGCCACGAAGACCCGGTCCGCGCCGTGGGCGAGAAGGGCATCCCCGGCGCCCGCCATGCCGGTGCCGAGCGCCATGGCGGTGACCGCCCCGCCGGTCTCGTCGGCCAGGCGCCGGGCCAGGCCCAGCATTTCGGTGGCCAGGGGCAGCGGCGCCCCGTCCGCGAACTCGGCAAGGACCGCGATATCCGATCTAGAGCAAAGGCGGTTCAATTCGACCCCATTTTCCGGGTGGCGGGCCTACCCCCCATCCAGATCCCTCCCCCTGCGACGGGGGTGGGTTGGGGTGGGGGTGATGACCGCAAGGTGATTGGGCGCGCTGGGAATTTGTTCTATCGTCCATGGCGCGGCCTCATAGGACCTCGGCCGCGCGCAACCGCTCGACAAGGGCGGCGGCCTGGTCCCGGGCGGTGGCGCCTTCGACGAACTCGCAGGTGACGTCGCTCGCGGGCACAAACAGACGCTCGACCACACACCTGGCGCCGGCCCGGCCGACCTCCGCCGGTTGCAGGTCGAGATCGGAGGCGCTCCACGCCTCGATCGGCTTTTTCGCCGCCCGCATGGTCTCGCGCAGGCTGGCGTGGCGCGGCGCACCCAATTCGTGGGAGACGGTGACGACCAATGGCAGGGGCGCCTCGACGGTCTCGGTGCCGTCGGCCAGGGCGCGGACGACGCGCGCCCCGCCGTCTTCGACCGCCACGTCCTTGGCCAAAGTGACGGCGGCGAGGTCAAGCAGTTCGGCCACGCCGCAGCCGACGACCCCGGCGTCGGTGTCCGCCGCCTGGCGTCCGGCGAGGATCAGGTCGAAGGGCGCCAACTTGGCAATCGCGCGTGCCAGCACCACGGCGGTGGTGGCGCCGTCGCCGCCTTCGAAGGCCGCGTCAGAGAGCAGCACGCCTTGGTCGGCGCCCAGTGCCAGGCCCGCCTTGAGGGTCGCGCGCGCCTGTTCGGGGCCCAAACAAACGAGGGTGATCCTGGCCTCGCCCAGAGTATCGCGGATCCTGAGCGCGGCCTCCACCGCCTGTTCGTCGAAGGGGCTCGGAACCAGGGACGAGCCGGGCCAGGGGATCGCCGTCCCGGCTTCCTCGTCGACGCGGAACTGGCTCGGCGCCATCTCCGGATCGGGGGTCTGCTTTATGCAGACGACGATGTGCACGAACGCCCCGGCGCCCTTATTCCACGGTGACGTCGACGGGAACGATGCCGTCGAAGTGCTTGCGCTGGAAATTCCACTCGGTTTGCGGCTGGCGCCGGCCCGTCTCGTCGGTGGCCCGGGCCATGATGGCGTAGGTGCCGGGCTCGCCCACTTCCCACACATAGGACCAGCGCGCCCACAGCCATTTGTCGCCCGTCTTCTCGACGTGGGCCTCGGCCCAGGTCGCGCCGCCGTCGGTGCTGACCTCGACATCGGTGACGGCGCCCTCGCCGCTCCAAGCCAGGCCGCGCACGGCGTGGGAGCCGATCGAAAGGGGTGAATCCTCATCCCTCGGCTCGACGATCAGGGTCTTGACCCCCATGGCGGTCATCATCTTTTTGTCCGGGTCGTCGGGTGATTTGGCGAAGATGAAATAGTGGGTTTGGTGATAACAGTCCGGCATGTGGTCCATGACCTCGATCTTGTGGATCCACTTGATCCACCAGTTGCCGGCCCAGCCCGGCACCACCAAGCGCAAGGGCGCGCCGTGGACGTGGCGCAGGTATTCGCCGTTATGGGACCAGGCCAGAATCGTGTCGGGGTGGAGAGCTTTTTCCAGGGGCAGGCCCTTGTCGAAGTTGATGATGCCGGGATCGACGACCTCGAAATCGGTGCGCCGCGCCGACAGGTACTGGACCACCGGGTCGGGCCGGCCCTCGTCCCAGCCCTCGACGCGCACCGCGACGGCGTCGGATTTGAGCCCGCAGCGGTTGAGGACCTCGGCCAGGGGTACCCCCGTCCATTCGCCGGAACTGAGAAAACAGGTCGTCGGCAGGCCTTCGAGAAAATCGTCGACCGCATCGGGATCGACGTCGGGCGAGGACTGGCGCCAGTGAACGGTGTCGCCCTCGTCGAGGACCATGGACGGTTTCTTGGCGTTGCTCCCCTCGTCAAGGTAGTTGAAGAAATCGCCATCGTTGCCGGCGCATTCGATGACCGCGCGCACGCTGTGGCCGGGAAGCTTGCGCAGATCGTCGAGGGTGAAGTCGGCCGGGCGCTCGACCAAGCCCGAGACGGCGACCGTGTAGTCGTCCGGATGTACCGGCTCGGGCATCCTCAGTTGCGCCACGATGTAGGACGCGTCGGTCGGCGTGATCAGGCCCTCTTGATCGAGGATCGGCGTCCGGGCGCCGATGACGCGGCCCTCGGCGTCCTTGCTTTGCTTGTGCACGGGCCGCTTGCGGTCGGGCCATCCGAGGACCCAGTCGCCCTCGATTTCCTTTTTTGCCATGGTCATCCTCCCCCTCGCCGGGGGATCATAACGCGTCAGGTCTCATCTGTGCTATACCCAACCCGTGTCGGCTCGGCACCCTGTCAGGGAGAGATTGCGCCATGATGGACAAGACCTATACCCATTCCCCGTTTCGCGGGCAGATTCACTGCCCGGCACCGGTCACGCCGTTCAGCCCCAAGGGCGAGTTGATGACGGACGCCTATGGCGAGGTTCTGCGCTACTATCTCGACGTGGTACGGGCCGACACCATGCTGATCGCCGGCGACAACGGCGAGGGCTACGCCCTGAGCGACGACGAACTGCGCCAGGTGACGGAAACGGCGGCCAAGACAATCGCCGGGCGCGTTCCGTTTTACGTCAACGTGACGCGGACATCCAACCGGCGCTGCATCGAACGGGCCGAGATCGCGGCCGCCGCCGGGGCGCCCGGCATCGGCCTGTGCCAGCCTCCCATCTACGACGCCTCGGCCGACAAGATCGTCGAGCGCTACGCCCAGGTGGCCAAGGCCGTGCCGCTGCGCATGATGGTCTACAACCTGCCGCTTATCTCGCACTTCAACATCGACGCCGGCGTGCTGCGCTCGATCTGCGACGTGGCGCCGGTGGACGTGGTCAAGGACGCGCCGCCGGACATGGACCACATCACCACCATGTTGGCCGAGATGGGCGGGCGCTTCCCCTTTCTCTACGGTCAGCGCCTGACCATGATACCGGCCCTTTTACTGGGTTCCGGCGGTTTCGTCGGCACCGGGCCCGAAATGTTCGGCGCCGATTGCCGGAAGTTCCTGGACATCCATGACATGACGCCGGCCGAGCGGTTCGATCTTCACTACCGCTACGGCTTGGTGAACCAGGCGCTTTTGCACACCGTGGGCAAGCCGCCGGCGGGATTGAAGGCGGCGCTTAACATGATTGGCCTGCCGGCGGGCGTGCCCCGCGATCACGTTTCGGCCCTGACGCCGGCCGAGGAAGACGAACTTCGCGCCATCCTGATCCGCGTCGGTATCCTCGAGGAACGCGTCGCCCGGACAGGCTAGAACCGTTCGATAGAAAACGCGTCGAGATCGAGGGACGGGCGCCGGCCCGACAGGGATTCCGCCACCAGCCGGGCGCAAAGGGGTCCGCTGGTGATGCCCGAGTTGGCCGGAATTGCCAGATGAAAGCCCGCCACCGAAGGAACCGCGCCCAGGACCGGGTTGCCGTCGGTCATCAGGCTCTCGCCGCCCCAGGTGCGCAGCAGTTGGAGGCGCGCTACGGCGGGAACCAGGTTCCGGGCCGTCCCAAGATTGATCGCGATGCTGTCGCGCAGCACTCCGATCTCGCCGGTCGCCGGATCGCGCCGGGCCGGCAGCCCGCCGCCGATGATAACCGTGCCGGTGGCGCTCTGCTTCATGGTCAGCCGTTTGCCGGCGTGCTGGACAAGGTGGGGGAGAAACGGTTCCGTTCGCGCCGTGACGTTCATGTGCTGAAGCCGCGCCTCGCCGGGGAGATGCAGACCGACCATGGCGGCGACCTTCGCCGCCCCGACGCCGGCGGCATCGACGACACGGCGGCAACGGACGGCGCCGCGGGGCGTCTTTGCCACGAACGTCCCCTTTTCCCGTTCGAGAGCGAGGAGTCCGGCGTGGCGGTGGATACGGGCGCCGGCCCGCGCCGCGCCCCGGGCCAGGGCCGGTGTCGCCAGGAGCGGGTTGATCTTGCCCTCGATGGGACAGACTTCGATGCCGAGTACCGTCTCGGCAAGGTAGGGCGCGAAGGACCTCGCCTCCGAGCGCGCCAGGACATGAACATCGAGCCCGGCGGCTTGTTCAAGGGTAGCCTTGCGGCGCAAGACTTCCATTTCGGCCGGACTCTCGGCCGCCATGAGGCCGCCGTTCGTCTTGAACTCGATGTCGCGGTCCAGCTCGCGGGCCAGTTCCCCCCAGGTATCCACCGCCTGGCGCGACAGGGGGATGAGGGCGCGCGCCGCCGCTTCGATGCGTGCCGGCGGTCCCTCGGTGAAATAGCGCGACGTCAATTGAGCGTGCAGGCTTCCCGCGTTGGCGCCCGAGGCGCCGGTATTGAGGTCGTCGCGTTCGACGAGCGCCACGTCGATGCCAAAGCGGGCCAGATAGTAAGCGGCGGAACAGCCGACGATGCCGCCCCCCACCACCAGTACGTCGGTGTCGTCCAAAACCGCGCCCGATCCGTGATTGCCTGTCGACGAAGGGGCGCTCAAGTGTCTTGGGCCGCCCGCCAGACAACGGGAAAAAGGTCGCAATCCATGGTGTCGCCAGGCACCAAGCCGGGGTCGCGCAGCAGGGTCGCCAGCTTGCGCTTTAGCGCATAGCGGATGTCGTCACCCGTCCAGCGCGTGGCAAGGGCGCGGCGCCGGCGGTTCGAGGCATTACCCGGCGCCGCGTGCAGCGTGAGCGCGGTGAAGGCCAGGGCATCCCCCGGTTCAAGGTCCCACGAGATGATGTCGTAGGCGTCCCGGTCGGCTTCGATATCGGGCAGGGTTTGGGGATCGTCGGTTTCGGGGATGTTGTCCCCCGCCACGTCCTGGGGCTGCTTGTCGTCGTTGGCGAAGACCAGCTCACGGGAAAACGGCCGCTCCTTCCACAGGTGCGAGCCGCGCACGAATTCGAGAACACCGCTTTCGCGGTCGGCAAGGTCGAGGGGCATCCAAACAGTGCACACCTGGCGCCCCGTGAAGGGCCAGAAATTGAGGTCCTGATGCCAGGGGCTGGGGGCCAGGGTGCGGGGTTCCTTGACCAATAGTTGGTCGAAGAAGACGTTGATCTTGGCCGAGCCCATCAGGCGGGCGGCGAGTGCCGCGGCGGGGGAGCGCATGACGTAGTCGCGAAAATCGGGGTCGTGGGTCCACATGAACTTGTCGCTGAAGAACTCGCCAGGATCGTCGGGCCGGAACTTCTGGCGCATCGGACCGGGCTCGGACTTGAGGCGATCGACGGCGCCGCACATACGCTCGATCCAGCCGCGGTCGAAGACGCCGCGCAGGCAGACGGCGCCGTCGCGCTCGAATGCCTCGACGTCTCCTTGATTGACGTCGCCGGGGGCTGATCGGGTCATGCCGCCTTTCCTCCGCCTTCACCGTCAAAAGGGTAGATCGGCGTTGCGTCTAGGGTCAAGGAATCGACTCGCTCCGGCGTCGGGCCCCGGCCCGAAGTTTCAAGGCCGAAAGGAGTCCCAGGACTCCGTTACGCGTCAAGGCGCCGACCCCCGGCCCTTGACAGGCAGCGGGTCCGATGGTCGATTGAGGCCATGGAATACGTCTTCCAATGGGGCGAGGCGTTCCGGGAATTTCCCTATTTGATGGGTGGCGCCTGGATCACCCTTCATCTTTCCTTCCTCGGATTCTGGTGCGGCTGCACCATCGGTCTTTTCGGCGCCGTGGCCAAGTCTTACGGACCCAAGTGGCTTGTCAACCTGGTCAACGTCTACGTCGTCTTCTTCACCAACACGCCGGGCCTGGTGACGGCATTTTTCATCTTTTTCGGGTTGCCCGAGTTCGGCATCGTGCTGTCGCCGTACAAGACCATGCTGCTCAACATCGCCCTCAATTCCGGCGCCTATATCACCGAGATCATGCGCGGCGGCTTCGCCTCGGTCCGCAAGATGGAAATGGAAGCCGCCGAGTCCCTTGGTTTCAGCCTGATGCAATCGGTACGCTACGTCATCGTGCCGCATATCGCCAAGGTGCTCTTCGCGCCGCTGTCAAATTGGTACATCTGGATGATCCTGGGCACGGCGGCGGCCTCTATCCTGGGTGTCGAAGAGCTGACCGGGCGGGCCTTCAACGTGGCATCCGACACCTTCCGCTCCATCGAAGTCTACATCATCGTCGCCTTTATCTACGTCGCGATCACCATCCTTGCCAGCGCGCTTCTGGCCTATATCGGGCGCCGGGTTTTCCGGGTCAAGACGAAGGTGTTCTGATGTTCGATCTGTTCTTGGAACAATTGCCCCGGTTTTTGACCCTGGAGAATGCGGGCTATCTGTTCTGGGCGATGACGCGGACGTTGATGATGACCGTCATCGGCTGCGGCCTCGGCTTTCTGTTCGGCTTTGTCCTGGTCTATCTGCGCACGACGCCGGGCTGGCTGTTCGTTCCCCTCCGCCTGTTCATGATTTCCTATGTCGAGTTCTTCCGCCGCGTTCCCTTCCTGGTTCTCCTGTTCCTCGTCCTCTTCGTCTCCAAGGGACTGGGTCAGAGTTATTCGCTGTTCACTATCGCCTGTATCTCGATTGTCATCATTTCCACCGCTTTTATCGGCGAGATCATCCGCGCCGGGCTCGAATCCGTCCACGCCAACCAGTGGGATACCGCCACGGCCATGAATTTCAACCGCATTCAGATCCTGAGACACGTCGTCCTGCCCCAGGCCTGGAAGGTCATCCTGCCACCCGCCTTTGCCTTTTTCGTCGTCTTCATCAAGGACACGTCGCTGGCCTCCCAAGTCGGCGTGATGGAACTGACGGCGGTTGGCAAGTACTTCAATAATTTCAGTTTTTCCGCCATCCTGTCATTCGGAAGCATCCTTATTCTCTATTTCCTGCTGTCCTATCCCCTGACCCGCTTCGGATGGTGGATGGAGGCCCGCATCAAGGCGTCGCGGGCGATCGATACGCGTCCCGACGATCTCGCGCCGACACCCTACAATCTGCGCCAGGGCTGAATTTGGGTGATACCACCGGTCCTTGGTATTAGACCTTGCCGGCATCCATGACGAGGCGTGTGCCGGTCACGCTGCCCGACGCCTCGGTGGCAAGGAAAAGGATGCCCGACGCCACTTCCTCGCAGGTCGTCAGGCGGCCGAGAGACGATAGCCCGGCAATTCGTTTGACATCGTCGGCCACCTTGCCGCCGGTGCGCGCCGAGCGCTCGGCCGCGTTGGCGCGGAACAAAGGCGTATCCACGGCGCCGGGACAAATCGCGTTGACCCGAATTCCCAACGCCCCCACCTCGTCGGCCACCGCGCGCGTGAGACTGATGACGGCGGCCTTGCTGGCGCCATAGGGGATTTGCCGCATATTGGGTTTGATGCCGGCGATGGAGGCGACGTTGACGATGGTGCCTCCTTGGCGCTCGAGAAGCGGGATGGCGTGCTTGATGCACAGCATTACGCCGCGCACGTTGACGGCGAAGGTGCGTTCCCAGGCGTCCATGTCCATGTCGGCGGCGCCCATCACGCCGCCGCCGCCGAAGCCCGCGTTGTTGACCAGGATGTCGAGACGCCCATGCGCGTCGTCGCAGGCCTTGAAAAGGCCGGCAACGTCGCCTTCGTCGGCCACGTCGGCGGCAACGGCAAGGCCGGATATATCCTTGGCGACCGTTTCGATGACATCGGCGCGCCGGCCCGAGACCACGACCCGGCAGCCCTCGGCGGCCAGCAAAATTGCCGCCGCTTCGCCGATTCCGGTGCCGCCGCCGGTGATAACGGCGACCTTTCCGTCCAAGAGCCCGGTCATGGGGGGGGGTCCTGTCGCCGCGCGCCTTATTCCGCCGCCTGGGCCACGACGGTAAATCCGAGGCCGATCAAGCCGTCGCGCAACTCTGTCAAATCGGGCTCGCCAAGGGACCTCAGCGGCGGCCGCGCATGGCCTCCCGGCAGGCTCTGGAGGTTCATCATGGCCTTGATCGCCGGATAGAGGTTGCGGTGGTTGGCCATGGCCAGGTCCCACAGATCGACGGCTTTCTTTTGCAGCCTGAGCGCCTTTTCCTTGTCGCCTTCGAGGCAGGCGTTGAAGAACTCAACCGATTCCGCGCCCCAGCAATTGGTGGCGCCAGTCACCGTGCCGCGCACGCCGTGCTCGACGGCGGCCAGGCCATAGAGGCTGAGCTGACCGGTAAGATAATGGATGCGGTCGCCGACAAGGTGGTAGCCGCGGAAGAACTTCTCCCAATCGGTGGTGCTTTCCTTGATGGCGACGACGGCGTCGATATCGGCCAGGCGCGAGATGATCTCGGGCGTCATCTCGTTCACGTTATAGCCGGGAACGTTGTAGAGCATGATCGGCAGGTCTACGGCGTCGGAGATCATCTGGTAATGGGCCACCAGATCGTCCGCCGAATGCAATTTGGGGAAGAACGGGGCCAGGACCATGGCGCCGTCGCAGCCGATTTCCTTGGCATGGCGGTTCATGTCGATCACGTCTTGGGCCCGGATTGCCCCCGTCGCGGCAATGACCTTGATCCTGCCCTGGGCGGCGTCCATGGCCAGGGTGAAGAGATGCTTGCGCTCGTCGATCGAAAGCGCCCAGGCCTCGCCCGCGCAGCCGGTTATGACGACACCGGTCACGCCGTAGCCGACGTTGATGTCGATATGGCGGCGGAATGCCGCTTCGTCGATGTTGCCTTGACGGTCGAAGGGCGTCACGATTGCCGGCATGACGCCGTGCCAGTCCACCGTTGATTTGTCCATGTCTGTTTCCTCCGGTGTCCTTTGGTTGACCCTGTGGCGGCACTATAGACCAAGCGATGCCGCGAGAACAGGGGAGCCGGCGTGACCGAACGCGATGAAGGCGATCGATTGACGGAGACCGACGTCCTGGTCGTGGGCGGCGGCGTGGTCGGCTGTTGCGCCGCCTATTACCTGGCCCGCTGGGGCGTCGACGTGGCGGTCATCGACCGCGACGGGATCAACGGGCAGGCCTCGGGCGTCAATGCCGGAAGCCTTCATCTCATGACCGTCTCGCGATTTTTCAAAAGCCGTGATCCGCTTTGGGTGGCGGGGCGAAACAGGCTTCTGCCGCTGGTCAAGGCGGCGGTCGAGACGTGGCGGGAACTGGCCGGCGAGGTGGACCGCGATATCGAACTGGTCCTCGACGGCGGCCTCATGGTGGCCGAAACCGAGGGGCAATTGCGCATGCTCGAAGAAAAGGCGGAGGAAGAAAGGAGCCACGGCTTGAACGTTGACGTGGTAACCGGCTCCGATCTCGGGACCATCGCGCCCTATGTCTCCGACAGCGTCATCGGCGCCGCGTTTTGCGCCAAGGAGGGCAAGGTCAATCCGATCCTGGCGACCGGCGCCGTGGCCAGGGGCGCCGAGCGGGCGGGAGCCCGCTTCTTGCAGGGCACCGAACTCCTGGCCCTCGAGACCGACGGCGCCGGTTTCGAGGCGAGGACAAGTCGCGGCGACATTCGCTGCCACAGGGTAATCGACGCGGCGGGGGCCGGGGCCGGGGCCGTGGCCGCCATGGTCGGGGTTCGCCTGCCCATCGAATCCCATGCCCGCCACATGAATGTGACCGAGGCCGCGCCGCCCCTGATCAAGCACTTGGTGCAGCATAGCGACCGCATGTTGTCGATGAAGCAGGCGGCGCGCGGCAATGTGGTGATCGGCGGCGGTTGGCCGGCGGCCTTCGACACCGCGACGGGCCGGCCCGACGTGATCAAGAAAAGCATCAAGGGAAACCTTGGCGTCGCCAGGAGCGTCGTGCCCGGCCTGGGGCCGCTGCGCCTTTTACGCACCTGGGCTGGCATGCTGACCCTTACCCCCGACGGCGATGCCATCCTGGGCGAAGTTCCGGGCGTACCCGGGTTCTATCTCGCCGTGCCGCCCAACCCGGGCTTTACCGGGGCACCGATTTGCGGCCGATTGCTGGCCGAACGGATTGCCGGCAAATCAACCACGTTCGACCTTGAAGCCTTTTCGGTCGAGCGCTTCTAGGGCGTTTCCATGTTGCTAAGTTACGCTGCCGGCCCGCTCCCCCACCCGGCCACCCAATGCCATTGTATGCTGTGGGTGGGGGGGGGGGGCGGGGGCCGGCGCCGAACAATCTTAAAGAGGGGCGGACAAGCAAAGGCCGCTGCCCGGCAATGTCGGACAGCGGCCTGATTGTTTACGCCTTACGGAAAGTAATACGTCGGGACGACCGGGAAGGCCGGCGGCGATCCGTACCACTTCTCCCACAGCGCATTGTGCTTGTTCTTGCTCTGGAAGTCGTAAAGCCAGATGTTGAGCCAACGGCGCAGTTCGTTGTTGCCCTTCTGCATGCCGATACCCCAGTAGCCGAGATAGATGGTATCGGGCAACACGTGCCACTTCACGTTGGCGTAGTTCTTGGTGAACTTGAGCCAATTATCGATGATGGCGATGGTGCCGTCGGCACGCCCCTGGCCGATGGCCCGGACCACGTCGGCGCCGCTGTCAAACAGGATTTCCTTTGCCTTGGGCGCGTTCTTACGGGTCCATTGGGCGGGAACGGTGCCGCGCACGTTGGCCAGGGTGATGTCCGAGCGGTTGAAGTCCTTCCAGCTCTTCAGGCTCGCCCACTTCGACGTCGTCAAAACGACCTGGGATTCGGTGAAGGTGGGCAGGGAATAGTCGATCAGCTTGGCACGCCGCGAGTTGCGGGTCAGACCACCCAGCATGATGTCCGCCTGATCGGAAACCAGGATGGGAACGCGCTGCGGCGACTTGGAGGGCACGAACTCCGCCTTGACGCCAAGCGACTTGGCGATAGCCCCTCCCATATCGATGTCCATGCCTTCCCAAGAGCCGTCCGGCTTCAGAACGCTGTTGCCCGGCAGATTGGGCTGGACGCCGATCCGAATCACGCCGGCCTTGATGATTTCATCAAGGGTGCGGGCCTCGCCGGCCGTTGCCAACAAGAGGATTCCGGCCATCGCAACAAGGCCGGTCGTGAAAATTTTCTTCAACATAGAGACCTCCCTTTGAGGAAAACCAAACCCGGCGTTCAGGGCGTTTATCAGCCTGTTTAATGATCGTTGGTTGTGGCGCCCCTTCCTCCAGACACGTACAGATATGCGTGTCAGGTCGTAGCCTTGTCAATTCAAAATCAGAATTGCCGGGTAAGTTATCAGATCGACGAGCACACCAGCCATTGGCCGATCTGGGCGAAAACGTGGATCTCGTTGACGTACTTGAAGGGGTAAGCCTTGTCGACGCTGTGGCCGGAGCCGCCCGGGCCGCCGGTGAGCAATTTGCATTTGGCTTTGTCCTTGTCGAGGCCGCTCTTCTTGCATACCGCCGTCAGATTATCGCCGACGGCGTCGTCGATTGTGGCGGTTTGGGTCGTCTTGGCCTTCATCGGGATGGAGAGGTTGGGCGCCTCGAGGGTGCAGTCGACGGCCAGCCGATTGGTGAGCTTGACGTTGGCCGCATCGGCGCCGCCCATGGTCATGGTTATCGACGCCGCCGCCAACATGAACGCCGCGACGGCGAGCCTACCTATTGTAGCCATTGACTTGTTTCTCCCTGGATGTTTTTCCGTTTCGCCATCGAGCGCGACGTATTGGATGTAATTTTAGAGGTTGGCTAGCGTTTTGCAAACCACGCGCCGTATTCAGTCACATTTGGCGGTGACGCCGCCGTCGACGATGATCTCGATGCCGGTGGCGTTCTTGGCTTCGTCGGAGGCCAGATAAAGCGCCGCGTAGGCCACGTCCCAGGCGTCCCCCATGCGGCCCATGGGAATATCGCGGCTGCGCTCCTCGATCAGGTTGTCCAGATCGCCGCCGCGGTATTGCTTGGCCAGGCGGTGTTCGACCAGGGGCGTGAAGACATGGCCCGGCACCACCGTGTTGGCGCGAATGTTCTTGGGTCCGTACTCGACCGCCAGGGTGCGCGTGAAGTGCATCATTCCGGCCTTGGCCGCTTCGTAGGCGGCGTGGTAGTGGCCGGTGTGGCGCAGCCCGGCCAGGGACGAGACGTTGACGATGGCGCCGCCGCCCTGGCGCTCCATCACCGGGATGACGTGCTTGCAGGTCAAAAAAACGCTTTTCAGGTTGTAGGCGATCTGTTCGTCCCAGACGTCCTCGGGCATGTCCACCGGGCCGCCCGGCACCGAGCCGCCGACATTGTTGTGCAGGATGTCGATGCGCCCGAATGCCTTTAGACAGGCCTCGACCATCGCCTCGACCTGTTCGTTTTCGGTCACGTCGGTCTGGTGGGCGGTGCCCGTTCCCCCCTCGCCGGCGATCAAGGCCTGGGTCTCCTCGGCCGCCTCCGGGTTCTTATCGACGGCGAAGACCTTGGCGCCCTCGCGCGCGAACAGCACCGCCGTCGCCTTGCCGTTGCCCCACCCGGGCGCAATCGAACCGGCGCCGGTGACCAGGGCCACCTTGTCGTTTAACCGTCCCGTCATGATTTTCCCTCCCGCTGTCCGGCGTCATCATTCGGCCAAAGCCGGCGCCAAGTAAAGGGCGATGTCGCACGCCTTGCCAAGACCTGCCGGCCACGGCTACAAACGGGTGTTGCAGGGCTCCGGGCCAGGAGACGGCGCTTCCATGAAACCCGATCCCAACGATCCAAGCCTGAGCGTCGGCGTCATCGGCGCCGGGGTGATGGGACGCGGCATCGCCCAGATCGCCGCGGCCGCCGGTTGCCGGGTGTCCCTGTCCGACGTCTCCGAGGATGCGGCCCGCGACGCCCGGGCGTTCGCCTCCCGCATGCTCTTGCGCCAGGCGGAAAAGGGCCGCATCACCCGCGCCGAGGCCGAAGCGGCGGTGGCCCGCGTGGTCCTGGTGCCGGGGTTGCGCGACCTGGCGGATTGCACCGTCGTCATCGAGGCCGTGGTCGAGGACTTGGGAGTCAAGCAACGGCTTTTTGCCGAGCTTGAAACGATGGTGGCCGAAACCTGCGTTCTGGCCTCCAACACGTCGTCGTTCTCGATCGGCGCCATTGCCGCCGCCTGCGCCCGGCCCGAGCGGGTCGCGGGTGCTCATTTCTTCAACCCCGTGCCATTGATGAAATTGGTCGAGGTGGTGGCCGGCGAACGCACCGACGCCAGGGTCGAAGATTTTTTGGTCGGCCTTGTCGAACGCATGGGCCACAAGGCGGTGCGCGTCAAGGACGTGCCTCTTTTCCTGGTCAACCACGCCGGACGCGGCTACAGCACCGAGGCCCTGGCGGTGCTCGACGAGGGGGTGGCGACGGCGGTCGATATCGACCGCGTCATGCGCGAGACGGCGGGATTTCCCATGGGGCCGTTCGAATTGTTCGATCTTACCGGCCTTAATGTCTCACACCCGTCGCTGGAATCGGGGTTCCATCAGTTCTACGCCGAACCCCGCATGCGCCTGACGCCCGAGACCCGGCTGCGTTACGAGGCCGGGCTGTTCGGGCGCAAGAGCGGAGCCGGGTTCTATCGCTACATCGACGGCAAGATCGACCGGCCCAGCGAAACGCCGCCGCCGGAAAAGCTTCCGGCCCGTGTTTGGGTCAGCCAGGCGGATGGGCGGGGCGGTGAGAGGGTCGCCGCGTGCCTGAAGGCGGTTGCGGATGCCGTCGAGATGGAAGCCGGCGACACCCCTTCGACCGACGCGCTGTGTCTGGTCACGCCGTTCGGCGTCGACGCCACGACGGCGGCCACCGAACAGGGCCTCGATCCCCGGCGCACCTTGGCGGTGGACACCCTTTACGCGCTTGACCGCCGGGTCACATTGATGGCGACGCCGGTGACCGAGGCGGCGGTCCGCGAGGCCGGGCACGGACTGTTCGCGGCCGCCGGCCTGCCCGTGACCCTGATCGCCGACAGCCCCGGTTTCGTCGCCCAGCGCATCCTGGCCGCCGTCGTCAACATCGCCTGTGCCATCGCCCAGCAGCGCATCTCTACGCCCGACGAGATCGACGAGGCGGTGCGCATCGGACGCGGCTATCCCCAAGGCCCCCTCTCCTTGGGCGATGAACTGGGGGCCGAACGTATCCTGGCCATCCTCGACGCCATGCAACGCCTGACCGGCGATCCGCGCTATCGGGCCAGCCCGTGGCTCCGGCGCCGGGTTCAGCTTGGCGTCTCCCTCAAGACCCCCGACCTCGCACCATAAGAGTGAAGGAATCGCCATGGACAACGCATACCTCTACGGCGGCATCCGTACACCCTTCGGACGCCATGGCGGCTGCCTGGCCGGGGTGCGGCCCGACGACCTGATGGGCGATACCATCGCCGCCCTGTTGCAACGCGTTCCCTTCCCGGGCGCCGACGTCGAAGACGTGATCATCGGGTGCTCCAACCAAGCTGGCGAGGATTCGCGCAACGTGGCGCGGAGGGCGGCGCTGCTTGGCGGTTTGCCGGTCGAGGTTGCCGGGGCGACGGTGCACCGACAGTGCGGCAGCGGCCTCAACGCCATCCTTGACGCGGCGCGCGCGGCCGAGCTCGGCATGGGCGAGTTGTTTGTCGCCGGCGGCGTCGAGTCCATGAGCCGCGGCCCCTTCGTCATGGCCAAAGCGGAAAAGGCCTTCAGCCCGCGGGTCAAGGTCTACGATTCAAGCCGTGGCAGCCGCTTTCCGAACCGCAAGATCGTCGAGCAGTTCGGCGATCACGAAATGCCCGAGACGGCCGAGATCGTGGGCCGGGAACACGCCATCGGACGCGACGAGAGCGACGCCTTCGCCCTTGCCTCGCAAATGAAATACGCTGCCGCCAAGGCGGACGGCTTCTACGCCGAGGAGTTGCGCCCGGTGGTAGTGGCGGGCGCCAAGCGGGGCGAGACCAGGACCATCGAGGAAGACGAACACCCGAGGCCCGACAGCACGCCCGAGGGGCTGGCCAGGCTCAAGCCGATCTACGACGACGGCGTCGTCACCGCCGGCAATGCGTCGGGCATCAACGACGGCGCCTGCGCGCTCATGGTCGGCACCCGGCAAGCCGGCGACAGGGTCGGCGGCATCAAGCCCCTGGCCCGCGTCGTCGCCGGGGCCGTGGCCGGGGTCGAGCCCCGGGTCATGGGCCTGGGACCCGTTCCGGCCACCAAGAAGGTCCTAGAAAGGGCCGGGCTGACGCTGGCCGACATGGACGTGATCGAGATCAACGAGGCCTTCGCCACCCAGGTCCTGGGCTGCCTCAAGCTGATGGACCTGGCGGCCGACGACAGCCGCCTCAACCCCAACGGCGGCGCCATCGCCATCGGCCATCCCCTCGGCGCATCGGGGGCGCGCCTGGCCCTGACGGCGCTCAACCAGCTGCACCGCTCGGGCGGCCGCCATGCCCTGGTGACGCTCTGCGTCGGCGTCGGCCAGGGCATCGCCGCCGTTTTGGAGAAGGTCTAAGGGCCGCTTACTGCCGGCGGAACTCGGGCATCAGGTATTGGCCGTCGCGCTCGAACGCCTCGTGGAAGCGGGCCACTTTTTCCTCGTCCACCTCGACGCCGAGGCCGGGTTTTTCGATGCGCCCCCACTTGGGTCCCGAAGTAATGGGAATGGGCTCGGTCAGGATGTCGTCGGCAAGGTCCACCGCCTGTTGCTGGTTGCCGTCGATGAGGCCGGGGGCGCACAGCGCCGCGTGCTGTCCCGCCGCCGCGCTCAGTCCCAGTTCGCCCGACGTGTGCTTGACGACGTGCAGTCCTTCCAGGGCGACCAGGTGGCTGAGGGTGACGAAGCGGCGCAGGGTACCGACCCAGTAGGGGGCGAAGCAGTAGACGTCGGCCGAGCGGGCGCGCAGCAGTTCCAGCACCTGGGTCTCGCTGTCCAGGCATTCGTTGACGCCGATGGCGCAGGGCACGCGCTGGCGTATCTCCTTGGTGGCCTCGGGCCGGTCGTGGGGCACCGGCGCCTCGCAAATTTCGATGCCGAACTCCCGGTCCCAGGCGACGAGAAACCGGATCGCATCGTTGACCGCCCAGCGTTCGTTGACGTCGATGCGGATGCGCCCCTCGGGGCCGAGGGTGGAGCGCAGGGCCTCCAGCATGCGCTGTTCCTTTATCTCGTCGCGGCCGCAGGGCAGGTAGAAGACGCCGTAGCCGCGCTTGAGCGCCTTTTTCGCCTGGCGCTCGATGGACTTCGGCGTGCCCGGGTTGAGCAGGTAGCAGTGGTCGACCTCGTCGCGCAGCGCCCCGCCGAGAAGCTGATAGACCGGCTTGGAGCAGTCCTTGCCGCACAGGTCCCACAGCGCGTGGTCGATGCCGATATAGGCGAAGTTGGCGTGCTGGGTCCAGCGGTGGGCGGTGCCGCGGCGGAAGAAACTGGCGGCGATCGCCTCCTTGTCCCACGGATCGCGGCCGATGACGAGCGGCGCGGCGTGGCGGATCATGCCTTCGACGGCGGTCGCGTTGGAAAGTTGCCCGGCGCTCTCTCCCCAGCCCACCAGCCCGTTGTCCGAGGTCAGTTTGACGAGGACCTGGGTGGTGCCGCCGCGCCCGCTGCCCGCCATTGGGTCGGTGAAGGGGACATTGACGATAAAGGTCTCAAGGCCGGTGACGATCATGATCCCTAAACCTCAATCTCCTTGAGGGAATCTGAGATCCGCAATTCGGGTTCGGTTGCCGCCTGGACCTCGTCGGGGGTAATGCCGGGCGCCACTTCGTCGAGCACCAGGCCGTCGGCGGTGACGGCGATGACGGCCATGTCGGTGAATATCTTGGTCACGGAGTTGCGCGCCGTGACGGGATAGGTGAGCGCCTTCACCACCTTCGGCTCGCCATCCTTGGTCGCATGGGTCATCATGACCAGGACCTGCTTGGCGCCGACCGCGATGTCCATTGCCCCGCCGACGCTTCCGCCCTTGGCGCCAAGCAGCTTCCAATTGGCGAGATCGCCGTTCTCCGCCACCTGGAAGGCGCCCAGGACCGCCGCGTCCAGGCGCCCGCCGCGCACGATGGCGAAGGATTCTGCATGATTGACGATGGCGCCGCCCGCGATCAAGGAGGCCGGCTGCTTGCCCGCCGTCAACAGGTCGGGGTCGTAGTCCGCCGGATCGTCCGGCGCCGGCCCCATGCCGACGATGCCGTTCTCGCTGTGAAAAATCACGTCGCGGTCGGAGGGCACGTGGGGCAGGACCAGGGTCGGCATGCCGATGCCAATGTTGACCAGCCAGCCGTCGCTCAGTTCGAAGGCAACCCGTTTGGCCATCTGGTCGCGGGTCAGGAGCCTCTCGTCCTTGGTTTGGCTGGCCATGTTTCCGCCTAGGGTTCCTGTTGGAAGACGCAGTAGCGATCGACGTAAATACCCGGTGTGACGACGTGTTCGCCGTCCAGGGCACCGATCGGGACCTCCTCGTGGGCCTGGACGATGACCATATCGGCCGCCGTCGCCATGATCGGATTGAAGTTGCGCGCCGCCTTGCGGTAGGTCAGGTTGCCGCGCCCATCGACCTGCCGCGCCTTGATCAGGGCGACATCGGCGCGCAGCCCCATTTCCAGGAGATATTCGGCGCCGCCCACCTCCATCGTCGGCTTGCCTTCGGCCAGTTCGGTGCCGACGCCGGTGAGGGTGAGGAAGCCCGCCAGGCCGGAGCCGCCAGCCCGGATTCTTTCGGCCAGTATCCCTTGAGGAACCAGCTCAAGGTCAACCTTGCCGGCGTCGAACATGTCCTTGAAGACACCCGATTCGCTGGCCCGGGGAAAGCTGCAGATGATTTTTTCGACGCAGCCTTCCAACAGCAAGCGCGCGACGCCGGTCTTGGCCGTGCCTGAGTTGTTGCTGATGACGGTCAGTCCCTTGACGCCACGCTCGCAGACGGCATCGGTGAGGCCTTCCGGAACGCCGCTCCGTCCAAAACCGGCAACCATCACCGTCGCGCCGTCGGCGATATCGGCAACCGCTTCGGCTGGGGAGTCGACCCGTTTGTTTTTCATCGGCGATCACCGGCGCCCGTTACCCGCCACGTCCGTCGCGGGGCACCGTTCCTCTCTATAGCCGACCCGATACATACGCCGAAAAAGACTGGGCGGGCAACGCCGTTAACGGTGGACCGGCGTTTGACAGCGCGAAAGGCCTTGCTGTACCAGTATCCTTGGGCCCAGGATTCGGAAACGGCCCCCGATATCTCATCAAAGGGAAACATTCAGCCATGAGTGCCGCATTGCCCGACACCATGCCGGTCGTCGAAATTGCCGAAAGCGGTGGACCCGAGGTCCTGAAATCCGCCGAGAGACCGGTGCCCGAACCCGGACCCGGCGAGGTTCTGGTCAAGGTCGCGGCGGCGGGGGTTAACGGACCCGATTTGATGCAACGCCGCGGCCTCTATCCGCCGCCCAAGGGTGCTTCGGACCTTCTTGGCCTGGAGATCGCCGGCACCGTCGTCGCCGTCGGCGAAGGGGCCGGGCGGTGGCGCGACGGCGACGCGGTTTGCGCCTTGACCAACGGCGGCGGTTACGCGGGTTTTTGCGCCGTGCTGGCCGACCATTGCCTGGCCGTCCCAGGCGGCCTGAGCCCAGTCGAGGCGGCGGGCCTGCCCGAGACCTATTTCACCGTGTGGAGCAACGTCTTCCGCCGGGCCGGGCTGAAAGAGGGCGAGGTGCTCCTTGTTCATGGCGGCGCCGGCGGCATCGGCACCACCGCCATCCAGTTGGCCAAGGCCTTCGGCGCGAAGGTCTTCGCCACCGACAGCCCGGATGCACGCTGCGCCGCCTGCGCCGATCTTGGCGCCGATCGGGTGATCAATTACGAGAACGAGGACTTCGTCGAGGTGGTCAAGGGCGAATCCCCGGCACGCGGCGCCAATGTCATCTTGGACATCGTCGGCGGCGATTACATGCAGCGCAACATCAAGGCCCTGGCCCTCGATGGGCGCATGATCCATCTTGCCTTCAACAAGGGGCCGAAGGCCGAGCTCAATATGATGTCGGTGATGCTCAAGCGTCTGACCCTGACCGGCTCCACCCTGCGCTCGCAGACCGATGCCTTCAAAACTGCGACGGCGCGGGAACTGGAGGAAAAGGTCTGGCCGTTGTTCGACGCGGGCCGGCTCAAGCCCCTGGTCCACGAGACCTTTCCCCTGGCCGAGGCGGCCGATGCCCACCGGCTGATGGAAAGCTCAGCCCATGTGGGCAAGATCATGCTTGAGGTTTGAAGGAGACGGCTATGACATCGATGGAAGAAATCGACGCGCGCATCGACGAATGGATTGCCGAGACCGAAAAGCTGACCGGCAAGGAAGTGCGCGAGCGCGAGACCTGGAATTACGACGTGACGGCCGATTCGATCCGCCATTTCGCCTATGGCACCGACGACGACAATCCCCTGTGGCTGGATGCCGACTATGCGGCGAAAACCAGCCACGGGACGCTCTTGGCGCCTCCCGCCTATCTCGTCTCGGTCCTCTATCCGATGTTGCACGGGGCACCCATGAAGGCGCCGCTGGCGTCGCTCATCGGCGGTGTCGCCTATGAATGGGAGCGGCCGATCCGCCTCGGCGACCGTCTGCGCGCTGTCTCCAAGCAGGAAAAGTTCTTCGAGAAGCGCAACAAGGAAGGCCGGCGGCTCAACTTCGTCATTTCCGCCGTCTCCTATCTCGACCAGGACGACAAGGTCGTCGGCACGGCAACCGCCACCATGATCATGGCGACCCAGGTCGGCGACGCGGTGATGTTCGAGCGCCCCATCAACCAATGTTCGGACGCCGACCTGGCCCAATTGGAAGCCGCCTTCAAGGCCGAGAAGCGAACCGGCGGCGATACACTCACCTTCGAAGACGTGGAAATCGGTCTCGAAATTCCCTCCATCACACGCGGGCCCCTGACCATCGGCGACATGGTTGCCTGGAACGCCGCCATCGGGCCGTCGTATAAGGCCGGGCGGTGGGGCTTTCTCGATCTCGAGAAGGCGCCCCACGCGGTTGCCGTCAACAAGGCCCTCAATTTTCCGGTTAAGTACTCGCAACAGCACGAAGACATCAACCTCGCCGCCGGCCGCGGCATGCCGGGTCCGTTCGACAACGGCGTCATGCGTTTTGCCTGGGTCGCCCCCCTGGTCACCAATTGGATGGGCGACGACGGCTTTCTCAAGAAACTCGACGTACAGGTGCGCCAGGCCGGAATCTATGGCGACGTTGTGATTTATCGCGGCAAGGTGGCTGAAAAGGAAGACGAGACGGGCACCGTCAGCCTGGAAATCACGGGCACCAATCAGGTCGGCGACCTGGCGACCAAGGGCACCGCCGAGGTGATATTGCCGCGCCGCTGATCCTCTGTACCAACCCATCCCGGGTCAGGAGCGAACCAGCACGAGAGAGGTTGCCATGGACAAGAATTCGGTCGACTGGCACGGACCCTGGGTCGCCCTGGTGACGCCCTTCGATGCCGAGGGGCGGATCGACGAGGCGGCCTACCGGCGCAACGTCGAACTGTGCATCGGCTACGGCTGCACGGGCCTGCTCGCCAACGGCTGCACCGGCGAGTTCTGGGCCCAATCCATGGACGAACGCAAGGCGGTGATGCGCCTTTGCGTCGATGCGGCGGACGGACGGGCGACGGTCATTGGCGGCGCCGGGGCGATCACGCCGGGCGAGGTCATCGAACTTGTCGACGCGGCCAAGGAGGCCGGCTGCGACGGCGCCATGGTCCTGCCGTCGTATTTCGTCCATCCGGGTCCCGACGACATCATCACGTTTTACGAGACCGTCTCCGACGCCACCGATTTGCCGATCTTGCTCTACAACATCCCGTCGGCCGCCAATCGGCTGACGCCGGGGATGGTGGACCGGCTGGCGGATGTGAAAAACGTCGTGGCGATCAAGGAAAGTTCGCGCGATTTCAATAACTTCTACGAGACCCTGGTCCTTGCCGGCGACCGTATCCGGGTGCTCATCGGCCCCGGCGGTCTGTTCGGGGTCGCGGCGTTGACGGTCGGCGCCGTCGGCTACGTGGAGGGCATCCAGAACTACTGGGGCAAGGATGGTAACGACATCTACTACGCGACCATGGAAGGGGATCGGGAACGGGCGCTGGAGTTGCAGAAGAAGGGACTTCTCCTGCGCCAACTGATCGACGGCAGCGGGCGTAACATCTACGCCGCCTTCAAGGCGGCGATGAACGTCCGCGGCTTGCCCGGCGGCTATCCGCGCCCGCCCTTGCAGCCCCTGGGCGAGCCCCACCTGGAAGAATTGCGCCAGGGCTTTCGGGACTTTGGACTGAGCGTTGCCGAGCGGGCGGCGGCGGAATAGTCCGGCGCACCGCACCGCGCCGGGGAGGAAACAATCATGCTGACATACCACAATCCCATGGATCTGCCGCCCCCGAGCAACCTCATCTCCCAGGCCATAGAGGTCGCCCCGGGCGCCCGCTGGCTCTACATCTCGGGCCAGATCGCCGTTCGTCCCGACGGCACCGTTGTCGAGGGCGTAGAGGCTCAGATGGAAGACATATGGAAGAAAATCCTGTGTATCTTGGAATCGGCCGGCATGGGATACGAGAACCTGGTCAAGATCGGTATTTTCCTGACCTGCGAGGAAGATATCTTGACCTTCCGCGAAGTCCGCGACCGGGTCCTCAGCGGCGTCAAGCCGGCCTCGACCCTGCTTATCGTCAAGGGCCTTGCGCGTCCTGATATGTTGGTCGAGATCGAGGCCGTCGCCGCGGCGACCTAGGGGATGGGCATCGAGATAAAGCCTCTGTCGGCGGCCCTGGGAGCAGAGGTCATCGGCCTCGATCTTTCCCGGCCCCTGGACGATAAGACGTTTGAGACCCTCCGCGCGGCATGGCTCGAAGCCCTGGTTTTGGTGTTCCGCGACCTCCATGGCATGAGCGTCGAGCAGCACCTTGCCATCAGCCGGCGCTTCGGGCGGTTGAACACCGATCTCAAGGCCGAGAAGACCCTCGACGGCCACCCCGAGATTTTGGTGCTGTCCACCCTCAAGAAGAATGGCGAATTCGTGGGCAATCCGGGCGGCGGCCAGTTCTGGCACGTCGATCTTTATTTCGAGCGCATTCCCGCCATGGCGGGCTTTCTGCACGCCATCGAGGTGCCGTCGGCGCCCGGCGTCGGCGACACGCTGTTCGCCAACATGTACGCCGCCTACGAGGCCTTGGCCAAGGATACCAAGCGCCGTGTCGACGGGCGGACGAACCGGGTCAGCCGCGTCAAGTCCTGGCCCATCAACTATCCCGACAAGCCGCCCCTGACCGACGCCCAGAAGGCGGCCTACGCGGACGTGTTCCATCCCCTCGTGCGCACCCACCCCGAAACCGGGCGCAAAGCGCTTTTCATCGGTGATGTCACGGCCGGCACCGTCGAGGGCCTGCCCGAGGACGAGGGCGACGCCTTATTGCGCGAACTGAGGGAGTTCGCCATCCAGCCCCGTTTCGTCTACACTCACCGCTGGCGGCCGGGCGACGCATTGCTGTGGGACAACCGCTGTACCTACCACGCGGCCACGCCCTTCGATCAAAACCGTTACCGGCGTCACATGCACCGCACCACCATCATGGACGACCGGGTGCCCGTCTGAACCCCAATGTCGAAAAGGAAAATGCCGTGACCCTGGATACCGCCCACAACCTGACGCTGGAAGAGATGGACCGCCAAAGCATCGTCCATCCCAACACCGATTTGAAGGCCTATGCCTCGGGCGCGCTCGGCGATCCCCAGATCATGGAGACCGGCCACGGCATCCACATCGTTGACAGCCAGGGCCGGGATTTGATCGACGCCTTCGCCGGTCTTTATTGCGTCAACGTCGGCTACGGGCGCACCGAGATCGCCGAGGCGATCTACGAACAGGCCAAGAAGCTGCCCTACTTCCATACCTACCGGGGTGCCTCCAACGAACCCCTCATCCGGCTCTCGGACCGTGTCCTGCGCATGGCGCCCGAGAACATGAGCAAGATCTACTACGGCATGTCGGGATCGGACGCCAACGAGACCCAGGTCAAGATCGTCTGGTACTACAACAACGTCCTCGGCCGGCCCAACAAGAAGAAGATCATCGCCCGGCGCTTCGCCTATCACGGGCTGACCATCTTGTCGGGCAGCATGACCGGCATTCCGTCGTTCCACCAAGCCTTCGACCTGCCGCTTCCCATGGTGCGCCACACGACGACGCCGCACCATTACCGCTACGCCGAGGAGGGCATGAGCGAGCGTGACTTCGCCAGGAAGTGCGCCGCCGATCTTGACGCCCTGATAGAGGAAGAAGGCCCCGAAACCGTCGCCGCCTTCATCGGCGAACCGGCAATGGGAACGGGCGGCATCATGCCGCCGCCCGAGGGATACTGGGGGGAAATCCAGAAGGTCCTCGACAAGCACGACGTTTTGCTGATCGCCGACGAGGTGGTTTGCGGGTTCGGGCGCACGGGCTCCAACTTCGGTTCCCAGACCTATGATATGAAGCCCGACCTGATGACCATCGCCAAGGGGCTGACCAGCGGTTACGTGCCGTTGTCGGGCAGCATCGTCGGCGAGCGGGTGTGGGAGGTCCTGTGCCGGGGCTCGGAGCAGTTCGGCATTTTCACCCACGGCTATACCTATTCCGGCCATCCCCTCGGCGCCGCCGCGGCGATGGCCAACCTCGATATCGTCGAGGGCGAGGACCTGGCCGGTAACGCCAAGCGCACCGGCGGCTACATGCTGAAACGCATGAACCAGGTCTTCGCCGACCACCCCCTGGTCGGCGAGGTCAGGGGTGTCGGCCTGCTGGCCGCCATCGAGTTCGTTGCCGACAAGAAAACCAAACAGGCGTTCGAGGCGCCGCTCAGGGTCAGCGCCAAGGTCGCCGAAGAATGCCTCAAGAACGGCATGATCGTCCGCGCCATGCCGAGCGGCGACGCCCTGGCCTACGCGCCGCCCCTGGTAATTACCCCGGACGAGGTCGACCGCATCGTCGAGATCACCGAAAAATCGCTTACCAAGGTGACCGACGAACTGGCCCGCGACGGGACAATCTGAGGGCTTCAGGTCACGTCGACGACGGGCTCGCCCAGGGTTTCGGCGCGGAGTCGCAGCCCCAGGCCCGGCCCGATCGGGGCTGAGACGCGGCCCTGGGCGATGCGGGGCGCGCCTTCGGTGGTGTTCAGCTTGACCTTGAAGAAGCCCGACGAGACGCCGAAGCGGTATTTTTCGGGCGTTGCCTGGGCAAGATGGGCGACGGCTGTGCCGATAATATCGCCGCCGCCCGAATCCTCGATCGTCATGGGCAGGCCGAGAGCCACGCAAAGGTCGCGTATCTGGCGCGCCCGGGTCATCCCGCCGAGCTTGGAAAGCTTGAGGTTGATGGCGTCCATGGCGCCGTCGGCGTGGGCGTGCAACAGGGCCTCCACCGAATCGATCACCTCGTCGAGGACCAGGGGCAGGTCGGTCAGCCGGCGCACCGCCAGGCAGGCTTCATAGGTGGCGCAGGGCTGTTCGATGGTGATGTCGAGGTCGCCAACGGCGCCGACCACCCGCATCGCCTCGTGGGCCAGCCAGCCGCCGTTGGCGTCGACCACCACCACTTCGCCGTCCCGGCGTTCCGCCGCCAGGGCGATGATACGCTCGATATCGGTATCGGGCTCGCCCCCCACCTTGGGCTGAAAGCGGCGATAGCCCTCGGCCCGCGCCTCAACGAGGCCGGCGCGCATGGCGTCGGGCGTGCCGTGGGGGATGGTCTGATAGAGTTCCACATCGTCGCCGAATCGCCCGCCGAGCAAGGTCGAGAGCGCCATCCCCGCCGCCTGTCCCAGCAGGTCCCAGCACGCCATGTCGAGGGCCGACTTGACGTAAGGGTGGCCCTTGAGCGCCATGTCCATGGTTTGGTTGACGCGCTCCACCTGGCGCGGGTCCTCGCCGATCAGGTGCGGCGCCACCTCGGCGATGCCGGTCCTTGCCCCGGCGGCATAGGCCGGCAGGTAGGCGGCGCCGAACGGGCACACTTCGCCAAGGCCGACCAGGCCGGCATCGCTTTCCACCCTGACCACGGTGGTGTCGAAGGACGAACTGGTCCGCCCGCCCGACAGCCTGTAGGTGCGCTCGCGCGGCAGATCGACCCGGTAGGCGCCGACGCGGACGATCTTCATGGCCGCCCGGCGTCGATCTTGAGGTGGGTGCCGGTAATGGCGCTCGACGCATCGGTGGCGAGGAAAATTGCCGCCTGGGATATCTCATCGGGGGCGATGGTGCGGCGCAGGGCGGCTGGCTTGATGAAGGTGGTTTCCATGATCTCTTCGACCGTGCGCCCCGACGTTTTGGCGCGATTGGCGACACGTTCGTGCAGTTTTTCGGTCTCCACGGTTCCGGGGCATAGCGAGTTGACGCGGATGCCCAGGGGACCGACCTCGTGGGCCACCGATTCGGTGATGCCGCGGACGGCGAACTTGCTGGCCGCGTAGTGGCTTTGCAGGGGCGTGCCGTGATAGCCGACTCTCGACGACATGTTGACGATTGCCCCGCCGCCCCTTTTCAACAGCGGAATTCCATACTTGGTGCACAAGAGGACGCCGCGAACGTTGATGGCGATGACCTGGTCCCATTCGGCCATGTCCATGTCCTCGGCGCTGACTTGGCTGGGCACGACGCCGGCGTTGTTGACCAAAACGTCGAGCCGACCATAGGCCTCGTCGCAGGCCTCGAAGAGCGCCTTGACCTCGCTCTCCGAGGTTACGTCGGTGGTTACCGCCTGGCCCTGGATGTCCTGGGCGACCTTGGCCGCCCAGTCGGCCTCGCGGTCGGCGACCACGACGCGGCAACCTTCCCTGGCGAAGCCCCGGCAGATGGCCTCGCCGATACCGGCGCCGCCGCCGGTCACCACCGCGACCTTGCCGTTCATTTGTCGCGCCATGTTTCCCTCCTTCGATTGTGGGGCCAGGCCTGGCTCAGGGCCGGCCGGCGTCGATGACCAGGTGCTGGCCGGTAATGGCGCTCGACCTGTCGCTGGCGAAAAAAAGGGCCGCCGCCGCCACGTCGCCCGGCATCACGGCGCGGTAGAGGGCGCCGGCGGTGAGAATTTCGGCCTCCATCTGCTCTTCGACGGTGTGGCCTTGGTCGTGCGCCCGTTCGGCGAGGCGGCGGCGCTGTTCGTCGGTCAAGGTGGCGCTGGGGCAGAGCGCGTTGACGCGGACGCCGAAGGGGCCGAGTTCGTGCGCCACCGACTGGGTAATGCCGAGGACCGCGAACTTGCTGGCCGAGTAGGGGATTTGACCGGGAAAGCCGTGCAGCGCCACCCGCGACGCCATGTTGACGATGGCGCCGCCGCGGCGCTTGAGCATCGGGGCCGCGTGTTTGATGCACAAGATCACGGCGCGTACGTTGACGGCGAATGTGGCCTCCCACGGCGCCATGTCCTGGTCCTCGACCCCGGCCCGGGGCGGCACCATGCCGGCGTTGTTGACCAAGATGTCGAGGCGCCCGAAGGTATCTTCACAGGCCGCGAAGAGGGTCGCCGCGTCGTCTTCCCGGCTGACGTCGGCGGTCACCGCCAGGCCGGCGATATCGTCCGCCACCCGTTCGATGGGCGCCGGCCGGCGGCCCGCCACCACGACACGGCATCCCTCGGCGGCGAAAAGCCGGGCAACCGCCTCGCCGATGCCGCCGCCGCCGCCGGTAACGACTGCCACTTTGCCGTCGAGCAGGCCGCTCACGGCGCTGTCGCCGGGCGCGAGGACAAGAATCCGGTTGATCCGGCGCGCCCCGGCAAGGCATGCTTGAGGGCGCCGTTCATTCGTCGCCAAAGGCAACGAACGGTTCGAACAAGTGGGAGAGGAAAGATCATGGCCATCGACAAGACCTATACCCAGTCCGGCTTTCGCGGCCAGATTCATTGCCCGGCGCCGGTGACGCCGTTCAGCCCCAAGGGCGAGCTTCTGCTGGACGCCTACGCCGAGATACTCCGTTACCACCTCGACGTGGTCAAGGTCGACACTATGCTGATCGCCGGATGCAACGGCGAAGGCTACGCCCTTACCGATGACGAGTTGGGCCTGGTCACCGAAGTGGCGGCCAAGACCGTGGGCGGGCGCATCCCGTTCTATGTCCATGTCACCCGCACGCCGACGCGCAACTGCATCGCCCGCGCCGAGATTGCCGCCCGGGCCGGGGCCTACGGCATCGCGCTCGGCCAACCCCAGATCTACGATTCGACGACCGAGATGGTTATCGGGCGTTTCCAAGACGTCCACAAGGCGGTGCCCCTGCCGATGATGGTCTATAACCTTTCGCACCTGTCGCATTTCAGCATCACGCCCGAGATCATGGCCGCCATCTGCGACGTGGTGCCGGTCGAGGTGATCAAGGATGTGCCCACCGACTTCGACCACATCAAGCGCATGATCGTCGAGGTCGGCGACCGCGCGCCCGTCCTCTATGGCCACAAGGACACGCTGATCCCGGCGCTGCTGCTGGGTTCGGGCGGTTTCGTCGGAACCGGGCCCGAGTGCTTCGGCGCCGAGTGCCGGGCCATGTTCTTCGATGTCCACGCCATGACGCCGGCCCAGCGCATGGATGCTCATTGCCGTTACGGCATGGTCAGCGACGCCCTCATGTGGAGCGTCGGCAAGCCGCCGGCCGGCATCAAGGGGGCGATGAAGATGCTGGGCCTGCCCGGCGGCGAGCCGCGCGAGCACATCGCGCCGCTAACGGCGGCCGAGCAGAAGCTCCTGCGCCAAATCCTGATCGAAGCCGGCTGCCTCGAGGGCCCGGTGGCGAAACGGGCCTGAGGCCGTTCCGGGAGGAGGAGGGCACCGAGGATCGCAAAGGAACTGGACGGCAAGGTTGCGCTTGTCACCGGCGGCAGCCGGGGTATCGGGCGCGCCATCGCGGGCAAGCTGGCGGCCGACGGCTGCGATGTCGTGATCGTGGCGCGTACCGAAGCCGACCTGAAACAAGCCGCCGGCGAAATCGCGGGCGAGACCGGGCGGAGGGTTGCGGTCTGTGCTGCCGACCTGCGCCAGCCCGCCGGAATCGAAGCGGCGGTGGGCGAGTTGAAATCCGCCTTCGGCCGCCTCGACATCCTGGTCAACAACGCCGGCGCCACCCAGGGCGGTGATTTCCTGGAACAGGACGATGCGGTCTGGGAGGACGGCTTCGCGCTCAAGTTTTACGGCGCCCTTCGGATGAGCCGGGCGCTTTGGCCCCTGCTCGCCGAGGCCCACGGCGCGGTGGTCAACATCAGCGGCGGCTTTGCCCACACGCCCGACCATAACTTCATGATCGGCGGCGCCGTCAACGCCGCCCTCACCAACTTTTCCAAGGCCCTGGCCAACCGTGGGCTGATCGACGACGTCAACGTCAACGCCATCCATCCGGGTCCCGTCACCACCGAACGATACGAGGAAATTCTGACCACCCAGGCCAAGCTGGCGGGCATCGGCCGCGAGGAGATGCGGGAAAGAAGCCTGATGACCAGCGGGGTGCGCCGTTTTGCCCGGCCCGACGAAGTGGCGGGGCTGGTCGCCTTTCTGGTCTCGCCTGCGGGGCGCCACATCCACGGCACGTCCCAGGTCATCGACGGCGGCGGCGCCAAAAGCCTTTGACCTGTCCGCGGCACCGGCCCGCACCCACACCCGGCCACCCCAAGCGTACAATGCCATGGGTGGGCGGGTGGGGGTGCGGGCCGGTGCCGTACAAACGATAAGCTGCCAGCCGGCGTTCGCGTTGACCGCGCTCCGGCGAAGTCGTTAAGTTAGGGTAAGGTATTTACGGGAGGTTCCGATATGGACGACTTGGCGTCGGCCGCGCCCCGGGCGTTGCCCGTTCCGCGCTTCAAGCGCCACTTTTCCGAGTTCATCGGCATCGGCGACAACGGCCATCTGTGGGTCGAGGGCCGCGATTGCGAGGAACTGGCCGATACCTTCGGAACGCCGCTCCACGTCATCAGCGAGAACCAGTTCCGTCACGCCTATCGCCGCTTCCGCGACGCCTTTCAGGCCGAGTACCCGAACGTCGAGATCCTGTTCGCCAACAAGTCGAACAACGGCCTCGCCATGCGTCACATCATGAACCAGGAAGGGGCGGGCGGCGACTGCTTCGGCTACAACGAGATGTACGTGGCACTCCTTGCCGGATCGGACCCCGCCAAGATGGCCCTCAACGGGTCCAACAAGGAGGCCGCCGAGATCGAGTTGGCCATCGCCAACGGGGTCTGCGTCAACTTGGATGCCATGGACGAACTGGACATGGTCGACGAGACGGCGCGCCGCCTCGGCGTCGATGCCGAGGTTGGAATCCGCGTCAAGCTGGAGCTGCCGGGCCTGATCGACCGCCACAGCACGGGCGTTCACCACGGCAGCATGGCGGAAATCGTGTGGGGCGAAAAATGGGGCATGTCCTATGCCCAGACGGCGGAGCTGGCGAAGCGTATCCGCGACGACATGCCTCACCTGCACCTGACCGAGCTTAACTTCCACTTGAGCCGGCTCGACAACCAGGCCTGTGATTTTGCCGAGATGGCGCGCGACATGGTGCGCTGGTCGGCGCGCCTTCGCGACGACGTCGGATGGACCCCGTCGTGTCTCGACCTCGGCGGCGGCTGGACGTTCGGGCGAAAGGAAAAGACCGGTCCCCGGGGCGGCATCGACGACGAGCGCGTCTCCACCTTCGAGGAATACGGCGCCGCCGTGGGCCAGGCGGTGAAGGACGAATGCAAGGGTCACGACTTGCCCCTGCCCAAGTTGCGGATCGAGCCCGGGCGCTCGATCTCGGGAATGGCCGGTATCTCCATCGGCCGCGTCGGCGCGGTCAAGGAATGGCCCGAAAAGGACAGCAAGTGGGTCAACGTGAACCTGAGCGGCAACCATGTGCCGTGGATCACGATCCCCCATCACTATCACATGGTTCCCGTCAACAAGGCCGATGCCCCGGCCGTCGAGACCGTCGACATCGTCGGGCCGTTGTGTACCCATGACATCATGGCGCGTGCGCGCCAGGTACCGTCGCTGGTACGCGGCGACCTGATCGCGCTGTTGGATACCGGAGCATACGCCGAGTCGCAATCCGCCAACTTCAACGCCCAGTGCCGCCCGGCGACGGTGCTGGTCTCGGGCGACAAGGCCGACATCATCACCGAGCGCGAGCGTCTCGAAGACGTGATGGGACGGTTCAGGGTGCCGCCCCATCTTCTCGCCCAATCCTTCGGCAAAGGCGAATAGGAATACAACGAATGACGCGATTGCCCCTCGGCGCCAGCACGTTTTCCTATATCTATACCCACTCCGCCTTCGACGCCGTGATGCATCTGGCCGATCTCGGCTTCAACGATGCCGAGGTGGTCATCTTCCCGCCCCATTTGTGGCCCACCGAGCTCGATGCCGGTGAGCGCCGCGACATCCCCCGGCGCCTGGCCGATCGGGGCGTCGCTATGCGCTCTTTCTGCTTTCCCTTCGACGACAACAACCTCAACAGCCTGCTGCCCGAGATGCGGTCGCTGACCCTTGATATGTACCGCCGGATAATCGATCTGGCCGGCGAATGGGGGGTTCCCAATCTATTGCTTCTGCCGGGCAAGATGCACCCGTTCTTCCCGCCGCCTTTCGAGCCGATGCTGGAGTGGCTGGTCGGGGCGATCCGCGAACTGGCGCCCCATGCCAAGGCGGCCGGCGTCAAGTTGTTGCTGGAAAACGTGCCGTCGACGTTTCTTCCCACCTCGCAACACCTGATGATGGCGCTGGACAAGGCGGGGGAGGATAGCGTCGGCATCAATCTCGATGTTTGCAACGCGGTCAGCGCCGGCGAGGACCCTTGCCAGGCCTTGCGCCGGGTCAAGGACAGGCTGGGACTGGTCCACCTTGCCGATAGGGGGCCCGAGCACCACGAGAAACAGCCCATCGGGGGCGGCATCGTGGATTTCGAGCCGGTTGCCGAGACCCTGCGCGATATCGGCTATCAGGGGTACTCCATGTTGGAAGTCGTCACCCTCGACGATCCCGACGGCGGCCTCAAGGAAAGCTGCCGCGTACTCTCCCAATGGGGATGGGAAGCCGCCGGCGGGTGAACTGATTTCATGGACATCGAAACCGACGTCCTGATCGTCGGCGGCGGCATCGCCGGCTGCTCCGCCGCCTACTATCTGGCACGCGACGGGGTCGAGGTGGTGCTGATCGACCAGGGCGAGGTAGGCCGCGGGGCCTCGGGCCGCAACGCCGGCAGCCTGCATCAACAACTGATGCCCTTTATCTTCAGGGAAGGAAGTGCCCGGGAGCGCCAGGCGCGCGTCGATACCCTGCCCCTCATGGCGGCGGCGTCAGGCGTCTGGCAGGAGCTGAGCCGGGAGTTGGACGGCGATATCGAATTGCGCGTCGTCGGCGGCCTGATGGTGGCGGAAACGGACGATCAGATGGCGTTCCTGGCCGATAAGGCGGCCCTGGAGCAGGACCAGGGGCTGGACGTTCACATGGTGTCGGGGAACGAACTCCGCACGCTCGCGCCCTACCTCTCGGAAGCCGTCATCGGCGCCGAGTACGCGCCGGGCGAGGGTAAGCTTAATCCGCTCAAGGCCATCGCCGGCCTGGTCCGGGGTGCCAAACGGCACGGCGCGCGCTTCTTCGAGGGCCGCCAGTTGCTGGAACTGGAGCGCGGCCGCACCGGCTTTACCGCCCTCCTTGCCGGTGGCCGCGTACGCTGCCGCAGGGTCGTCAACGCGGCGGGACCGTGGTCCGCCCGGATCGCCGCCAAGGTCGGGGTCTCCCTCGCGGTGGAACCCAACTGCGTGCAATCGGGCGTCACCGAGCGGACGGAGCCGGTGGTCGATCACCTGGTCTGTCATGCCGAGAAAATCCTGAGCCTGAAGCAGGTCGCCAACGGCGGCCTGATCATCGGCGGCGGCTGGCCGGCCAGCATCGACCCGGTGACCAACGGACTGACGGTCATGGCCGAGAATGTGCGGGCCAACGTGGCCCTGGCTTGCCAAGTGGTGCCCGGCCTGAGGAACGTGCGGCTGCTGCGCAGTTGGGCCGGCGTCAACATCAGGTCCGATGGCAAGCCTTTTCTGGGCGAGATCCCGGGGGTGCCGGGCTTTTATGCCGCCGTTCCCACCGACGCCGGCCTGACCACGGCGCCGATCTGTGCCCGGCTGGTGGCCGAGCAGATGACGGGAAGGCAGCCTTCCTTCGATATCGGAATGTTTTCTGTCGAACGCGCCGCGCCGTGAGATTCTAGGCGGCTTCGTCGGCGCGCCAGACAACGGGAAAAAGGTCGCAATCGACGCGGTTGCCGTCCTCGAGGCCAGGGTCGCGAATCAATTGGAGCATCTTTTTCTTGCGCATGAATCGGATATCGTCGCCCAGCCAGCGGGTCGCCAGACCGCGGCGGCGTCCCTCGGTCGGATTGCCGCTGGCGTAATGCAGCGTCAAACCGGTAAAGACCAGCGCGTCGCCGGGATCGAGGTCCCAGGTCACGATGTCGAACTGGTCGCGGTTATTCTGAATGTCGGGCTGCTCGGGCGTGTCGTCCACCGATCCGGCCCCCTCGTCGGTCACGTCCTGGGGTTTTCCGTCGCGGTCGCCGAAGATGGTCGGGCGGGACATGGGACGATCATGCCAAAGGTGGGAGCCGCGCACGAATTCAAGCACCCCGTTGTCGCGCGTCGCCCGGTCCAGGGGTGCCCAAAGCGTCGCGATCTGGGAGCCCGAGAAGGGCCAGAAGTTCGAATCCTGGTGCCATTCCGTCGCCGAATCGGTGCCCGGCTCCTTGACCAGGAGATGGTCGTAGAAAAAATTGAGCCGGCGCGTCCCCATGACCCGGCCGACGGACGCGGCGACGGGGGCGTCGAAGACATAGGAGCGGAAGTCCTCATCCACGGTCCACAAGAATTTTTCGCTGAAGAAGTCGCCGGGCCTGTCGGGGTAATAGCTTTCGCGCATGGGACCCGGATTTTCGGTGACGCGATCAACCGCGCCCCGCATGCGCTCCACCCAACCGTCATCGAGAACGCGGCGCAGGCAGACGACGCCGTCCTTGTTAAAGTCCTCGATATCGCGTTCGGTGACGATCCCCTCGCCCGCTTGGTTCATTTCTCGTCCTTACCCCCTGGCGCGCTTATTTCCGGCGGAATTTTCTGCCGCAGATGCGCGCGTAGTAGTTTTCGACCTCGAGCTGAAAAAACCCGGCGCCGCCGACCAGCACCTTTTGCGCGATGAGTTCCTTGGTAATCAGTCTGACCTTGGGGTTGACCTTCGATCTTCCGGCCTCGCACACCGATTCAAAACCGCCGCCGAAAGCCTTGTTGGCCGACTCTATGATGCGCTTGGCATTGTCCGTCAAGGCGGCGAAAATGGCCTCGTGCTTTGTCGCCCCGACATCGGCGGCGAACAGGGTAACGCCGGAAAATAAGGCGACCGCCGCCAGTCTGGCGACGAATGTCTTGGCGCGTCCCCGGGCCAAGGGTGAGGTCTGTGTCATCGTGAAGCTCCCTGATTCGCGGTCGCCTGAAACCGAACGGCAGATATTGGCATCGCGTGCTTTGAAGGCAGGATGATAAGAGAGCAAGCGTTGCGATACAATGGCCTGGATTCAAGGGGTCGCCTTGGCCCCGGCGGTGCCGTTCAGTTGGGCCAGGGCCTCGGCATAGGCCCGCGCCGCCCGTTCCACGTCGCCGTGGCCGGGTCCTAAGATGCTTTCGCGGACGAACAGGACGCGTTTCAACAAGCCCTCGGCCTCACTCGCCATTCCACGGCGAAGGTAGTGTCCGGCGACCCGGAACAGGCCGTCGGCGTAGAGCAGCAATAGGTGGTCGAGGAGTTCCGTCGGGTCGGTGCCGTCGGGTTGTCGGGAGATATCTTGGCGCAAATCCGCCGCATGGCGGCGAAGGGTTTCCGCCATGGCGGCTTGATCGAGGTCCGCCGCCCGCGCGTCAAGCACGGCGGCCAGGCGAAGCCGTTGCCCAGGTGATTGGCCGGCCGCGGCGACGGCCGCTTCGAGATTGATTTCAAATTGCCCTTGGTCGCCGGTCCGCAACGCCTGGTCGACGCCCGAAAGGTGCCGCCGCCAGGATTCATCCGCCGGTCCCAAGGTGGTGAACGCCGTCACCAGGCCGGCGATCAGGAAAAGAGAAACGATTGCCGTCAGCAGCGCCCGGTTTTTCAACGGCTCCTTCATGAGCCGGGATTATACACCCGATTCATCCCGGCGTAGGAAAGAGCCCGATCAGGCCGCCTGGCTCGCCTCGCGATCCTTGGAACCGCGCACGTAGGCGCGGGCGCAGTGCTCGGCGCAATAAGGCTTGTCGGGAACCGATGGCTTGCCGCAAAAACGCAAGCTCGGCGTTCCCGGTTCGCCGTCCGGCCAACTGCACATGCCGGCCGTCAATTTGTCGAGGGGAATCACCTCGGCGACGCGGCGGCGTTCGATAATCGGCGATTGGCGCTTCGAAAGTCCAAGACGGTGTACCTTGCCGACAACCGCGTTCTTGGTCACGCCGAGGCGCAGACCGATCTCGCGGGTCGAAAGACCCCCTTCCCACAGTTTTTTCAGAGTGGCGATGCGTTCCGTGGTCCAATCCATGCTTGATTCCAATTCTGATTGCTGTCGAAGGCCGATTCCACCGCCCCATCCCTGGGGAAAGGAATTTCACCAAAATTACAACATTTAGGTGGTCGCAGCAAGGTTCAACCCAGTATTTAGTATTTTTGTGGGATTTACCGGGTTGGCGGGGCGGGGCCGGGAATAATCCCTCCCCCCGCTTGAGCGGCTTGACTATACTCGGCGCCACGGCGACCAAGGAGGCGGGGTTGGCAAAGATTCCCGGCAAGGGTTTGGCGGACTGGCGAAAGGCGGCCAGGCAAGAAATCGGCGGCGGCAGTCCCGACGAGTTGGCGTGGATGACGTCCGAGGGGATCGCGGTCAAGGCGCTCTATACGGCTCATGACCTCGACGCGCTGGAGCACCTGGGCGGGCTGCCCGGCCTGCCGCCCTACGTGCGTGGCCCCAGGGCCACCATGTATGCCAACCGGCCGTGGACGGTGCGCCAGTACGCCGGCTTTTCGACCGCCGAGGAGTCCAACACCTTCTTCCGCGATAATCTGGCGGCTGGGCAAAAGGGGCTGTCGGTGGCTTTCGACCTGGCCACCCATCGGGGCTACGATTCCGATCATCCCAGGGTCACGGGCGACGTCGGCAAGGCGGGCGTCGCCATCGATTCGGTCGAGGACATGAAAATTCTGTTCGACGGCATTCCCTTGGGCGAGATCAGCGTTTCCATGACCATGAACGGCGCCGTGCTGCCGGTCCTGGCCGGCTATATCGTTGCCGCCGAGGAGCAGGGCGTCGAGGTGGCGCGGCTTTCGGGCACCATCCAGAACGACATCTTGAAGGAGTTCATGGTCCGCAACACCTATATCTATCCGCCCGGGCCCAGCATGCGCATCGTCGCCGATATCATCGAACACGCGACGCGCCACATGGGGCGCTACAATTCGATTTCGGTGTCGGGCTATCATATGCACGAGGCCGGCGCGACCGCCGTTCAGGAGCTCGCCTACACCCTCGCCAACGCCCTTGAATATGTGCGCGCCGCTCTCGCCAAGGGACTGGCCATCGACGAATTCGCGCCGCGCCTCAGTTTCTTCTTTGCCATCGGGATGAACCTGTTCATGGAGGTCGCCAAGCTGCGCGCCGCGCGTCTGCTGTGGGCCGAACTGATGGCGCCCTTCAAGCCCCGGGATGCCCGTTCGTCCATGCTGCGCACCCATTGCCAGACCTCGGGCGTCTCGCTGGCCGAAAGGGATGCCTTCAACAACGTCATCCGCACCACCGTCGAGGCCCTGGCGGCGGTTCTCGGCGGCACCCAAAGCCTGCATACCAACGCCTTGGACGAGGCGATCGCCTTGCCGACGCCGTTTTCGGCGCGTATCGCGCGCAACACCCAGCTTATCCTGGCCGAGGAGACCGGCATCCCCCACGTCGTCGATCCCCTGGGCGGCAGCTACTACGTCGAAAGCCTGACCGCGAGCCTGGCCGACGAAGCGCGCCGGCTGATCGCCGAGGTCGAGGAACTGGGCGGCATGACCAAGGCGGTCGAGGAGGGCCTGCCCAAGCAGCGCATCGAGGAAGCCGCGGCGCGCCGCCAGGCGCGCATCGACCGTGGCGAGGAGGTCATGGTCGGGGCCAACAAGTACCAAGCCGATGACGAAGAAGATTTCGATATTCTGGAGGTCGACAACACCCGCGTGCGCGAAACCCAGGTGGCGCGCCTCAAGACCCTGCGCAATAACCGCGACGGAGCCGCTTGCCAGGCCGCGTTGGAGGCCCTGACGGCATCGGCCGGTTCGGGGCAGGGCAACCTTCTGGCCCTGGCCATCGAAGCGATGCGCGCCCGCGCCACCGTCGGCGAGGTCAGCCAAGCGCTGGAATCGGTGTTCACCCGTTACCGTGTGCAGGCGCGCACCGTGTCGGGCGTTTATGGCGGCGCCTTTGCCGGCGATCGCGATTTCGAGGAGATCCGCGCCCAAGTGGCGGCCTTCGCCGATGACGAAGGGCGCCGACCCCGCCTTTTGGTGGTCAAGATGGGCCAGGACGGCCACGACCGGGGGGCTCGGGTGATCGCCACCGCCTTTGCCGATATCGGCTTCGACGTCGACGTGGGTCCCCTTTTCCAGACTCCCGACGAGGCGGCCCGCCAGGCCGTCGAGAACGACGTCCACGCGATCGGGGTCTCGACCCAGGCGGGCGGGCACAAGACCCTGGTTCCGGCCTTGATCAAGGCCCTCGACGCCCTCGACGCCGACGATATCGCGGTGATCTGCGGCGGCGTCATCCCGGCCCGCGACCACGACACCCTGGCCGCCGCCGGTGTCGCCGCCGTCTTTGGACCCGGTACCCACATCCCGAGCGCCGCCGCCGAGGTTATGGAGATTATCGGCCGGCGCCGGGCGGGACGCGGCGCGTCGGCGTAAAGAACGAAAGAGCAATATTTTCCTAGTGCCACCGGGCCCGCTTTATAAGACAATGTTCCCATGCTTAGGCATTCAGACATCTGGCGGGCCATCGACCGCCTGGCCCGGGAAAAAGGTCTTTCGGCCTCCGGGCTGGCGCGGCGCGCCGGTCTCGATGCCACCACGTTCAACAAAAGCAAGCGCATCACGCGTGACGGCAAGCCGCGCTGGCCAAGCACCGAAAGCATCGCCAAGGTCCTGCACGCGACAGGCGCCAGCCTGGGCGAGTTCGTTACCTATGTAGACCGGGGTTCGGGCAGTGTCGTCTTCGGCACCGTGCCCCTGATCGGCTTCGCCCAGGCCGGAGGGCACGGATTCTTCGACGACGCCGGCTATCCGACCGGCGGCGCCTGGGACGAAATTCCCTTTCCCGACCTCGGCGATCCCCATGCCTATGCCCTGGAGATCAGCGGCGACAGTATGGAGCCCGTGTACCGCGACGGCGACGTCGTCATCGTTTCGCCCAACGCCAGCATCCGGCGCGGTGACCGGGTGGTGGTCAGGACCAAGGCCGGCGAGGTGATGGTCAAGCAGTTGCGCCGCCGTTCGGCGCGCCGCGTCGACCTTGCGTCCTTCAACGCCGAGCACGATGATCGCACGTTCGGGGTCGACGACATTGACTGGATCGCCCGCGTCATCTGGAGCACTCAGTAGGGAGGGATTGGCCATGGCCAAAGACACGGATTGGGCGGGGCGCACCCTGACCTACGTTGACGGTGCCTGGCAAGACGGCAACCCCCGGGTTCTGGGACCCAGGAGCCATGCCGTGTGGCTCGGCTCGGCGGTGTTCGATGGGGCCCGTGCGATCAAGGGCCGGGCGCCCGATTTGGACCGCCATTGCGCACGAGTGGTGAAATCGGCCAGCCTGATGGGCCTTGAGCCGATGCTCAGCGGGGCGGAGATCGAGGATCTGGCACGCGACGGCATCGGGCGCTTCGGCGGCGATCAGGACCTTTACATCTGTCCCATGTTTTATCCCGAGGACGGCTTTATCGTGCCCGACCCGGCGAGCACGCGCTTCATCCTCACCATCCACGAATCGCCCTTGCCCGAGGGCAGCGGGATCAGCGCCTGTCTGTCCAGTTTTCGCCGTCCGGCGCGCGACATGGCGCCGACCGAGGCCAAGGCGGCCTGTCTCTATCCCAACGTGGCGCGCTGTTTGCGCGAAGCCCAGGCCAAGGGCTTCGAGACCGCCGTGGTGCTGGACCCGGCCGGCAACGTCGCCGAGTTTGCCTATGCAAACCTGTTCGCGGTCAAGGACGGCGTCGTGGCGACGCCGGTGCATAACGGCACCTTCCTCAACGGCATCACCCGCCAGCGCGTCATCGCCCTGTTGCGCGGCGATGGCGTCGAAGTCATGGAGCGTTCGATCGATTTCGCCGAGGTATTGGCGGCCGACGAACTGTTCGGCACCGGCAACTACGCCAAGGTGGTGCCCTGCACGCGCATCGAAGACCGCGACCTGCAGGCCGGGCCGATGACACGCCGTGCGCGCGAGCTTTATTTCCGCTTCGCCGGCGAGGCGGCGGTGTAATCGACGGACTCGTGAAAGAGGCCGTAGTTTGGTGATAGCCTGGCGCGCCGAAGACCACTAGGTGCCCCAAAAGCAAACCTCCGGCGGAGCATCCGGCATTTTCAAAGAGGATGGCATGCGCGGTTCGAAGCTTCTGTACCTCGCCACCGGAGTCATGACCGTGCACCAGTGCTTCGCCTACATGGTTTCATTGGTGGTGCCCGTCCTCGCCCCGGTTATTGCCGAGGAACTTGATGTCGGCCCGGAATTGATCGGCGCCTATTCCGCCGTTCTCTATTTGTCGTCCATGGTCTCCGTCACGATTTGCGGCAGCCTCATCCAGCGCTTCGGCCCCTTGCGCTTGAGCCAAGCCGTGCTTGTCCTGATGGCGGCCGGCCTCGCCATCACGATACCGGGCACGCTCGCGCTATTCGCCGTTGCCGCGGTGCTGGTCGCCACCGGGCCCGGTTGCTCGACGCCGGCCGGTTCCCAAATCCTGGCCCGCTACTGTCCGCCGCGACTGGCGCCCCTGGTATTTTCCATCAAGCAGACCGGCGTTCCCATCGGTGGCCTGTTGGCGGGCCTCCTGCTGCCGTACCTGGTCACGCTGGTCGGATGGCGGGGCGCATTCTTGGCAACCGCTGCCGTGATCTTGGCATTCGCCGTTATTCTGCAGCCTTTACGCGCCGAATTCGACAACGCCCGGCAGCCCGGGCGCAGGGTGTCGCCGGCCGACGCGAAGGCAACCCTCAAGGCGGTAATCACCGACCCCGGCTTGCGGGAAATCGCTTTTGCCGCATCCACTTTTGTCGGTCTTCAGGTCTGCTTTCACTCCTTCTTCGTGACCTATCTGGTGAAGGGCCTGGGTTGGCCGCTGGCGACGGCTGGGTATGCGTTCGCCGCTTCCCAAGGCATTACCCTATTTACGCGCGTTCTTTGGGGCTGGATTGCCGGCCGCTTCTTAGCGCCGCGAACGGTGCTGGCGGGCCTCGGAGTCGCCATGGCGTTAGCATCCGTGGCCACCGGGTTGTATACGCCCGAGTGGTCCCTGTTGGGGCTCACGGCGGTGGCCGTTTTCTTCAATGCGACGGCGGTTAGCTGGCATGGGGTGATTTTCGCCGAGATCGCACGCCTGACCCCGGCCGCGGAGGTTGGCACCATGACCGGCGGAGTCCTTTTCTTCGTCTTCGTGGCGATGACGGTGTACCCGGCGGTTTTCGGCGCCATCCTCGGGGTCACCGACAGTTATGCCTACGGCTTTTTCCTGGGCGCGGTTCCGGCGCTGATCGCCGGCCTGCTGTTCCTCCGCCGAGACAGAACAGGGGGCATCCGCGTCGCGTAAGCCGGTGACGGCCCGTGAGGCCTAAGGGCCCACCAGACAGGGTGGCAAGCAGACCCATGGTTTCTGGGTTTGCATCCCAGGGCGTAAACCGGTCGTTCGAATTTAGCCCGCCGCATGCGAAAAATACCTATGATCCACAGGCGTCCAACGCCTGTTCAATATCGGCCAGAATATCGTCGGGATGTTCGATGCCGATCGAAAGCCTGACGTATCCGTCGGTGACACCGGTTGCCGCCAGGTCGTCAGCCGACAATTGAGAGTGCGTGGTGGTTGCCGGATGAATGGCCAGGCTTCGCGCATCGCCGATATTGGCGACATGGTAAAGCATCTTGAGCGAGTCGATGAACCGTCGGCCCGCGTCCTTGCCGCCTTTCAACTCGAACCCGACCAGGGCGCCGAAGCCACCCTTCAAATAGGTTTTGGCGCGGCGGCCCGACTCGCCATCCTTGTGACCGGCGAAAATGACCTTGTCGACGGCGGGGTGGTTCTTCAGAAAGTCGGCGACGATTTGGGTGTTGGAGCAGTGTTGGCGCATCCGCAACGGCAGCGTTTCCAGCCCTTGGATGAAACTGTGGGCGTTGAACGGACTCATGCACGAACCCAGGTCGCGCAGCAGCACGACGCGGGCCCTGATGATATAGGCGATCGGCGCGCCAAGGGCTTCCGGGATCAGGGTGCCCCACACGGCGCCGTGATAGCTGGGATCCGGTTCATTCATCAGCGGTTGGCGTTCGGGCTTCGTCGTCCAATCGAAGTTTCCGCCGTCAACGACCATGCCGCCGATGGACGTGCCGTGCCCGCCGATATACTTGGTGGTCGAATAAACGATGACGGCCGCGCCATGTTCGAACGGCTTGCACAGGACCGGGCACGCCGTGTTGTCCATGATAAGGGGAACGCCGAATTCGCGGCCGATGTCCGATACTTCCTTGATCGGAAACACGTCCAGTTTGGGATTGGGCAGGGTTTCGGCGTAATAGGCCCGGGTCTTGTCGTCGGTGGCGCGGCGGAAGTTCTCCGGGTCGCTCGGATCGACGAAACGGACTTCGATACCCATCATCTTGAAGGTGTTGGCGAACAGGTTCCATGTACCGCCGTACAGATCGGTCGAGCTGACGAAGTTGTCGCCGGCCTGGGCCAGGTTCTGGATGCTGAACGTGGACGCGGCCTGACCGGAACTCAAGGCAAGGGCGGCCGCCCCGCCTTCCAGGGCGGCGATGCGATTTTCAAGAACATCGCATGTCGGATTCATGATCCGCGTGTAGATATTGCCGAGCTCCGCCAGCGCGAAAAGGTTGGCCGCGTGTTCGGTGCTGTTGAACTGATAGGACGTCGTTTGATAGATCGGCACCGCAACCGCCGTCGTCGCCGGATCGCTGCGGTAATCGCCACCGTGGAGAACGATGGTTTCCGGATTGACGAAGTTATCGGACATGGGTCTTCCCCCCGTTTAATCAAGCTGAAATTGTCGGAAAATCCTTCTGATCGGCGGTGACATTAGCCAATCTTGGGGGTCATTGAAACCGACTATTTTTGATCGAAGGCCTGGCGAGGATGGCCCCCCTCAAGGCGCCGGTTCGTCGCCGGCGATGGCGCGGCGGATCAGGGTGATCGACTCGGCCAGTCCATAAAGGGCGATGAACGAGCCCATGCGCGGTCCCTGGGTTTGGCCGAGGAGAATTTCGTAAAGCGCCCGGAACCAAGCCTTGAGGTCGGCAAACGGGTGGCGCTTGCCGACTTCGTAGACCTCCGTCTGAATATCCTTGGCCTGGGCGTCGTCGGGCAGGGCCTCGAGGACCGCCGCCAGGTCTTCGAGCGCCGCCTTCTCCATGTCGGTGGGCGGCCGGGTTTGCTTGGTCGGCTTGACGAAATCGCGGTAATAGTTGATGGCGCCTTCCACCAGTTGGTCCAGGATGGGGGCGTTCTCGGCCGTCGCTTCCGCGTGGATGCGCGAGATGTAGTGCCACAGCACCGCCTTGTCCTCGGTGTGACAGACCCCGGCCAGATTGAGGAGCACGTTGAAGCCCGGCCCGGCGTCCTCGTGGGGCGGCTGTCCCTGGTGGATGTGCCACGCCGGGTTGTTCAGGCGCTTGGCCTCGTCCTCGTCCGCAAAGCGGACCAGATAGGCCAGGTAATCATCGACCGTGCGCGGAATGACGTCGAAGAAAAGCCGCTTGGCCGCCTTCGGCTTTTGGTACATGAAAAGCGACAGGCTGTCGGGCGGCGCGTAACGCAGCCATTCCTCGGCCGTCAGGCCGTTGCCACGCGATTTGGAAATCTTCTCCCCGTTCTCGTCCAAAAACAGCTCGTAGGTAAAGCCGGCCGGCGGCGTGCCGCCGAGGATGCGGCAGATGCGCCCCGACAGGCGCACCGAATCGATCAGGTCCTTGCCCGACATCTCATAATCGACGCCCAGCGCCACCCAGCGCATGGCCCAGTCGGCCTTCCACTGCAACTTGCAATGGCCGCCGGTAACCGGGGTCTCGACGTGGCGCCCGTCTTCGTAGATTATGGTGCCGGCGTCGGTGTCGCGCCCGACCACCGGCACCTGCAACACCCGCCCGGTGCGCGGGCAAACGGGCAGGAAGGGGCTGTAGGTGGCGCGGCGCTCGGGCCCCAGCGTCGGCAAGATGACCTCGGTGACGGCGTCGTAGCGCTCCAACACACGTTTGAGGACGTCATCGAAGCGCCCTTCGCGATAGCACTCGGTGGCGCTTTGGAACTCGTAATCGAATCCGAAGTCATCGAGGAACGCCTTGAGCCGGGCGTTGTTGTGGTGGCCGAAGCTTTCGTGGGTGCCGAAGGGGTCGGGCACGGCGGTCAGGGGCTTGCCCAGGTGTTCGGACATCTCCTCGCGGTTGGGAATATTATCCGGCACCTTGCGCAAGCCGTCCATGTCGTCGGAGAAGGCGAAAAGCCGCGTCGGCAGATCGGACAGAGCCGAAAACGCATGGCGCACCATCGATGTGCGCGCGACCTCGCCGAAGGTGCCGATGTGGGGAAGGCCCGACGGGCCATAGCCGGTCTGGAACAGCACGTGACCCTTGGCCGGCGGCGCCGCGCCCAGGCGTTTGAGGAGCGCCCGCGCCTCGGCGAAGGGCCAGGCATTGGCCTCGGCGGCGGCGGCCAGAGTGGCGGGCTGTGCGGCGGTCATTGACGGTCGTCCTATTTCCAGATCGGCTTGCCCGAGCCCGGCAGGCCGTATTTTTCCCACTTCTTCGTCACGTCTTCGATGATGTCGTCGGTCATGCGGATCTTGCGGCCCCATGGGCGCTTGGTCTCGGGTGGTATCTTGGCCGTGGCGTCGATGCCGAGCTTGCCGCCAAGTCCCGTTTCGGGCGAGGCGAAATCGAGATAGTCGATCGGGGTGTTCTCAATCACCGTGATGTCGCGGCCGGGGTCGACGTTGGTCGAAACCGCCCAGATCACGTCCTTCCAATCGCGCGCGTCGACGTCGTCGTCGACGACGATGACGAACTTGGTATACATGAATTGGCGCAGATAGGACCACACACCCATCATGATGCGCTTGGCGTGGCCGGGATAGGCCTTCTTCATCGACACCACGGCAACGCGGTAGGAACAGCCCTCGGGCGGCAGCCAGAAATCCACGACCTCGGGGAATTGCTGGATGAAAAGCGGGATGAAGACCTCGTTCAGGGCCTCGCCCAGTACCGAGGGTTCGTCGGGCGGGCGGCCGGTGAAGGTCGATAGATAGATCGGATCACGGCGCATGGTGATGGCCGAAATCGTGAACACGGGGAATTGCTCGACGGCATTGTAATAGCCCGTGTGGTCGCCGTAGGGTCCTTCGTCGGCAAGCGCGTCAAGGGCAACGTGGCCCTCGAGAACGATCTCGGCCGAGGCCGGAACCTTGAGCGGGATGGTCTTGCAGTCCGCCAGGTCAACCCGGCGGCCGCGCAGAATGCCGGCGAATTGGTATTCCGAAAGGGTGTCGGGGACCGGCGTCACGGCGGCCAGGATAGTACCCGGATCGGCGCCGATGACGGCCGCCACCGGCATCGGCTCGTTGCTGCGTTCCTTCCACCGCCGGGCATGCTGGGCGCCGCCGCGGTGCCTCAGCCAGCGCATCAGCGTCGTGTTGCGACCCGTTACCTGCATGCGATAGATGCCAAGATTGTAGGCGTCATCCCCATCCTTTTCCTCGGCGCCCCGCGTTACCACGAGGGGCCAGGTGATAAGGGGCGCCGGCTCGCCCGGCCAGCAGATCTGGACCGGCAAGCGGCCCAGATCGACCTCCTCGCCTTCCACCACCACCTCTTGGCACGGCGCCCGGGCCGTGGTCTTGAGCTTCATCGCGAGCGCCGTTTTGAGCATCGGCCACATGTCCATCGCCTGGCGCCAGCCGCCCGGCGGTTCCGGTTGCTTGAGAAAGGCCAGCATGTCGCCCAGTCGGCGTAAATCGCCCGGTTCCCGGTTCATGCCCATGGCGACCCGTTCGACGGTGCCGAAAAGATTGACCAGGACGGGCATGTCGAAATTCCGTTCGCCGGCCCCGACCACGTTTTCGAACAGGACGGCCGGGCCGCCCTCGGCCAGAAGCCGAGTCTGGATCTCGGTCATCTCAAGCTCGGGCGAGACCGCCTCGGCGACACGCACCAGTTGGCCCGCTTTTTCCAAGCGTTCGATGAAGTCCCTGAGGCTTGCATAGGACATGATTTCGCACCTTCTCGCCGCCGCTCGCCTATTGACAGCGCAGCCGGCGCCCAGCGTCAAGGACGGACTTAGAGCCTATCCGAATAACTGGAGGCGGTTGTGACGTCTCTCCTTGTCCCGTGGCTAGGAGGATGGTGCGCAGTGATGCTGCGCATCACAAGCATCATCCGACGCCGACCACAGGTCAAGGAGGGACGCCCGAAGGGTGGACCAAATCAGGCCTCCGCCGCGTTGCCGCCTCTTGGCGATGGGCGGGCATCGCCGGCGAAGCGGCGCCTTGCGGCCTTCCTGATTTGATCTCATCACAACCGCCTCCAGTTATTCGGATAGGCTCTTAGGAAAGCGCGCCCAATACACAGTCCGTTGCGCGTGTCGCCGAAGGTCGATACCCTTTGCCCGCGTCATTGTGCAAGGCGCGATAATCGCCGGGGGCGGGGCACAAAGAAGAGGGAGCCGAAAGCAAGATTTCGTTCACTACTTTCGGAAACAATACCCAACTATGAACCACGCGTCCCACGGCGCAACGAGCTTGCTGGCCTTAACAACTTGCGGGCCTTGACAGAGGAGCGGGTGATGGCCGCGAAACGACGAAAAAGCGCGAAGGGCAAGGGGGCCGACGCGTACCTGAGGCTTATCGAGATCGGCATCGCCCTGTCGGCGGAGCGCGAAAACGACCGCCTCATGGAACGCATCCTGCTTGAGGCCAAGGACCTTTGCAACGCCGACGGTGGCACCCTTTACCTGGTTGCCGAGGACGAGGGCCTCAAGTTTGAGATCATGCGCACGGACTCGCTCAAGATTGCGCTTGGCGGCACGACGGGCAAGGAAATTACCTTTCCCCCGGTGCGCCTGTACGATCCCGAAACGGGTGAGCCCAATCACAAGAACGTCGCCACCCATGTCGCGCTGTCAGGCGAATCGATCAACATTCCCGACGCCTACAAAGCCAAGGACTTCGATTTTTCCGGCACCAAGAAGTTCGACGAAGGCACCGGTTATCGGTCCCGGTCCTTCCTCACCGTGCCGCTCAAGAACCACGAAGGCGATGTCATCGGCGTCCTGCAACTGCTTAACGCCCAGGACAGGGATACGGGCGAGGTGATTTCGTTTGGCGAAGACATTCAGCCCCTGGTCGAGGCCCTGACTTCCCAGGCCGCGGTGGCGCTCGACAACCAGCATCTCATCGATGCCCAGAAACAGCTCCTCGATGCCTTCATCGAATTAATCGCCAGCGCGATTGACGCCAAATCGCCCTACACCGGCGGCCATTGTCAGCGCGTGCCCGAGCTGACCAAAATGCTGGCCCGCGCGGCTTGCGATTCGGATTCGCCGCTGTATGGCGACTTCGATCTCACCGAGGACCAATGGTACGAACTGCACATCGCGGCGTGGCTGCACGACTGCGGCAAGGTAACGACCCCGGAATACGTGGTCGACAAGGCGACCAAGCTGGAAACAATCTACAACCGCATCCACGAGATCCGGACCCGTTTCGAGGTGGCGAAGCGCGATGTCGAGATCGACTATCTCAAGGCGATGCTCGACGGCAAGGGGGACGCCAAGAAGCTGAAGAAGAAGCGCGACAAAAGCCTGGCCCGGCTCGACGACGACTTTGCCTTCGTCGCCGAATGCAACATCGGCGGCGAGTTCATGGCACCGGAAAAAGTCGAGCGCATCAAGGAGATCGCCGGGCGGACCTGGACCCGCACCCTCGATGACAGTCTCGGCATCTCCCAGGACGAAGCGAAACGAAGGGTCGGGGCGTCGGATGGGCCCGTGGCGGCGCTAGAAAGCCTGCTCGCCGACAAGGCGGAGCACGTCATCCACCGCGATCCCGGCGATGCAATGACGGACGACAACCCCTTCGGCTTCCGCCTCGACGTGCCGGAACATAAATATAACCTGGGCGAAATCTACAACCTGTGCATTCCACGCGGCACCCTTACGCCCGAGGAACGCTTCAAGATCAACGACCATATGGTGCAGACCATCGTGATGCTCGAGCAGCTGCCCTTTCCCAAGCATCTGCGCCGGGTACCGGAATATGCCGGCGGCCACCACGAAACCATGATCGGCACCGGCTATCCGCGCAAGTTGACCCAGGAAGACATGTCCATCCCGGCGCGCATCATGGCCATCGCCGACATCTTCGAGGCGCTCACCGCCGCCGACCGCCCCTATAAGGCGCCCAAGACGCTGGGCGAGAGCATCCGCATCATGTCGTTCATGAAGAAGGACCAGCACATAGACTCCGATCTTTTCCGTCTGTTCCTCGAATCCGGAGTCTTCAAGGAATATGCCGACCGCTTCCTCAAGCCCGAGCAGATCGACGAAGTGAACGTGTCTGAGTACCTGTGAGGCTTGTGCTTCTCCTCGTCCTAGTTCTGATGGTGGCGGGGCCGGCGTCGGCCGAGGACCTTTCCGGTCCGGTGCGCGTTATCGACGGCGACACGATCGAGATCGGCGGGCGCCGCATCCACCTCTTCGGCATCGATGCGCCGGAATTGGAGCAGACCTGCGAGTGGCCCGCCAAGACCATCGATTGCGGGAAGGTGTCACGCACCAGTCGCCGACCACTCTACGCGAGACGCTGATTAAGATTGGTGCCAAGGTCATTGACCATGGCCGTCACCTCACACTTGGGGTGGTTGAGTTTGCCGTAGCCCGGAACTTGTTCCAAATAATCTCATGGTTGAATATTGATCTCGGGCCAAGACCACTTATACGATGCCGAACGGGAGATCGGAATTATGTTGTTTGACGGAAGAAGTGGGTCTGGGTGAGGAATTACCGGGCCGAACGGGTTTCCGAATACGCCCGAATCACAAATACCTTGCGTTGAGACCGTTGTGATGGAATCCCCTCTTAATGGCGGTGAAGCTTGGATATACTCGGGAATGGTTTGAGCGCGAATTCGCAAATGATTAGTTAGACGAAAGCTTCCCAATTGCCGTTAACCGCAACCACACCATCCCTGGCGCAAAAAGGCGTGATCGTTGTCGCGCTCGCCATCGGGTACGCGGTTCTGGGTAAACTCGCGCTGCAATTGGCAACGGGCGCCGGCTATGCATCGCCATTGTGGCCGTCCGCCGGGTTGGCCTTGGCAGCCGCGCTGATTTGGGGAAACTGGGCCTGTCTCGGGGTCTTGCTGGGGTCCTACGTGAACAACTTGTTCCTAGGCGACCTCTTTGCCGTGTCAAACCATGTTCTTAGCTTGAGCATTGGCGTGGGCGGGGCCATGCAGGCGCTGTGGGGGGCCTCCCTGATCCGACGCTTCGTCGGCTTTCCGACCCCCTTGGACGACGGGGGCACGATCAGTCGTTTCTTCATTCTGGGCGCCGCAGTCGCCAGTATCGTCAATTCAGTCATGGGGACAGGAGCTCTCTGGGCGCAAGGCGTCATCAGCGCGGCGCAAGCGCCGCAAACCTGGGCGGTATGGTGGGTGGGCGACGCGCTAGGCGTCGTCGTCTTCACGCCCGTCGTGCTGGCGCTCGGCATGAAGGAAAAGGCGTTTTGGACGCGACGCCGGATCCCCATCTCCCTCTCCTCGATCGTAACGCTTGGATTGGCTGTGATGGTGTTTCAGTCCGCCAAGAGCCTGGAACACGACCGTGCCGTGCTCGCTTTCCAAAACAAGGCCCAAGTCGCCTTCTCATTGATCTCGCGCTCCATCAGGGAACCCTTGAACGGCCTCACCCGCGTGGATGACTTTTTCCTCCTGATGGGACAGGTCTCACGCGACCAATTCAAGGTCTTCACGAAAAGCCTCCTGGAAGCGCATGGCGGTCTCCAGGCGATTTCCTGGAACGTGCGGATCCCGGCCCAGGGGAAGGACGAGTTCGAACGACGGATGCGGGACGCCAAGGCCCCCGGATTCCGCATCATGGAACGTTCTTCGGATGGCAAGCTCGTGCCCGCGTCCCCCAGGGCCGATCATATCGTCGTTTCCTACATAGAACCCCTGGCCGCCAACCTGGCCGCGTTGGGCTTCGACGTGGGGTCCAATGCGGCCCGGCGCGCGGCGCTGGATGTCGCAAGAGATTCGGGTAACCCGATCACGACGGAACGCATCTCACTGGTCCAGGAAACCAGGCGGCAATACGGCGTCCTGGTGTTCCTACCCCACTACGGAACGGAAACAAGGCCAGAGACCGTGGAGGCGCGGCGGGCCGCACTCGTCGGCTACGTCACCGGCGTGTTTCGCCTGGGCAATATCATTGAGGCCGCGATCTCAGGCATAACAATCGAAGATATCGACATTGTTGTGCTGGACATGTCGGCACCGGAGGAAACGCGACTTCTTTATCCGAAACTGACGGCGAATGAGCACCGGGCGCGGATACAGCGTCTTGAGGCGAGTACCGCGGACATGGCGGTGAGAACGTGGGAGGCGTCCTTGCCGGTTCCGGGTCGGGAATGGCGGATCATCGTAAGGCCGACGCCGGAATTTATCGCCGCGACCCGCTCCTCGACGGCTTGGTTCATACTTGCCGGTGGCGTCGGTATCGCCGGGTTGGTCAGCATTCTTGCTCTGATCGTCACGGGGCGACGGCGCATGATCGAGGAACTCGTTAATCAACGGACGAGGGAATTAATTGACAAAACCGCCCTTCTAGAACAGGCAAAAACAGAAGCCGAAAACGCCAATCGCGCGAAATCTGAATTTCTATCGTCGATGAGCCACGATCTCCGTACCCCGCTCAACGCCATCATGGGCTTCAGCGACGTAATGCGAAGGAAGGTATTCGGCGAATTGGGCCACCCGCGTTACGAGTAGTACGCCGATGACATACACAATAGCGGTTCCTTTCTCGTCAGCCTGATCAACGATATTCTTGATATCTCCAAGGTCGAAGCCGGTAAATACGAACTGACCGAGGAGTCGGTGGATATTTCCCTACTGATTCAATCCTCCATCCGTCAACTCGATGTCATCGCCAAAGCCTCCGATATTTCCATACTTGTCCATGTGGCGCCTGAAATGCCGATGATGCGGGGCGATAAAAGGGTCCTAATTCAGATACTCAACAACCTTCTCTCCAACGCCGTACAGTTCACGAGCCATGGCGGCCGGGTCGATGTGTTCGCCGAGGTGGATAGGCAGAACTGTATCGTCCTCGGGGTTTCGGATACAGGCGAGGGGATGTCCCACGATGACATCGCCAAGGCATTGAAACCTTTCGAGCAGGCGGACTCCACCCGTCCGGCAAGGGGCGAGGGGACGGGCCTCGGCCTCCACCTGTGCGCCGAATTCATGAAGTTGTTCGATGGCACTCTTGAGATCGAAAGCGAAACGGGAAAAGGCACGACGGTCACCCTCCGCTTTCCACCGAAACGCACCATCAACCCCTACTGAAAGTGCTCACCATTTCACTGACTGGTTTTGGCGCGAAAGGTCGGGATTGGGTCGTACCCGGCACGCCGTGGCGGGGTCTCCAAAGATCCGCAATGTGGCCAAAAGCAGACCCTCGTTTATGAGAACACACTGGTATCGCGGCCGTCATTTCGAATCAGACTCTTGATTCCTTACCGGTCCTCGTCGCCGGGCTGGCGCAGGCGGCGTTTTTCGTAGGCTTTATAGGGATGGCGGGCCAGGGCCGCCTCGTCGATATCGATCCCCAATCCGGGACCCTTGGGCAGGCGGATGGCGCCGTTTTCCACGACCAGGCCGTCGGGGCAAATCTCCTTGCCGATGGCTTCGAAGGGGACGAAGTATTCGGTGATGATGAAGTTCGACATCACCGCCGATGCCTGGACCGTCGCCGCCAGGCCCAGCGTGGTGGAGTTGAAGTTGTGCGGCGAGACGGCGACCAGATAGGGCTCGGCCATGGCGGCGATCTCTTTCAGCTCCAAAATGCCGCCGACGCAGCACAGGTCCGGATTGATGATGTCGGCCGATCGCTTCTCCAACAGCGGCGAAAACCCGGCCTTGGAATACAGGGCTTCGCCGGTGACGACGGGGATGTGAGTGGCGGTGCGCACCTCGGCAATGGCGTCCAGGTTGTCGACGGGACCCGGTTCCTCCAACCAATAAGGTCGGAATTCCTCCATCCTTTCGGCCAGCCGGATGGCGTGCATGGGGGCCAGGCGGCGCTGGAATTCCAACAACAGATCGACGTCGGGCCCGACCGCCTGGCGCACCGCCTCGACGACCGCCACGGCATGGTCCTCGTGGGGCCGAGGAATGAAGGTCCGCCACGGGTTGGGGAAGGGGTCGAACTTGATGGCGTCGAACCCCAGCGCCACCATGCGTTGGGCTTCATCGGCGTATTCCCGGGCCGTGTCCAGATAGGTATACCAGCCGTTGGCGTAGACCCGGATCGTCTCGCGGCAGGGCCCGCCCAGCAGGTTATGGACGGGCTGGTCCAAGGCGCGCCCGACGATATCCCACAGGGCCGTTTCGATGGCGCTCTGGGCCGAGGCCAGTTCCATCGAGGAACGTCGCCCGGCGAAGTCGTTATAGACCATCTGGCCAAAGTGCTTGATGGCGAAGGGCGAGCGGCCGACCGTGTAGCGGGCCAATTCCTCGACCTGGGTGGCGACGGTGCGTTCGCGGTCGACCTGGGTATAGGCCTCGCCCCAGCCGGTGATGCCGGCGTCGGTCTCCACCTTGACGAAGAGAAAATTCTTGCGCCAGCCCGAATTGACGAGAAATCCCTTAACGTCGGTGATCTTCATGGTTGCGTCCCCGCTTCGACCGTTCTCCCTCTCGGCGGACCATTATGCGTCATGAACGGCGGTAAAAAAAGAATGGCCCGTCCGATTGCTCGAACGGGCCATCCCCAATTCAAAGATCCTTAAAACCCCGAAGGGCCCCTGGGATATTCGAATTATGAGTCCGGAACTCCGACCGTTCCTTGCGGACCAACCAAGGCCCCGAACTCGATTGAAACTCTATCCAATAAATTTTGCGAAAAATACCCGGATTCGATCCACAGCCCTGTGGAACCCGGGGATAACCGAAGGAACGGGAAATTTTCTTTCGCGGGTGGCAAAACGGTGCCGTGCTAACATGGGCTGCGCTCGACCGATCGAAAGGGGATTGAGAAATGCGGACGGAGAAGAAAACCGAGCCCGACGCCGGCTTTCCGCCCGGGGTCGCCTTCATCGACGGCGACTTTTGCGACATTTCGGAGGCCCGAATTTCGATCCTAGATTTCGGTTTTTTGCATTCCGATGCCACCTACGATGTGGTGCACGTGTGGCGCCGTCGCTTCTTCCGCCTCGACCGTCACCTCGATCGCTTTCTCGACAACGTTGCCAAGCTGCAACTGGCGCTGCCGTTCGACCGCCGGACCGTGGCCCAAACCCTCACCGAATGCGTGCGCCGAAGCGGCCTTGACGACGCCTATGTCGAAATGATCTGCACCCGCGGCACCGCGCCCGGTTACAGCCGCGACCCGCGCCAGGCCAATAATCGGTTCATCGCCTTCGCCATCCCGTTCAGTTGGGTGGCCAACGAGGAGCAACGCAGCCAGGGCCTCAACCTGTTCATCAGCACCGTCAACCGCATTCCCAGCCGTTCCGTCGATCCGACGATCAAGAATTATCATTGGCTGGATTTCATCAAGGGCACCTTCGAGGCCTATGAGCACGACGCCGAGACCGTGGTCCTGGTCGACGAGGACGCCAACATCACCGAAGGTCCCGGTTTCAACCTGTTCGCCGTCTCGGGCGGTCGGGTGACCACGCCCGGGCAGGGGACCATCAAGGGAATCACGCGCCGCACGACTTTGGAGCTGTGCGCCGAGCTTGGCATTGAGGCCGGCGAGGGCGCGTTGTCGGCCGACCGGCTGGGCGCCGCCGACGAGGCCTTCATCACCTCGACGGCGGGCGGCATCATGGCGGTGACGCGGATCGACGGAACCCCCCTCGGCGACGGCAAACCGGGCCCGGTCACGGCCCGCCTCACCGATCTCTATTGGCAAAAGCACGACGATCCCGCCTGGACGACGCCCGTCGATTGAGCATCCGCTTGCGACCGGCATTGTCATCCGCTAATCGGGACAGTGGCGGAATCCGCGCTTTTGCTATAGAATGGAACCCCTCGGGCGGCATCCGAATTGCCGTGCAACAGATGTTTGGAGGTATGCTCATCATGACAATCGCGCGCATCGCCATCGCCGCCGTGGTCGCCGTTTCGCTTGGCGCCTGCCAGAGCATGCAGGACAACCCGAAACAGACCGGCGGCACCCTCATCGGCGCCGGCCTGGGCGCCCTGGCGGGGTCCCAGATGGGCAGCGGCAAGGGCCAGCTGGCGGCCGTTGCCATCGGCGCGCTGGGCGGCGCCTGGCTGGGCAGCGAGGCCGGCAAGTCCCTCGACAAGGCCGATCGCATGTATGCCGAGCGCACCGCCCAGAATGCCCTGGAAACCAGCAGGGCCGGCCAGACCTCGACGTGGAGGAACCCCGATTCCGGCCATGAGGGAACGGTCACGCCTATCCGCACCTATCAGACCGCGTCCAACCAGAACTGCCGCGAGTACGAGACCACCGTCACCATCGACGGACGCCAGGAAAGGGCCGTGGGGCGCGCCTGCCGGCAAGCGGACGGGACCTGGAAGATCGTCCAGTAACACCCTCGGACGGCTGAGCCGGGATCCGCCGAGCACTTTCCATGGGGTCCCGCGACGCGCCATCCATCCAGGCCGCCGTTCCGTCGGTGGACCGCGTGCTGCGCCTGACTGCCGTCCAATCCCTGATTGAGACCCACGGGCGCCGGGTCGCCACCGAGGCGGTGCGCGCGGTCCTTGACGATCTGCGCCGCCGCCTTTCCGTTGAGGGCGAGGCGGCACGGCCCCTGACCACCCAAGAGGCCATCGCGGACAGGGTTCGGGAGACGATCGAGGCGCGCTCGGCGCCGTCGCTCGGCGCGGTCTTCAACCTGACCGGAACCGTGTTGCACACCAACCTGGGCCGCGCCGTCCTGCCGCCCGAGGCCATCGCCGCGGTGGCGGCGGCGGCCGGCGCGCCTTGCAACCTGGAATACGACCTTGACGCCGGGCGCCGGGGCGAACGCGACGGCCACGTCGAGGACTTGCTTGTGCGCCTGAGCGGTGCCGAGGCGGCCTGCGCCGTCAACAACAACGCCGCCGCCGTCCTGGTGACCCTCAATACCCTGGCTCTGCGCAAGGAGGTCGCGGTGTCGCGCGGCGAGCTGATCGAGATCGGCGGCTCGTTCCGCATGCCCGACATCATGGCGCGGGCGGGCTGTCGTTTGCGCGAGGTGGGAGCCACCAACCGCACTCACGCCAAGGATTACACCGCCGCCGTCGGTCCCCGGACGGCACTTTTCATGAAGGTGCACACGTCCAACTACACCGTCGAGGGTTTCAGTGCCGCCGTCCCGGTCGGCGAGCTGGCGGCCCTGGCCCGCGACCACGGCGTGGCGTTGGTCGTCGATTTGGGCAGCGGCACGCTGATCGACCTCGCCCGTTACGGCCTTGCCCATGAGCCGACGGTGGCCGAAACCCTGGCCCAGGGCGCCGATCTGGTCACCTTCAGCTGCGACAAGCTGCTCGGCGGCCCGCAGGCCGGCGTCATTGCCGGGCGCGCCGATCTGGTCCGGCGCATCCGCCGCAATCCCATGAAGCGGGCCATGCGTTGCGACAAGATGACCATCGCGGCCCTGGCCCAGGTGCTGCGCCTGCATGGCGATCCCGACAGATTGGCCGAGCGACTGCCGACCCTGCGCCACCTGAGCCGGCCGGCCGAGGAGATCGAGGCCCAGGCACGGCGCTTGGCGCCGGCCCTCGCCGGCTGCCTGGCGGAAAAGGCGACGATTGCGGTGGCGCCCTGCCAAAGCCAGATCGGCAGCGGCGCCCTGCCCGTCGAACGGCTGCCCAGCGCCGCCCTGGTGATCCGCCCGGCGACCGGCAAACGCGGCTCCGGCGCCGCCCTCAAAAGGATCGCCCGGGCGCTCAGGGGGCTGCCGGTTCCGGTCATCGGGCGGATACACGACGGCGCCTGCGTCCTCGACCTGCGCTGCCTGGAAGACGAAGCCGCCTTCGCCGACCAACTGGTCCACCTGCGCCCCGCGTAATCTTCCTTTGGGCGCCATGACCTTGATCTGGGCGGTCGCCTTCCCCAGTTTTGAAGTAACGCGTTGAATTGAAGGATGGAATGTTCGATGGCAGCGATTATCGCCCGCCTGCGCCAGGAAATCGACGTGATCATGGAACGCGACCCCGCGGCGCGCTCGCGCCTTGAGGTCGTGTTCTGCTATCCCGGCTTCCACGCGCAGATTTTTCATCGCCTGGCGCATGGCGCCTGGAAGGCGAAGTGGTATTTCCTCGGCCGCCTGTTGTCCCATATCGGGCGCATGCTGACGGGGATCGAAATTCACCCCGGCGCTACCATCGGGCGGCGCTTTTTCATCGATCACGGCATGGGCTGCGTGATCGGCGAGACGACGGAAATCGGCGACGACGTGACCCTCTATCAAGGCGTCACCCTGGGCGGCGTTTCATCGCAAAAAAAGAAACGCCACCCGACCATCGGCGACCGGGCCATCATCGGCTCCAGCGCCCAGGTTTTGGGCCCCATCACGGTCGGCGAAGACGCGCGCATCGGCGCCAACACGGTCGTTCTGAAAGACGTGCCGGCCGGCGTCACCATGGTCGGCAGCCCGGCTCGGCAGGTGCGGGCGAGCCCACGCGAGGCGTCCGAGGGCTTCCGCGCCTACGGTACGCCACGGGGTGATATCCCCGATCCCGTCGCCGCCGCCCTCGACGGTCTGATGGGTGAGTTGGAAAGCTTGCGCAAGCGCATCGAAGAGGTGGAGCGCGACGATGCGAACGAGCCCTCTCCGCCGGCCAAGCCACCGCATCGAGGCGCCCGCAAGCCGAGCTGAACGGGAGACCATCGCGATGACGGCAAGCCTGGGGGAAAGCGATCTTGGGGTCGTCGGCGACGGGGACGATGGCGACGGTTTCGTCGGCGCCGTCGGCAACACGCCGCTGATCCGCCTCGACAAAGTCTCTCGGGCCACCGGCTGCGAGATCCTGGGCAAGGCCGAATTCCTCAACCCCGGCGGATCGGTCAAGGACCGGGCAGCGCTGTTCATCATCAAGGACGCGGAGGAACGCGGCGCCCTGAAGCCGGGCGGTGTCGTGGTCGAGGGCACGGCGGGCAACACCGGCATCGGCCTTGCCCTGGTCGGAAACGCGCGCGGCTACCGCACCGTCATCGTCATTCCCGAGACCCAGAGCCGGGAAAAGATGGACATGCTGCGCCTGTGCGGTGCCGAGCTCATGGCGGTGCCCGCGGTGCCCTACCGCGACCCGGAACATTACGTCCACGTCTCGGAGCGCGTCGCCGCCGAGTACGCCGAAACCGAGCCCGAAGGCGCCCTATGGGCCAACCAGTGGGACAATCTGGCCAACTGCCGCGCCCATTACGAAGGCACGGGCCCCGAGATCTGGCGCCAGACCGGCGGCACGATCGATGGTTTCATCTGCGCCATCGGCACCGGCGGCACCCTGGCCGGCGTCAGCAAGTTCCTCAAGCAGCAGCGCCCCGACATCGTCATCGGCCTTGCCGATCCGATGGGAGCGGCGATGTACGAGTATTTCAAGAACGGCGAGCTGAAATCCGAGGGCAGTTCGATCACCGAGGGCATCGGCCAGGGGCGCGTGACCGGCAACGTGGCGGAAGCCAAAATCGATCTGCCGTTCCGGATCCCCGACGAGGAAATGCTGCCCGTCGTGTTCGACCTGTTGATCGGGGAGGGGCTATGCCTCGGCGGATCGAGCGGCATCAACGTCGCCGGCGCCATCCGCCTCGCCCGCGAGCTTGGCCCCGGACACACCATCGTCACCATCCTTGCCGACGGCGGCCAGCGCTATCAGAGCAAGATGTTCAATCCCGAATTCCTGAAGGAAAAGGGCCTGCCGACGCCGGCCTGGCTGTAGCCCGCGCGGTCCACGGCGCTTCACCCATAGGCGAGCATTTCTCCCGGATTGACGCGGCAGATGCGGTCGATCTCGGAGGTTGAGACGCCCTCCGCCTCCAACATGCCGACGAAGGTGTCCAGGATGAAGGTGTAGCCGACGCCGCCGTGCTCCTCATAGAGTTCCGTGCGCCGGCAGCGATCGGTGCCAAGCAGGATTTTTTTCAGGTGGCCCCGGCGAATCATCTCGCGGGTCAGCTTGGCCCGGGTCAGATCGAGCATGTAGTGGGTCTTGCCCAGGACATCGAACTGGACGTAACAGCCGAACTCGGCAAGCTCCGCCAGGACGTTGATGTCGGCGTGCTCGTCGGTGTGGCCGACCACAAGCCGGTCCAGCGGCACCCCTTCTTCGCGTAGGATTCTGACGTGCTGCATGCCGACGTTGGCGCCAGGGATCTCCTGGCGCCTGGTGCCCGGGGTATGGGTGGTGATCGCCGCCCCGGTGGCGATCGAGGCCCGCGCCACGGCGCGCAGGCACTTCTCCTCGACCCCGCCGATGCGGTCGAAATGGATCGCCGACTTCAATATTCCCGCCGTCGCCTCGGCGCCGTCGGCGCCCTCGGTCAATTCGACGATCAGATCGTCGGCCAGGCGGGCGATCGAACGCTCATCGACGTGGCGCGGAATATAGGGCCAGGTATAGAAGCCCGCCGTGGCGACGATGTGGACGCCGCTTTCCTCGGAGATGCGCTGCAAGACCTTGATGTCGCGGCCCCAGGCGGCGGTCGTCAATTCGACCATGGCGCCGCCGCCCAGGTCCTTGAATTTCTTGAGCTCGCTCACGGCCCGCTCGCGATCGTCGAGCAGCATGTAGGCGCCCCGCGTCGGCGGGTCGGTGCGATGGGTCATCCGCGCGTCGCACAGAATGTGCTCGTGGGTGTGGGTAAAGCCCAACTGGTCGGGATCGATGGGGCCCTGGACCGTATGCACTTTTTTCACCGGTCCCCTCCTTGCCAAGGCACCCTCGTTCGCCGCGCGCGGCGCTTAAAGAACAGCCACGTCGTCATGTTTCAAGGCGTCCAGGTTGTAACACAGCTCGCGCCACGGCCGCACCTTGGCGACGCCGAAGCTCAGGCCGTCGAGGGTTGCCTCCCTGGCCGCGTGGGTCATCGCCGCGCAACAGTCGCCGACGATCAGCGGCCGGTATCCTAAATCCATGGCCTGCAGGGCCGTGGCCTGAATCCCGAACTCGGCAATGACACCGCAAACGATGATGTTCTCGATGCGCCGTTCGGCCAGCGCGGCGCTCAGGGTGGACGACGAAAAGGCGCTCAGGCCCCCCTTGAGGAAGACGTCCGTCCCGTCGGCCGGGGCCAGGGGCGCGACGATCTGTGCCGCCGCGTCGTCGGCCCGGGGTAGGATGTCGAGGGCCCGTTGAAGGGACGTCATCAATGCCGGACGCTCGCCGACCCAACGGGTATGGCATGACGTAATGCCGAGGCCCGCCAGGTGGTCGCGCAGGTCGGCGATGTTGCCGATCGCCGCCGCCACCTGTTGGTAGTACTCGTCGAACTCGGTGGAGACGCCGCGGTGGCGCGCGACGTCGGCCATGCCGGCCTGGGCATCGGCCAGGAAGCGCTGCATGTCCTGGATCAGCAGGACGGTGTTCCCCGGCCTGACGCTCATGCGCGGCACGGACCGGGTCACCAGGGGGAAGGGACGTCGAATTCGGGCCAATTTCACCGTTCCCGCGTTGCCGGTTTCACTGCGTCCCCGGTCCCGTCCGCCAACATGCCCGATCCCGCGAGCGTGACTAGATTGACCAGGGCCGACATCAGAGGAGCCAAGCAGTTCTTACAATGGGCGATTCATCACAACTTATCACGGTTCTTGGAACCTGTAACGATCGTCGATGGCGCCGCCGTGCCTCAAACCATCCTGCTTTGGCATGGTGCCACCGTCGATCATTTCGATGGTGACAGCCGTCCGCGTCCCCCGGGTCGATCCTGCCCGATCGAGCCCTTGGCGGGCGTGGTGTTCCTGCCGCCCTTTCTGCGCCTCGGCGCCTTGGCTTGGCGTTGCGGCAGCTTGACGGCGCGCGCCAGGTTGGGGAAGGGATGGGTGGCGTGAGGAAAGGCCATGGCGCCGACGAAGTGGGCCTGGAAGCCATCCTCGATCGCCGTCTCCACTTTCTCGACCTGGCGCACCAAGTCCTCGACCTCGCCGCGCGCTCCGTGATTGAGAAGCGCGATGCGGGCGCCGGTGCCGGCGGCGTTGCCCGCCGCTTGTACCCGCGCCAGGTCGCAGTCCGGGATGAGGCCCAGGATCATGGCGTACTTTGGGTCGATGTGGCTGCCGAAGGCGCCGGCCAGGATGATACGCTCGACCGTGTCGACGCCGATGCGGTCCATCAAGAGACGGGCCCCGGCATAGAGCGCCCCCTTGGCCAGCTGGATGGCGCGAACGTCGTTCTGGGTCACCGTCAATTCCGGCGGCCCGTCCCACAACCGGTACGAAAACACGCGGCCGTTTGCCGACGCCACCCGCGGACTGCGGCCGGCCAGTGCCCCGTCAATCAGGCCCTCGGCGGTAACGATGTCCGCCAGGACCATTTCCGCGATGGCCTCGATGATGCCCGAGCCGCAGATGCCGGTGACGCCGATGCCGGCCACGGCTTCGTCGAAGCCCGCCTCGTCCGACCACCGATCGCAACCGATCACCTTGATCCTGGGCTCCAGGGTTTCGCGGTCGATGCGCACCCGTTCGATGGCGCCCGGCGCCGCCCGTTGGCCACAGCTGATCTGGGCGCCCTCGAAGGCGGGCCCGGTGGGGCTGGAGCAGGCCAACAGGCGGTGCCGGTCGCCGAGCACGATTTCGGCGTTGGTGCCGACGTCGACGATGAGGGTAAGGTCGTCGGATAGGTGGGGCGCCTGCGACAGCATCACGGCGGCGGCGTCGGCTCCGACGTGACCGGCGATACAGGGCAGCACGTAAACGCGGGCCCCCGGGTGCAGGCCAAGGTTCAGGTCACCGGCGTCCACGGTCACCGCTTGATCCGTGGTCAGGGCAAAGGGCGCGAAGCCCAGCTCCTTGGGATCGAGCCCGAGCACCAAGTGGATCATGATCGGGTTGCCGACCACCGTCGCCTCGATGATGTCGGTGGTCTCGATGCCCGCTTCGGCGGCGGTCTCGGCGGCTAGTTCGTCGATGGTGCGGCATACCGCCGTCGCCATTTCGTCAACGCCGCCCGGGTGCATGGTGGCATAGGAGACGCGGCTCATCAGGTCTTCGCCGAAGCGGATTTGCGGGTTCATCGCCCCGGCCGCCGCCACAACCGTGCCGGTGGTCAGATCGCACAAATGGCAAGCCACCGTCGTCGAGCCAACGTCGACGGCGATGCCGTAGAGGGTTTCGCGGAAACCCGGCCACAGGCCGACCACATCACGCCCCTCGCGGATCGCCGCCGTCACCGTCCACTGGCCCTCCCTCAAGGTCTTCTGAAGCGCGCCGAGGACCGGAAAATTCACCTTGTCGACGGTAATTTCCCATTGTGCCTCAAGAGCATCGCACAGGCGTTCGGCATCCCCGCTCGGGCGTGCCAAGTCGGGCGGCGCCACTTCGACATAGTGCAGGCGCACCACCGGGTCGATCTCGATGGCGCGCGCCTCGGCGCGCTTGCGAACCACCTGCCTGTGGACCTGGCTTTCCGCCGGCACGTCGATGACGACATCGCCCAGCAGTCGCGCCGCGCAGCCGAGGCGCCGATCGGCGGCCAGACCGCGTTTTTCGGCATAGCGTTTTTCGGTGGCGTCCAACGGGCTCAGGTGCCGGGCGCGGGACTCGATGGCGTGTTTGGCGAAGACCCCAGCGCTGGGGGTGATCTGGCAGCGACCGCACAAACCCCGCCCGCCGCAGACCGAGTCCACATCGACGCCAAGGCTCCGCGCCGCGTCGAGAAGCGGCGTGCCGACGGCAAATTGGCCGCGCTTGCCGCTCGGCGTGAAAACGACGACGGCCTCGTCCCGCGCCGGGTCAGCCAAGGCCGCGTCCTTCGCGGCGCCGGCGGCCTCGGCGCCGGCCCTCACCGCCGCCCGAACCGGGGTCGCGAAATCTTCCGATCCAAGCGGCACAGTTGGGGTCGCGTCCCATCATCACGTCGGCGCCCATGACGGCGGCCATGATCTCGGTCTTGAGCGGGTTGGTGATCGCCGACGTCATGCCGGCGCCGATGGCCATGGAGAGGAAGGCGGCGTTCAGTCCCTCGCGGTGGGGCAGTCCGAAGCTGACGTTCGATGCGCCGCCGGTGGTGTTGACCTTGAGCTCGTCGCGCAGGCGGCGGATGAGGCGAAAGGCCGTGGTGCCGGCGACGGCGACGGCGCCGATGGGCATGATCAGGGGATCGACCACCACGTCGCTGGCCACAATGCCGTGGTCGGCGGCGCGCTCGACGATTTTCTTGGCCACACCGAAACGCAGGTCGGGGTCCTCCGAGATCCCCGTCTCGTCGTTGGAGATGGCGATCACCGCGGCGCCGTGCTTCTTGACCAGCGGCAACACCGCTTCCAGGCGTTCCTCCTCGCCGGTCACCGAGTTGACCAGAGCCTTGCCCTGGTAAGCCGAAAGTCCCGCTTCCAGGGCCGCGACGATCGACGAATCGATCGACAGGGGCACCTCGGTCAGGGCCTGCACCCGGCGTACCGTCTCGGCCAGGATCGCCGGCTCGTCGGCCAGGGGAATGCCGGCGTTGACGTCGAGCATGTGGGCCCCGGCCTCGACCTGGGCGACGGCGTCGCTTTCGACGCGGCTGTAGTCGCCGGCCGCCATCTCGGCGGCCAGAAGCTTGCGCCCCGTCGGGTTTATGCGCTCGCCGATGATGACGAACGGGCGTTCGAACCCGATCACCACCTCGCGGCTGGCCGAAGCGACGACGGTGTCCGTCATGAAGGTGTCCTTTCCCTTGAATTCTTCGCGGTGGCCTGGCGCCGGCGCCGGCCCTTGAGCACCCCCGACGCCGTGATGATGTCGGAGACCAACTCCTCCTGGCGGTAGGCCATCACGTGGACCCCCGCAATGCCGGGGATCTCGCGCACCCGTTGGATGATCTCGATGCAGATGTCGCGTCCCTCGCGCTTTTGATCCTCGGCCCCTTCGAGGCGGGCGATGAGGGCGTCGGGGATATGCACCCCCGGAACCCGGGCGCGGATCCAGCGCGCCGCCCGGGCCGAGGCCAGCGGACCGACGCCGGCCAGGATGAAGCAACGCTGGTGAAGGCCCAGTTCGCGCACGCGGTCCATGTAGCGCTCGAGCATGGGAAGGTCGAAGCAGTATTGGGTCTGGATGAACTGGGCCCCGGCCTCGATCTTCTTGGCCAGCCTCAGCGGCCGGAAGTCCAAGGGCGGCGCGAAGGGATTGGCGGCGGCGCCGAGAAAGACCTGGGGTGGCATCGTGATCGGCCGGCCCGAGAGAAAGCGGCCCTCGTCGCGCATGGTGCGGATCGTCTGCAAGAGCGAAATCGAGCCCAGGTCGAAGACCGGCTTGGCCTCGGGTTGGTCGCCGACCTCGACCCCGTCGCCGGTCAGGCACAAGATGTTCGCCACCTTCATCGCCGCCGCCCCCAGAACGTCGCCCTGGATGGCGATGCGGTTGCGGTCGCGACACGAGATCTGCAATACGGGCGCGTAGCCGGCGTGGCTGAGAAGGGCGCAGATGGCGATGCTCGACATGTGCACGTTGGCGCCCGAGGCATCGGTGGCGTTGATCGCGTCGCAGACCTCGGACAGCACCAGGGCGCGCTCGTAGACGGCGTTGGGGTCCGCCGAGTCGGGCGGGTTGAGCTCGGCGGTAACGGCGAACCGTCCGGCCCTCAGCACGCGTTCTAGCCGGCCGGGCGAGGAGTGGCCGGGCGGCACCGTCAAGGCCGTCGACTCCACCATCAGCCTGGCGTCCCGGGATCGTCTTCGGGCGGCGATTGCGCCTGGCGGACCTCTCTCAGCCACGACGACGTGCCCTCCAGGCGGTTGTCCAGGGGCGTCGCGCCGAGGGCGGTGATGGCGTCACCGCGCCGCATGGCCCGGCTGCCTTCCCAGGCCTCGACCCAGACGCAGCGCATGGTGGGGTCGATCTCGCAACCGCCGTCCGGGGCGACACCGCCGCAGGGGCCGTTGCGCAGGGCCTTGGGACAGTTCATCGGACAGGCCATGCCAGTCGACGACAGCACGCATTGGCCGCACATGCGGCAGTCGAAGAAGAACCCCTTGGCCCGCCGCTCGACCGCCGCAAGGGGCGCTTCCAGACGCCGATGTCCGATCAAGCGCCACAGAGGGCCAAGCCCCAGAAACAGCCGCGCGAAGCCTTCGTAGAACCTCTCCATGAACGCCGAATGGCGTACCGACCATCTGCGGACTGCATACATCCCCGCTCCTCACGATTGCGCCGGCCATCCGCATGGTGGCTCTGGGCGGTCCACGTTATCCGGCCTCCGATCCGCCGGCGGTGGCAAGGCGGGCCAGCCGCGCATCGTCGTACTCGGGCTCGGTGCGGGCCCGGGCGGCCTCGGCGGCTGCCTCCAGGTCGTCGCCGCAGGGTACGGGATCGCTTCTTCGCCACGCCTCCAAATAGGCGTCGGAGTTGTGCGCCCCCGAGCGCATGGCCGCCTCGTCGATCGCTTCCTGAAATCGATCCGCGAGTTGCCGTTTGGCCGACCGGCGGCCCGCCTTCACCGTTACCTGGGCCGGGATGTCACGCCAATAGACGATGCTGAGGCTGGCCATCTTTGTCCTCCGATGCTGCGGCTCCCTCAAGAAAGCGGCCGAGACCCTGCAACCCGGTGAAGCGATACTCGAAGTGAAGTCCCAGCCGCTCCGCCGCCGCTTCCGCCTTGGTCCGCAGCGCCGCGTCCTCGGTCTGCGCCAGATGCACCAGGCGCCGGTAGTTGCCGAAGTAATCGCCAAGCAGATGCGGATGCCGATCGAGCCCCAGCCCCTTGATGATCAGGCGCTCGAAATGCCGGACCAGATAGTCGGTCAGGAAAAAGGTTCCGGGCTCGGCCTCTGACAACGCCTGAAAGTCGGCAACGCCGGTATAGAACTCGTAACAATGGGGGTGAGAACGGCGGAGCAAAAATAGACCACGGAAGCGGCGGGGATGTCCCGTCAGCGGGCGGAGTAAAACTCAGCCACC
>JASLLZ010000079.1 GCA_030746775.1 Rhodospirillales bacterium | reverse complement strand
CTGTTTGTACCTGCTGAGACGGCTCTTCCGCATAGCTCCCATGATAACCCCCCAAATGGGTTATCTGGGACAGCCCCCTAGGAATTATCACGGGCCTGGCGGCAATTCCTCCTTGCCGGGCTCTAGCCTTGCGTTGGCCAAACGGGCGCGATAGGTTGCCGCCCCCCCAGACGTGGAATCAATCCAAAATAGGGAGTAAGGCCCAATGCCCTCCGACGATACGACGAAGAATGGCGCCGCCTTGCCCCGGCTCCTGGTCGCCCGCCGCTTGCCCGAAGCGGTGGAAGCGCGCCTCGAAGGCGATTACAGCGCGACCCTCAACCCCACCGACGAGGACCGCGGCACGGAGGGTTTGATCGCCATGAGCGCCGGCATGGACGCCCTCTTGGTCACGCCGACGGACCGTCTCGACGCCGACGCGATCGGACGCCTGGCCGATACGGTGAAAATCGTCGCCACCTTCTCGGTCGGTTTCGAGCATATCGACGTGGCGGCGGCGGCCAGGCGCGGGCTGGTGGTGACCAACACGCCCGACGTGCTGACCGACGCCACCGCCGACATGACCATTCTTCTGATGCTGGCGGCGGCGCGCCGCGCCGGCGAGGGCGAACGCATGGTGCGCGCCGGCAAGTGGGATGGCTGGACGCCGACCCAACTGATGGGCATCCATGTAACTTCCAAGCGTCTCGCCATCATCGGCATGGGGCGCATCGGACGCGCCGTTGCCCATCGCGCCCGTGCCTTCGGCATGGATATCCACTATCACGACATGCAAAACCTGGGGCCGGACCTGGACGAGGGCGCCACCTTCCACGGCGATGTCGAGGAAATGTTGCCGTTCTGCGATTTTCTCTCCCTCCATTGTCCATTGAACGCCGAAACCCGCCATTTCATCAACGCCGAACACATCGCCCGCCTGCCCGACGGCGCCGTCATCGTCAATGCCTCGCGCGGCCCGGTGGTCGAGGACGAAGCCCTGATCCAGGCGCTCAAGTCGGGCAAGGTGGCGGCGGCGGGACTCGACGTCTACGAAGGCGAACCCGCGCTCAACCCGGGCTATCTGGATCTCGACAATGTCTTCCTGGCGCCGCACCTGGGCAGTGCGACCGTGGAAACCCGCAATGCCATGGGTTTTCGGGCGCTCGATAACCTGGATGCCTTCTTCGCCGGCACCGAACCGGGCGACCGGGTGGCCTGAAAAGTTATTCGTGAAAAAGTCCCTCGCCTTCGGCTCGGTGTACTTTTTCCCGGTATCAAATCGGCCGAATCGGCCCTTTGGGCCGCCCCAAGCATGCCTTTCTCATTGTCTACTTTGAAGAAAAGTACGACTTAAGCGCCAGCGAAGGACTTTTCTTCACGGACACAAAAAAACCGCCCGGAGGGATGCCCCCGGGTGGTTTCTTGTCGGCTTGCTGACGGCCTATCGGCGTTCGCCGAACAGGCGCAGCAGCATGAGGAACAGGTTGATGAAATCCAGATAAAGGGTGACGGCGCCCATGATCGCCTTCTTCGACGCGATCTCGGAGCCGTCGGACTCCAGATACATGGACTTAATCTTCTGGGTATCGTAGGCGGTCAGCCCGACGAATATCAGCACCCCGATCACCGAAATGACGAAGTGCATGGCCGAGCTTTGCAGGAACATGTTGACCAAACTGGCGATGATGATGCCGATCAGGCCCATGAACAGGAACGAACCCCATCCCGTCAGGTCGCGCTTGGTCGTATAGCCGTAAAGGCTCATACCGGCGAAGGTGCCCGCCGTGATGAAGAAGACGCGCGCGATGGAGGTACCGGTGTAGGCGATGAAGATATGGGCCAGCGACAGGCCCATGACGGCCGAGAAGGCCCAGAAGACGGCCTGCACCGTCGATGCCTTCATACGATTGATGCCGAAATTCAAGACCAGGATGAAGGCCAGCGGCGACAGCATGGCGATCCAGGCCAACATGGTCGGCTGCAACCCACCGCCGGGTCCGACGGCGTACAAGAGGTTGAGGATGGCCGGCGTGTTGGCCGAGACATAGGCGATGATGCCGGTCAGGGCCAGGCCGGACGCCATGTAATTGTAGATCCTGAGCATGTATTCGCGCAGGCCGACGTCGATCTCGGCGTCGTAGGCCTGGTCGCGTGTCATGCGGCGCGTGCTGAGAACGGTGCGTCTGTCGGGTCCAAAAGCCATGGTTTCCCCTCTTTCGATCAAGTGTCTACAAGTGCCGCTAATATGGCATGGCGGCCCCGGAAATCAACCGTTCCCAGGGAATATTACCCAATTGTAACATAAAGCGTTGTCGTTGCGCGTTGAATCACGTCGCTGTCATAACCCCCACCCCAGCCCTCCCCCATCGAAGGGGGAGGGGGTTTAATCTTCCGGCGTCCGCCATCGCATTCCCTCCCCCCTTGCGGGGGAGGGCCAGGGTGGGGGGGCGGCCCGCCGCCAGGAGAACGGGGTCAAACCGAAGGGAAATTGCCCTTAAAACGCTTGGCGCCTCAGCGATTGCGCAGATGGGGCGCCGATTTCTGTCCCATCGCCCGCCAGGTGCCGGCGAAACCGGCGGCCAAGGTCAGCACCACCGCCGCCGCCACGGTCGCCGCCACGACGCCGGGCAGAAAGGTCCACGCCATGTTCATCAAAAACGTGACCACGGCCCAGGCGGTCAGCATCCCGACAAGGGCGGCGATGGCGCCGGTGGCCAACCCCAGGATGGCGTATTCGACGACGAAGGCCTTGAGCACCGTGGTCCTGGTCGCGCCCAGGACCTTGAACACCACGGCGTCATAGATGCGCCGCCGCTGCCCAGCGGCGACCGCGCCGCCCAGCACCAGGGCGCCGGCCAGGATGCTGATCAAGGCCGTCGAGCGCACGCCCTGGCCGATGCCGTCGAGGATGCGCGCCGCCGCCTCCAGGGCTTCGCGCACGCGGATGGCGGAGACATTGGCAAAGGCCTGGGCGACGGCGCGTTCGACCGCTTCCTCTGCGGCCGGCGCCGCGTTGACCGCGGCGATATGGGAATGGGGCGCGCCTTCCAGGGTTCCCGGCGCGAAGATGATGGCGAAGTCGAAGCGCAGGCTGCGCCAGTCGATCTCGCGCAGGCTGGCGATGGCGGCGGTGAACTCGCGGCCCAGCACGTTAAGCGTCAAGGTGTCGCCAAGATCGACCCCGAATCCCCTGGCCAGGCCGGCGTCGAGGGAAATCAGGGGCGGACCCCGGTAGTCCGCCGGCCACCACTCGCCGGCCGTAATCCGGGTGTCGGTCGGAATTTCGGCGGCATAGGTCAAGGCCCGGTCGCCGCGCACCGCCCAGGTCGAGCCGGGCGCGATGTCGGCGTCCTCGACGGCCACGCCGGCGATCTTGACGATGCGCCCGCGCAGGCTCGGCACCCGGCGCAGCCCCCTGGCCCCTTCGACCGCCGAGACCACCCCGTCGAAGGGCCGGGCCTGGTCGGGCTGAATGTCGATGAAGAAGAAGGCCGGCGCTTCGTCGGGCAGGCGCTCATCGATCTGATGGCTCAGGTTGCCTTCGATCAAGGAAATGGCGACCAGCACCGAAAGCCCCAGGCCAAGGGACAACACGACGCTTGGCGTGGCGTTGCCGGGCCGGTGAATGTTGGCCACGCCGAGCCGTCCCGTCGCGCTCCGTCCCCCTTTGAGGCGCCCCGCTCCGGCGATCAGGCCGGCGGCGCCGGCGCGCAGCGCCGCCACGGTGACCAGGGCGCCGCCGACGAACCAGTAGGCAAAATAACGGTCCGAGGCCGTGGCGATGGTCAGCCCGGCAAGGGCCAGCACGCCCAACACCACCAATAAGCCATCGCTGCGGCGCGGACGGGCGCGGGCCGGCGCTACCAGATCGCGGAACAATCCGGCGGCCGACACGTCGCGCGCCCGGGCCAAGGGCCAAAGCGCGAATGTGAGCGCCGTCAACAGGCCGAATGCGGCGCCCAGCGCCAGGGGCAGGGGGTAAATCGCGGCCACGGGCCGAACCGGCAGCCACGCCGCCGCGACCTTGAGGCCGGCCAGCGGCAGGGCCGCGCCGACGACCAGGCCGAAGGCGATGCCGACAAGGGCCAGGGCCGCGACCTGAACCAGGTAGACGCGGAAGACCAGGGCCGAGGGGGCGCCCAGGCACTTCATGGTGGCGATGGTGGCGGTCTTGCCGTCGAGATAGCTTTTGACCGCGTTGCCGACGCCGATGCCGCCGACCAGAAGGGCGGTCAGTCCGACGAAGGTGAGAAACAGCGTCATGCGCTCGATAAAGCGCTGAACGCCGGGCGCCGCCGCATCGAGGCCGCGAATGCGCCAGCCGGCCTTGGGAAAGGTCTTCTTGACGGTCTCGATCCAGGCCTCGCCGTCGATCGCCGGGGCGAGGAGCACCCGGGTGTGATAATGGATTCGGCTGCCCGGGCGCACCAGTCCGGTGGCGTCCAACGCCGGGGCGGCGACCAGGAAGCGCGGACCGAGGCTGAACACGGTCGCCACCCGGTCCGGTTCATGGGCGACGGTGGCGCGGATTTCGAATACCGCGTCGCCGATGCGCACCCGATCGCCGAGTTTCAAGTCCAGGCGGCTGAGGAGATTGGCGTCGACCGCCGCGCCCCAGGCTCCGTTCCGCTGTGCCAAAGCCGCCGCCAGGGGCTGGGCCGGGACCAGGCCAACGGTTCCGACCAGGGGATAGGTCCCGTCGACCGCCTTCATTTCGACCAGGGCGCGCTTGGTGCCGTGCTCGGGGCGTGCCATGGCGCGCATCTCGACGACCGTGGACAGGGTCCGGGCGTTGGCGGCAAGGGAGGCGGCCTCGGCAGGCGGCGGCGGACGGCTGACGAGGCGCAGATCGACGTCGCCGCCCAACAGCGTGCGGGCGTCGGCGCGCAGACCGGCGACGATCGAGGCGCTCAACGAGCCGACACCGGCGATGGCGCCGACGCCGAGCGCCAGGCAGGCGATGAAAATGCGGAACCCCTTGACCCCGGCGCGCAGTTCGCGGCGCGCCAGCTTGATCGCCAGGGTCAGGCCGTTCATTCGCCCGCGCCCGCCACCACGCCCGTATCCTCGGCGATGCGGCCGTCGGCCAGGCGCAGTCGGCGCCCGCAGCGGTCCGCCAGACCGGACTGATGGGTGACCAGGATAAGCGTCGTGCCGCGCCGGGCGTGAAGATCGAACAGCACATCGATGACGGCGTCGCCGGTCTCGCCGTCGAGATTACCGGTCGGCTCGTCGGCGAGCAGGATGGCGGGTTCGGTGACGAAGGCGCGGGCCAGGGCGACCCGTTGCTGCTCGCCGCCCGAAAGCTGTCCCGGATAGTGGGCGACGCGGGGACCCAGGCCGACCGCCTCCAACTGAACGCGGGCGCGTTCCAAGGCATCGTCGGCGTGGGCGAATTCAAGCGGCAGGGCGACGTTTTCCAACGCCGTCATGGTCGGCACCAGATGGAAGTCCTGAAACACGATGCCGACGTGGTCGCGGCGGAAAAGCGCCAGCCCGTCCTCGTCCAGGGCGGCGACATCGGCGCCGGCGGCACGGACGGCGCCCGACGTCGGGCGTTCCAGACCGGCGATGACGAGCAGAAGACTGGTCTTGCCCGACCCCGACGGGCCGACCACGCCCAGGGTCTCGCCCGGCCCGACGATCAGGTCGATGCCACGCAAGATGTTGACCTCGCCGGCCGCGCTTGTCAGCCTGAGGTGAACGTCGTCCAACTGAATGGCGGGGCCCCGGGCCCCGGATTTGCTATCCATGCCGATGCCGGGAATTAATGCCGTGAAACGCCTGATCTTAAGTATCCGATATGGCGTCGCCGCCGCCCTTGTCAACGCCGCCGTCATCGGAGCGGTCCTTGTTGCCGGCGTGGCGGCGGCCGAGCCGACGCGTATCCTGGCCCTCGGCGACAGCCTGACCGCCGGCCATGGCCTGGAGCGCCGGGATAGCTTTCCGGTTCAATTGCAGCGCGCCCTCAAGAGCGAAGGCATCGATGCCGTGGTCTCCAACGCCGGCGTTTCGGGCGACACCTCGGCCGGCGGCCGGGCGCGTCTGGCCTGGGTGTTGGCCGAAAAACCCGACGTTGCGATCATCGAACTCGGCGCCAACGACGGCCTGCGCGGCCTCGATCCCCAGGCCACCTTCGCCAACCTGGACGCCATCCTGGCGCGCCTCCGCGAGGCCGGCGTCGCCGTCCTGTTGACCGGCATGCAAGCGCCGCCCAACCTGGGCCGCGAATACGGCCAGGCCTTCGCCGAACTGTACCCGCGCCTGGCGGCCAAACACGGGGTGGTGCTCTATCCCTTCTTCCTCGACGGCGTCGCCGCCGTGCCGGCCCTCAACCAGGACGACGCCATCCACCCCAACGCGATGGGCGTCGCGGTCATCGTCAAGCGCATCGTGCCATATGTTAAGAGGGTCATGGCGCCGGGCGGATGACGGGGCGCGGACTTCGTGATAGCGTCCGGGCCTTGCCAAGGGCCGCCCAAAGGCCATCGCCCTGGGGAGGAATCCATACCCAAGTTCGCCGTCAGCCAGCCCGCGTATCGAACCGAGGACGCGCGCTTCCTCACCGGAACCGGCCGTTATACCGATGACATCACCCTTCCGGGCCAGGTCCATGGCGTCGTCGTGCGTTCGCCCTTCGCCCACGCGCGCATCCGTTCGCTCTCGACCGATGCGGCACGGGGCGCGCCCGGCGTGGTCGGGGTTGTTACCGGCGCCGATCTCGAGGCCGAGGACGCCAATACCATCCCCACCATCATCCCCTTGACCAACCGCGACGGCACCCCCGCCGCTCGGCCCCTGCGTCCCGTCCTGTGCACCGAAACCGTGCGCCACGTCGGCGACGGCGTTGCCTTCGTCGTCGCCGAGACGGTGGCCCAGGCCAAGGACGCCGCCGAGCGGGTGGACATCGACTACGAACCCCTGCAAGCGGTCGCCCAAACCGGCGAGGCGATGGAGCCGGGCCGCGTCCTGGTCCATGACGGGGTGGCGGACAACCTGGTTTTCGATTGGGCCACGGGCGATGTGGACGCCGTCGTCCGGGCCTTTGACGGGGCGGCCCACGTCACGCGGGTAGAGTTGGTCAACAACCGCGTCGTCGTCTGTCCCATCGAAACCCGCGGCGTCGTCGCCGAATACGACGGGGCCAGCGCCACGACGACGGTCCACACGGGCAACCAAGGCGGTTGGCTGCTGCGCGACAGCCTGGCGCGCCACACGCTTAAGGTAGCGCCGGAGCAGGTCCGCGTCGTCTGTCCCGATGTCGGCGGCGCCTTCGGCGTCAAGATCTTCTTCTATCCAGAACAGGCCATGGCCGCCTGGACGGCGCGGCTCCTCGCCCGGCCGGTCAAGTGGATGAGTGAGCGCGGCGAGGCCTTTTTGTCCGACGCCATGGGCCGCGACCATGTCACGCTGGCCGAGCTTGCCTTCGACACCGATCACCGCATCCTTGGCATGCGGGTCGAAACGGTGGCCAATCTGGGTGCTTATCTTTCGACCTATGGCCCTCTGATCCCGACCGGCGGCACGGTTAAGGTCCTGCCCGGCGTCTACGACGTGAAGTGCCTCAGCTATGCGGTCAGGGGCGTTTTCACCAACACCCAGCCGGTCGATGCCTACCGGGGCGCCGGCCGGCCCGAGGCGATCTACGTGATCGAACGACTGATCGACCGCGCGGCACGCGAATTGGGCCTGGACGCGGCCGAACTCAGGCGCCGCAACTTCATCTCGCCCGCCGTCATGCCGTTCGTTACCGCCTCGGGAGAAACCTACGATTCGGGTGAATTCGAGCGCCTCATGGACGACGCCCTGGTGATGGCCGACCGGGACGGTTTCGAGACCCGGCGCGCCGAGGCCCGCAAGCTGGGCGCGCGGCGGGGCCTTGGTCTCTGCTTTTACGTCGAATCGACCGTCGGCGAGGGCGACGAGCGGGCCGACATCCGGTTCACCAAGGACGGGACGGTCGAGCTTCTGGTCGGCACCCAATCGACCGGCCAGGGCCACGAGACGGCTTACGCCCAGCTTCTCGGCGCCCAACTCGGCATTGCGATGGAACGCATCCGCGTCGTCCAGGGCGATACCGGGCGCATCCCGACGGGCGGCGGCACCCACGGCTCGCGCTCGCTGACCAAGCAGGGTTGGGCCATCTTCGAGGCCACCCGGGCGGTGATCGAGCAGGGACGCCACCACGCCGCCGAGATGCTGGAGGCCACCATCGCCGATATCGAGTTCGCCGACGGCGCCTTTCGCATCGTCGGCACCGACCGCGCCATCGCGCTCCTCGACCTGGCGGCGGCCCTGGATGGCGGCCTCGACGGCGGCGCCGACATCACGGTCGAGAAGTGGACCTACCCCAACGGCTGCCACGTGGCGGAGGTCGAGATCGACGAAGAGACCGGCGTCACCCGCCTGGTGCGCTATTCGGTGGTCGACGATTTCGGCCACGTGCTCAACCCCGCCGTGGTCGCGGGCCAGGTCCATGGCGGCGTTGCCCAAGGGATTGGCCAGGCGCTTTTCGAACGCACCGTTTACGACGGCGACGGGCAACTGATTACCGGCTCGTTGATGGATTACTGTTTGGCGCGCGCCGACGATCTGCCGTTTTTCGATGCCGCCACGGTCGAGGTGCCGTGCCTCAACAACCCGCTCGGCGTCAAGGGCTGCGGCGAGGCCGGGGCGATCGCGGCGCCGGCGGCGGTGATCAACGCCATCATCGACGCCCTGGCCGACCTGGGCATCGACGACATCGACATGCCGGCGACCCCGGAACGGCTGTGGCGGCTGATGCGGGACGGCCGGGAAGGAATGTGTTGATGCCCGAGCCTCGCCCCTTGGCGGACGCCTCCTGTACACTTATTCTAATGATAACAAGCAAACGCGGCGAAGAGAGGTAAAGACATGGATGCGGTTGAAGTACTGACGACGCGATTTTCGGCGGTCAAGATCGGCGAGCCGGGGCCGCCCGACGACGTCATCGCCGCCGCCCTCGAGGCCGGCGCCCGGGCGCCCGACCACGGCATGCTGCGGCCGTGGAAGTTCATCGTCGTTAAAGGCTCGGCCCTTGATCGTCTGGGCGACGCCTTTGCGCGGGCCCTCGAAATCCGCCAGCCCGGCACCTCGGCGGAGGAGCTGGAACGGGCCAAGCAGAAGGTTTTTCGCGCCCCGGTCAACATCGTCGTCGCCGCCACGGTCGACCCCGATCATCCGAAAATTCCCGAGATCGAGCAGGTCGTCTCGGCGGCCGCGGCGGCGCAGAACATCACCTTGTCGCTTCACGCCGACGGGTTCGGATGCCGGTGGCGGACAGGTGTGGCGGCCTATGACGCGACGGTCAAGGAGGCGCTTGGCCTCAAGGCCCATGACCACATCGTCGGCTTTCTCTATGTCGGCACGGCGCTCTCGGTGACGCCCGAACATACGGGCGCCGATCATCGCCGCTTTACCGAGGTGTGGACCAGCGAAGCCTGATCGCCGCCGGTACGCGTGGTGACCCCAACGGGATTCGAACCCGTGTTGCCACCTTGAAAGGGTTGCAACGCGCATATTTACGAATATAAGCGAACACAAGAATCTCCATAATTCTTTGATAAACAAGGCATTGCTGACCGTCACTATTCGCTTGCGTTCGCCCACACCTTTTCCGTATATTTTCCGTACGGAATATTTTGGGGGTGCCCGTGGCCCGAACCATCCGAAACGCCAAACTTGATACGCGGTCAGCCAGGTCGAAATTGGCCCAGAGAAGGGAGCCTTACTGGACGGTCATTTCCCAGGGAAGGGCTGTCGGATACCGGAGGGGTATCAAGGGAGGTACTTGGATCGCTCGCTATCGGGACGAGGCCGGCAAGCAGCATTACCAGCACCTTGGGGCCACTGACGACGCGATGGATGCAGATGGCGCCGATGTACTTTCCTTCACGGACGCTCAGGCAACAGCGAGGGATTGGTTTACCCGAGTGGCCAGCGAGTTGGCAAATGGCGATGTGCGGCGTGGACCGTACAAGGTGCGCGACGCCATGGAGGAGTACTTGCGATGGTGCGCCAAGCGCCGCAAGTCCGTTGACGGTACCCGCTACAGTATCAACGCCCATATCCTTCCAGTGCTGGGTGATGTCGAGCTTTCAAAGTTAACCAAGCACCGTGTCGAGCGATGGCACGAACAACTGGCCGAAAGCCCTGCCCGACTTCGTACTCGCCCGGGTGGTCAGCAGAACTACCGAAAGAGAAATAGCGGCTCGGAAACCAAGCGCGGGCGAAAGTCCACGGCGAACCGAATCCTCACGACGCTGAAGGCTGCCCTCAACTACGCATACACAGAAGGCCGCGTCGCTGGCAACGATGCGTGGCGACGTGTCCAGCCCTTCCGGGAGGTCGAGGTCGCCCGTGCCCGATATCTGACAGACGACGAAGCCCTACGACTCGTTAACGCCTGCACTGAACCCTTTCGGTCGCTTGTGGTAGGGGCGTTGATGACCGGTGCTCGTTACAGCGAGCTAGCCGCCATTCGTGCCGCTGACTTTGATCCCAGGGCGGGCACGGTCCACATTCGCCAATCCAAAAGCGGCAAGTCCCGGCATGTCGTACTTTCTGACGAGGGACGTACGTTCCTCGACGGTACGACGGTCGGCAAGGCGGCGCAGGATACGGTATTTGTGAAGGCAACCGGGAATTCCTGGAGACGTTCGGACCAGCGGCGACCTCTCAGGCAAGCGTACGACGCAGCCCGAATTAAACCCGCCGTGGGGTTTCACGTTTTGCGACATAGTTACGCGAGTCGGCTTGTCATGCGGGGCGTTCCCCTCGCCGTCATTGCGGCGCAACTCGGGCACCGCGATACCCGTATGGTTGAGCGGCACTATGGCCACCTCAGTCCAGGATATGTCGCCAGCACTGTGCGAGAGGCGTTCGGCTCCATGGGTATTGTTGACGAAAGCAACGTGACGCCACTGCGACGAGAGGCGGCGCATCCGAATCGGTGAGGATAGGGTAGCACCCGACAAGGCCGGTACCGCACCGGCTTTCCTCGCCTACCACCAGGCTGACGGCGGCGACCGAGCCCACCGGCCAGTGAGAAACCAGCAGAGAACGGGAGCCCGCGTAGAAGAAGGCTTTGGCCAGCCCTGGTATGACATGCCCGTATACGTCTAGCGTGATCGCGACGCTGGCGTGAGGTGGTCCCACATTGTTGGACAGTTCGGCAGCACTGATCCGCAACCCGCCACGGCCTTGAGCATACTCGAGTGATTCTTGTTGGAGTTCTGCGAGTGCCACATCGAGACTCGGCGCCGGGCGACTTGGTGGCCGTGGGTGCGGAAGGCTTCATAAAGTTTGACGCGCTGTGACGGCACCTGGCAGAGAGGGGGAAAGGGTAGACAAAAGCGGGACTGTTTCCCGTTTCGCCCCCCCCAAGGTTCATGTGGACAGGCGCGAGCGGACATCATAGGTTTTTCGGCAATTCACGGTGAGCCGTTCGAGCCACCGTCCGACCGAGGCGGAGTGGTACTTTCGCCCACAGCCATGGGGAGGGGACGCCGCGCATGACCTTGCTTCCTGACAATCCCCTGCAAGTGGACGGTATCGTCGGGTTCGGGCGACGCCTGCGCCGGGGCGAAACCAGTGCTGAGGCCGCGACGGCAGCCTACCTCTCGCGGATCGAGGTTTTGGAGCCCCGCCTTCAGGCCTTCGAACATATCGACGCCGATGGCGCCCTGGCGGCCGCCCGCCCTCTCGATAGCCTGCTTAGCGCCGGCACGGACCTTGGTCCCCTCATGGGCGTTCCGGTCGCGATCAAGGACATCATCGCCGTCGCGGGCATGCCGACGCGGACCGGATCGAACCTCGACGTGACCGACATCATCGGGCCCGAAGGACCCTTCGTTCGGGCCCTGAGGCGGGCCGGATGCGTTATCCTCGGCAAGGCCATGACCGAGGAATTTGCGCGCGGTGGGCCGACCGGTCTGAACCCCATTCGAGGCACGCCGTGGAACCCCTGGGACGCCGGCACTCATCGGATTCCCGGAGGCTCGTCCAGCGGCTCGGGAGTGGCGATGGCGGCCGGCCTGTGTGGGTTCGCCATCGGGTCGGACACCGGCGGTTCAGTGCGTCTGCCGGCGGCGTTCTGCGGCGTCTTCGGGGCCAAGCCGACGTGGGGGACGTGGCCCCTCGACGGCGTCTATCCGACCTGTCCGTCTCTCGACACCCTAGGTCCCCTGACCCGATCGGCCGACGACGCGGCGATTGTTGTCTCGGCGCTCTCCGATATCGCGGTGCCCGAACTTGATACGGTGCGGGGTTTGCGCCTGGGCCGCCCGACACACCACTTCTTCGACGATCTCGACGCGGAAGTCGAGGCCTGCGTGAGCGCCGCCTTGGCGGCCCTCGAGAAAGAGGGTGCCGTCATCGTCGATGTGGAATTTCCCGAGATCGAAGGGGCCGATGATTTTTTTCGCGTCGTCATCGGAGGTGAGTTCCTGGCCGGCATGGGGCGCGAGCGATTCCTGGCCGACCGCAAGGCGATGGGGTTCATCCTCGCCGCCCGCGGAGCCAGCGGCCTGGACGTGATGGCGGATGCCTATGTTCAACAGAGACACTGGCAGGACACCGCCTGCCGCGTGGTGGCGGATAGGTTGCGGGATCTCGACGCTGTTGTCACGCCGACGATTCCCATCCTGCCGGCGCCGGCAAGCGACTTTCCGGACCTGGAACGGGCAACCCGCCTGGCCGTGCCGATCTCGAAGAACACGTACTTCGCCAACATGTTCCGGCTATGCGCCACGACCATGCCCGTGCACCACTTCGGCTCAACCTTGCCAGTCGGCCTGCAGCTCAACTGCGCCGAAGGCGAAGACGGAAAGCTTCTTTCCATCGGGCGTGCGGTCGAGCAGGTGATCGGGGCGCCGGCGGCGCCGGACCTCAAGGGGTTTCTCCCATGAGGGGATTGTTCCCATGAAGCAGTGGCTCGGGCGCCTGTCCTTCATCCTGATGGTCGTGGCGGGCGCCATGATGTGCCTGATGATGGTCCACATCACCATCGACGTGGCGATGAAGTATTTCCTGAACGCTCCCTGGCAGGGAACGGTGGAGACGGTCTCGTACTACTACATGATCGGCGCCATCTATCTGCCCCTTGCCTACGTCGAATTGCGCGGCAAGCACATTTCGGTCGAGTTGCTCTACGACCGGTTCTCGCCGCGCGGCAAGATGATCGCCTTGGTGTTCGCCCAGCTCTGCGCCATGCTTTTCTTCGGGATTCTGGCGTTTCAGGGCTGGATCGATGCCATCCGTTCGTTCCGGATCGGCGAGATCATCATGGGCTCGATCACGCTCCAGATTTGGCCCAGTCGCTTCTTCCTTCCCATCAGCTTCACGCTGGTGACGCTGGTTTCTCTCTTGCGCCTGGTCGAGGAAGTGTTTTTCGGACGGCCGCTTCCGACCACCTTCGCCCAGCTTTTCCGCGACTGATATCATGGATCGCCTGGAAATCGGATTGATCGGACTGGCCCTGACCTTCACCCTTGTCGGGCTGCGGGTGCCCATCGCCGTGTCGCTCGGTGTGGTCAGCTTCTTCGGAATTTGGGCCATCATCAGCCTCAGCGCGGCGTGGGGAATCGTCACGGCGATCCCCTTCGATTGGGTCGGCGATTTCTCGTTCAGCGCCGTGCCCATGTTCATGCTGATGGGCTACATCGCCTCGAAAAGCGGCATGACGGCGGGCATCTTCGGCGCCATGCGGATCTTTCTATGGCGCGTCCCGGGGGCCCTGGCCTGCGCCAGCGTCGCCGCCTGCGCCTTGTTCGCGGCGGCGTCGGGCTCCAGCGTCGCGACGGCCGCCGCCATGTCGCGCATCGCCATCCCCGAGATGCTGAAGGCGAATTACGACAAGGCCCTGGCAACCGGAACCATCGCCGCCTCGGGAACCCTGGGCTCGCTCATCCCGCCGAGCATCCTGATGATCCTCTACGGCATCTTCGCCGAACAATCGATCGGCAAGCTGTTCATCGGCGGCTTTATTCCCGGTTTCCTCTCGGCGCTCATCTACATGGGCATGGTCATGGCGCGGGTGACGGTCTGGCCGTCCCTGGCGCCCAAGTTGGAGCGGGAAACGACCCGCGAGGAACGGATGGCGGCGATACGTGACATTTGGCCCTTTCCGCCCCTGGTGTTCTTCGTTCTCGGCGGCATCTTCCTGGGCTGGTTCACGCCCACCGAGGCGGGAGCCGTCGGCGCCTTCTTCGCCTTCGTCCTGGCGCTCGTGCGCCGCGGCATGAGTTGGCGGATTTTCCGCGAGATCATGGTCGAGGCAACGGAGGGCACCGCGGCGATCTTCATTATCGCGGTCACGGCGGTGATCTTCACGCGCTTCATGGCGTTGAGCGGCGTTCCCGGTTACCTGGCCGACGTCATGCTCTCGGTTGGCAGCCATCCCTTGATCCTGATCGCCCAGATCTCGCTGATCTACATCATCCTCGGCATGTTCATCGATTCGATCGGTCTCATGCTGATCACCCTGCCGATCATTCTTCCCATGCTGCACGCCGGCAACGTTGACCTGATCTGGTTCGGCATCATCGTCATCAAGCTGCTTGAGATCGGCCTGATCACGCCGCCCATCGGCCTCAACGTCTATATGATCAAGGGGGCGCTCGGCAACACGGTAACCCTGGGCACGGTGTTTAGGGGAACCTTCTGGTTCCTGGCCATGGATATCGTGACCCTGGCCCTCATCATCACTTTCCCCCAGTTGGTCCTGTGGCTGCCAAGCTTGATGGTGGACAACTGACCGAAAACCTTTAGCATGAAGCGGACGCAAAATAATTAGTTCTGAAACTGGAGGAGGAAATAAGATGAGAAAACGAATACTTGCACTATGCTTGGCAGTCGCCGGCTCAGCCTTGCTGGCATCCGGCGCCTCGGCCGAAAACTACGTGGCGTCGACCTATCTCAACCCGTCGACACCGCTCGGCAAGGGCGGATACGTTCAATTTCCCGAGGCGGTGAAGAAGGCCAGCAAGGGCGAGATTACCTTCGACGTCCATCACAGCGCCTCGCTTCTTCCCTTCCGCGCCCACCTCAAGGGAATCGCCGATGGGGTGGCGCATATGGGACAGATTGCGGGCACCTATACGCCGGCGGAAATCCCGCTCCAGCAGGTCTTCGCCGACCTGGCGTTCGCCGTGCCCGATCCTTACGTTATCGCCTTCGCGTCGACCGAGATCAACACCAAGAACGCCCGGGTGTTGGCTGAGTGGTCCAGAAATAACGTCGTCTTTGGCGGCGGTTACGCGACGACGCCCTACGTGCTGATCTGCCGCGACGTCGTCAAGACACTGGCCGACGTCAAGGGCAAGAAGGTGCGCACCCCGGGCAGCGCCTGGGACCGCGTGATCAAGCACATCGGGGGGGTTCCGGTCAATGTTCCGTCGTCGGAGATGTATACCGGCCTGGACAGCGGAAACCTGGACTGCGCGTCGAACGGCTTGGACGCGCTCAAGACCTTCGCCCTTTGGGAAGTCTCGAAATCGGCTACCAAGATCAAGCTCGGGCTCTACTTCTCGGGCTGGCTGATGGGCTACAACAAGGACTTCTGGAAGGGGCTCCGGCCCGATCAACGGCGCTTGCTGTTCAACGAAATGGCAACCGCCGTGGTCAAGACGTCCATTCTCTATCACGTTATCGAGACGGCATCCGTTAACGAGGCGCCGAAACACGGCGTCCAGGTTTTAGAGCCGTCGGCGGACCTGCAGAAGGCGGTGGACGAATTTGCCGCCAAGGACGTCGAGATCGTCGAGAAGATCGCTCGCGAGACCCACAAGGTCAAAAACCCGCGCGAGATTATCGACGAGTTCAATGGGCTCGTGGCCAAATGGACGAAACTCCTCAAGGGCGTCGACCGCAAGGACGAAGCGACCATGGTTAAGCTCGTCAAGCGGGAGATCTATGACAAACTCGACGAGAAAACTTACGGCTTGAAGTAACTGTCATCGCGGGTATGGGAACGGTCCCGGTGGATCGGCCCATGCCCGCTTTCTTTGCCTAGTCTCCGATGCACCCTTGAAAAAATATTGGTCATGAGCGATCTCGCCGGCAAGGTGCAAACTGTTCTCGGACCCATCCCCCCCGAGGAACTGGGCCGCACCCTGATGCACGAGCACATCCTGACCGACCTGACGCCCCCCGATGAACGGCGCGACCTCGAAGAAGCCGTCATCACCTTCGAGAATCTCTACGACGCCACTTATAACTGGATGGACACGCCGGGCATCCGGCGCATCACCGAACCGGGGATTGCGGTCCGCGAGATGGAGTGGATGCTCGATGACGGCGGCCGGTCCATCGTCGATGTCAGCACCCCGGGCATGGCGATCTTCCCCGAAGGCCTGCGCCGTGTGGCGGAAACCTCGGGCACCCGCATCGTCATGGGCTGCGGGCGCTATCTCGAAAGCTTTATGGGCCCGGCGGATTTGGAGCGCGGGGTCGACGATCTGGCGGCCGAATTCATCGGCCGCATCCAAGAAGGTTTCGATGAAACCGGGGTCAAGGCCGGATTGATCGGCGAGATCGGCTGTTCGTGGCCGTGGACCGCGGCCGAGAAGCGCTCCGTCGAGGCCGCCGTCCTGGCCCAACGCGAAACCGGGGCCGCCGTCACCATCCACCCAGGATTGTCCGAAGAAGCGCCCTTCGCCATCGTTGACATGCTAAGGGAGAACGGTGCCGATCTCTCTCGTTCGATCGTCGACCACGTCGAGCGCCGCCTGTTCGACACCGATGGCGTGTTGCGCCTGGCGGACACCGGGGTGGTCCTGGAATTCGACCTGTTCGGGGTCGAATCGTCGCGTTTCCCCATGGGCCGGGACGTGTCCTCGTCGAGCGACGGCGTGCGCTTAGACCGCATCCGCAGCCTGATCGAGCACGGGCATCGGGACCGCATCGTGATCTCCCACGACATCGTCTACCGGACCCGCCGGCGGAGTTTGGGGGGGCACGGCTACGGCCACATCTTCCGCAACGTGGTGCCGATGATGCGGCGCCGGGACTTCACCGAGGCGGAAATCGACGCCCTTCTCGTGGAAAACCCCAAGCGGCTGCTAACCTTCGTCTGAGCCGGCCCGTCGCCTTACCCAGAGCGAGGCGCGCCGCCGGCCTCACCTCCGCCACCAACTCGGCCTCGAAACACGGGTTGCGCTTTGGCTAGGCCGTATTGCACCAGATCGGATGGGCGTCAACTCCGTAAGAAAATGGAAGACGACCCCAACAACCCGAATATTATCATCACCGTGCATGGTGTCGGCTATGACTTCGCGCCTGACTTGGAGCAAATGATTGGCGAATGTCTGGTTTTGATGCAGTGGGCGGCTCCCACCACCGGCATCGCGATGTGCCAAATTGCGGAGAAAACAGCCTGAAAGCTA
>JASLLZ010000078.1 GCA_030746775.1 Rhodospirillales bacterium | reverse complement strand
ATTCACACCGACCGAATGCCAAAATTACTTCGCTGCCGCAGGATATGACCTCGAATGATCGGAAAATGTTCTAGTTGAAAATTTGTTGCAAGAAATTCAATCTGAACCGTCATGACGCCGGCAGTTCCTATCAGGATACTGACGGTGATGAGGAACAGAGTAAAATGGCTGCTGGCGAGACGAATAATCATCCGAGACCTCAATGACAGTTAATCCAAAAAAACCCAATTATTTTACAATAAAAAGCGTTGCTTACTGTTCTGAACGCTAAATGTTCATGTCAGAGCCCTATCGAGTTGGGCTAACGAATCCAAATTGTTCCATCCGAGTTCCCGGCGCCCATTCTCGATCTCATGGATGATCGAGATCAGCGCGTCGACGCGGGGCGTCGCCATTTGATGGCCGTCGGCGGCCCGCTTTACAGAGCCCAGCAGTTCGTCCGCCTCGGTCTTGCGGCGATGAACCGCGAGATCGCGCCACACGCCGGTGCGCCCTTGGCTTAGCCCGTTCCAATACGCTTTCTGCGCCACCCAATTCGCATCCACGCTTGCCGGATCGCGCGGGCGTTGCGGGGAAAAAACCTGCGCATCAAAGCCGTCGAAGGCCTCGGGGGTGACCCCGGCGGCGTTGGCCACGTCGACGACCTCGCCAACAAGATTTCCGAGAACCCCCAAGTAGATACCGCGGTCATAAACCTCGGTTACATCCGCATTGACGGTCGCGGTGGCGAAGTAGACGGCGCCGAGCGCCATCTTGGCCCACAGACAGCCCATGATATTGTCCGTCACTTCGACCGGTTGAAGCGCCGACAGAATTTGGCTGAGTTCGACCACCCGCCGGGTCGCGCGCCCGTCGACCTCGCCGACGCGAAACGACCCCCTTCCCGTGAACCTTACTTCGCCCGGCCCCTCGTAATGCCCGCCGAACGTCAGAAAGGCGCCAATGGTGCGCGCCGCGCCGACCATTCGGGCAATCTTGAGTTCCTCCAGGCCGTTCTGAAGCGACAGGACATAGCCGTCGGGCGCGAGATGGGGAACCATCGGCGCCAGGGCGTTTTCCGTTTGGCTCGACTTGACCGCGAGAAGAACCCGGCAATGGCGGCCGTCAACTTCATGGGGCTCGAAAATTACCGGCGCGACCGTCGCCTCCAGCACGCCGGTCAGGCGCAGACCCTTGTCGCGGATCGCGGTGACATGTTCGGCGTTGGCCTCGACAAATACGACATCGTGCCCCGCCCTCATCAGGTGCACGCCGACGACGGCTCCGATCGCCCCGGCGCCGACGACGGTGAACGATTGCCGGTCGATCAAGACAGGTCTTCCGTCGTCGGCATATGGGTGCGGCCGCAGTGCGAGCCGCCGGTAATGTCGAAGATGCTGCCGGTCGTCCACGATGACCGTTCCGAGGCAAGGAAGGCGACGGCTTCGGCAATATCGGCGGGCGCCCCGGTCCGGCCAAGCGGAGTCCCCCGCAGCATCAGGTTAATATAGGGATGCCGGGCCTCGCTCTCTTCGGTCACGACATCATCCAAGATGAGCCCCGGCGCCACCGCGTTCACTCTAATGGCGTGGGGGCCGAGTTCGATGGCAAGCACTTCGGTGAGCATGTTCAACGCCGCCTTTGAGCCCGAGTAGTGCGCGCCCCCCGCCCGCGCCGATCGGCCGGCGCCCGAGGAAATGTTGACGATGGCGCCCTTGACGTCCCGTGCGATCCATTCGCGGGCCATCGCCTGGCACATGAGCATCGTCCCGCGCAGGTTGACGGCGAACACACGGTCCCATTCCTCGACCTCGACCTCGACGACGGGACGGCTCGGAACGATACCGGCGCAATTTACCAGAACATCGACCTGGCCCAGTTGCGCCGTGGCCTCGCCGACGACCCGGGCAACCTCACCGGTGTCCGAGACGTCGCCGCCGATGGCCGTGATCGCCGGCCTGTCACCGCCGCCCAGTTCCCCGGTCACGGCCTTCGCCGCCTGGCTGTCCTTGTCCACGACGGCGACGCTCGCGCCTTCACGTTGCAAGGTTGCCGCGATGACACGGCCAAGCCGGCCGGCCCCGCCTGTTACAAGTGCAACTCTACTGGATAGAAGCATGTCCCCTCACTTTGCTTCAGGTTGCCTCAACATCGGCGAGACAGCGGGCGATCGAATTGTTGGCCTCGCGCAAGGCCCAGCTGACCCGATTGCAGGCGCGCTTCATTCCGGCGCCGAGAAACTTTGCCTCGGCCGTGTCGGGCTTCAAACGAGCCAGATCGCGCAGGGGCTGAAGGGCCGGATAGGCCGCCTGCGGCAATGCCGCGTCATGGTCGAACCGGTCGCCCTCGGTGTAGTCCACGGGCACGATGTGGCGCGAAACTTCAATCAGGCACCGGTTGATCCGATCAACCGCCTCGGCCCCGCCGGCCTTCCGTATATGATCGTTTAGATGCGTGGCCCGGGCCTCCAGGTGAGCGACGCGCTCGAAGAGTCCCGAAAGGTCGAAGCGGCCGCCAAGCAATCCTTTGAGAACGTCAAGCTCCGCCTTGAGGTAAACCGCGTGGGCCGCGTAATCGAGCGGCAGTATCGCGTCGGTCAACAGCCGCCAAATACAGTGAACGTATATTCGTGTATCGCGAACCAGGATCGTCTCGTCAATCTTGTCCAGGGTATCGAACGGCGTGTGCCACCACCAGCCGGTCCCATGCCCGGCGCGCTTATCGGCGCCGAACACGGCGGCCGACGCATTCTCCTCCATGCCGCCCGGTTGCTCGCTCGATTGGCAGAACACGGCCGGCACGCCAATGCCCCAGAACGACTGATCGCCGGCCCGGGGCATGCGCCGTTTGGTGAACTTTTGATCGCTGTTCTCCTCGATCGCCTGGCCGGCGAGCGCGGCAAGTTCGGCCGCCGCCGTCATGTCGGAAACCACCGTGTTTCCTTTGCCGCCGGTCGAATCGATGTTGACGTGGACAACGCAGCGTTGCTCGATGTCCTCCCAGAACTCATCGGCGTACCACGCCGAGCTGGAATAGCGGCCTTGCGAATGGCCGGACCAGAAAATAATGCGCAGACCGCGTTTCCATTGGTCGCGATGTTGGGCGCAAAGGCGGGCGACTTCCAGCATGGTGGCGTTGGCGCCGCCATTGTCCATCACCCCGAAATACCAAGTGTCGTGATGGCCGGCGAAAAGGACGTAGGGTTCATCGGCGCCGCCTTCGAGACGGGGCAATTCGGCAACCAGAATGGGCGTCTTGCGCCACCCGGTATCGACCTTGGCAAAGAGCGTGGCTTCCAATTCCGACTTGCCCGCCAACCGCTCTTTCAGCGACGCCCCGATTGACGATCCCACCGTCATAATAACGGTCGTCGGCAACCGGCCGACGGTTTCGTGCGTCGGACTGCCCCATACCGGCGAGACACACATTTCGTGACCGAATTCGTGGGGGCTGATGTGAATCTGGCCAACCGCTCCGGCGGCCGACGCCCGCAGACCCGCCGCCGGATTGGCGATGCCCTCGATAAGGACGATCGCGCCTTCTAGGTCACGGCCGGCAAAATCCTCATCCGTGCCCGTGCCAAGATACGCGATCCTTGCCGTTGCGCCGTCCTCTTGGGTGGGTTGCGAAAATGAATGAACGATACATTCCAGCACCTCGCCCGCCACCTCCAAGCGGCCCGGACCGGGCAGACTGATATAGGCGTCGTGGTCGATCAACGAGGTCTCATAACCGTATTTCCGCAACACGCCCTCACAATAAAGGAGGCTTTCGCGTTCCTCGGGGGTTCCGGCGTGTTTCGTCCACCGGTCGAATTCCCTCATGTGCTCCATCATGAGCCCGCCGTCGGTCGCCCCGACGATTGAAGGCAGCGTTGGGCCGGTCATGCGTTTCCTCCTGATCCTTTATTTGCTTGTTGACGGCCACTATGGCCCCGGTGATCAGAATATCAACCGAATCAAGGCAGCCCGTGCCGCAAATCGGGGGGATCGGCCCGTTGGGTCGGGTGGGATAGGCTGTTGTCGTGGAAGAGGGGTAGCGGCGAAGACGGGCGGCGCGGGTATCAGTTCCCGTACGCCACGACGCGGTTACGGCCCTGGTCCTTGGCGGCGTAAAGGCTCTCGTCGGCGCGTGCCAGGGCGGGATCGACGGTAGGCTCGCCGGGATTCCAGGCGGCAACGCCGATGCTGGCCGTCAACTCGAATGTTTTGCCGTCCCAGGCCAGAGTCTGCCCGGCGATGCGTTGGCGAATGCGTTCGGCAATGGCAAGGCCGGCGGTGATTCCCGTTTCCGGCATCAGGAAGGCGAACTCTTCTCCCCCCACCCGCCCGAGGATGTCGCCGGTGCGGAGTTCGTCTTGCGCCGCCTCGACAATCGACCTGAGCACAGAGTCGCCGCAGGCGTGGCCATAGGTATCGTTGACAACCTTGAAGTGGTCGACGTCGAGCATGGCGATCGAAAGCTCCCGGCCGTGGCGCTGGGATCGTTCAACCTCTATCGCCCCCATCTCGGCGAAGTGCTTGCGATTGGAGGTTCCGGTCAGCGGGTCCCGCGCCGCCATGGCACGGAGTTCGCGTTCGATCTCCTGCCGCGCCGAGATATCTTCGATGGCGTTTCCAAGCCGCGTGTTCATTAGGCGCAGCCTGAGCGACATGACTTTCATCACATAGAGCCCGAACTCGGGACGGCTGCGGATCAGCAACCCGAAATCAGCCTTGGAAATGGGCATTAGGCGCAAATCGGTGCGGGCGCGCACGGTGGCGCTACGCAGGCTGCCGTCGACCAGAGCCATCTCGCCGACCACGCCGCCCGGCCCGACAACGTCGAGCACCAGGCCGTCGTTCAGGATCTCGGCCTCGCCGACCTGGATGACGAACATGGTCTCGCCCGTCCCGCCGGCCCGGATGACGGTCTCACCGCTGGCCTTGTTGACAGTAGACGGAGAAGGGCCGCCGTCGCGGCGGCGATGCATTTCGTCGGCCAGGACCCTGGACAGGTCATCGTATGCCATGGCGCGCCCTCCATCCCTAGCTTCCCGTGGTGCGATGGTTCCCTCGACATATCGGGAGCGTGGAAAAAATAAAGATGGTGACGAAGCAACTGGCTGTCCACTTGAATCACTATTTTGAATCAAGCACCCAAGCATCGTTTTCGAGAGCCACCGCTATACCCGGGAGTGATGCAAGCTGCGCCGTAAGTCGGCGCGAATCAAGAAAGCCCGTGAAACAGATCGGGCGGATCGGCCTGGTTCTTTGGGCGGAGATCGCTGACGCCGACACCGATCAGCCGATAAGCGCGCCCGTCCGCTTCCCTCTCGATCATCGGCGCCACGCACCGATAGAGGACCTCGGCCCGTTGCGTCGGGTGGGATAGGCTGTGGTTGCGGGTCAGAACCCGGAAGTCGTGGGTCTTGAGTTTCAGAACCAATGTGGCGCCGGCGATGTCCCCTTGCATCAAGCGCTCCGCCACTCTTTCGCATAACGGCCGGATTGCTTCGCGCAATTGGGCCGCCGATCGGATGTCGGTGGCGAAGGTGGTTTCGGCTGAGACGCTTTTGCGGACCCGCTCGGGCGTCACTTTTCTTTCATCCTCGCCCTTGGCGTATCTCGCCAAGCGGCGCCCGAACTTGCCGTATTGCGAAACCAGCCTCTCGTCGGACAGGGACTGCAGGTGGCCGATGGTGGAGACGCCGTTCTCTTCCATGCGCTTCGCCGTGGCCTCGCCGACGCCGTTGATCTTGCGCACGGAAAGGGGGGCCAGAAAGCCCTTCGCCTCGGCCCGGCCGATGACCGAGAAACCGCTCGGTTTATCCAAATCGGATGCCAGCTTGGCCAGGAACTTGTTATACGACAGGCCGATCGAAACAGTGATCCCGACCTCTTGTTCGACGCGCTTGGCGATCCTGGCCGCCGAACGGGCCGCCGGCCGGGGATCGAGCCGAACCGCTTCGTCCAGATCAAGATAAGCCTCGTCAAGGGAAACCGGTTCGACAACCGGCGTGGCGGCAAGGAAGATGGCGCGGATTTGCCGGCTCACGGTTCTGTACTTAGCCATGTTCGGCGCAATGACCACGGCATCGGGACAGAGTTCCAGGGCCTTGAACATCGGCATGGCCGAGCGCGGTCCGTATTGTCGGGCGATATAACAAGCGGTGGTCACGACGCCGCGGCCGCCGGCATGACCGACGATCAACGGCTTGTCACGCAGCGTTGGATCGTCGCGCTTTTCGACCGACGCATAGAACGCATCGCAGTCGATATGGGCCGTGGTCAGGGCACCGAGCTCGGCATGGCAAACGCCTTTGGGCGAACCGCATGCCGGGCACCGGCCCTGCCCCCGTTCCGATATCTTCAGGCATTCCCGACACAGCGTGGCGACCATGACAGCAAGTGTATAGGTTGGGGAGATGTTTCGGAAGCTGTCGGCGGGGTCGTTTTCGGTTTAGACTGGCGGTCGAGAGGAAGGGGTGGGAATGGTCATGTACAGAGAGGAAACCGCCGACGTCCAAGGCAGCGCCATGGACATTTTGGTGTTCGAGCCCGACGGTGACGGGCCCTTTCCCGGGCTTGTCGTCGCCCAGCATTTGCCCATCGCCCACGCCGGCCTGGAGAAAGATCCGTTCACCATCGACGTCGGAGAACGCCTGGCCGCCGCCGGCTACGCCTGCGTCATTCCCTTCATCTTTCACTGGTGGCCGGCGGAAGAGGAAATGGCGGTCAAGCGCGAAGCCTTCCGCGACGATTGGGTCCTCGCCGACCTGACGGCGGCGTGGACGATGCTGGCCGGCCTCGAGCGGGTGGACGAGACGCGTACCGGAATCATCGGCCATTGCTGGGGCGGACGCGTCGCCTGGCTTGGCGCGTGTCACAACCCAAATTACAAGGCCGCCGCGGTGCTCTATGGCGGGCGGATCAAGGCCGGCCTGGGGCAAGGAAGCCGCCCCGCCATCGAGCTTGCGGACCGAATCGCATGCCCCATGATCGGGGTCTTTGGAAACGATGACCAGAACCCGTCACCGGCGGACGTGGACGATCTGGGTACGGTCTTGACCAAGGCCGGGGTCGAGCACGAATTTCACCGCTATGATGGCGCCGGACACGGGTTTCAGGACTTCACCAATGAAGAGCGCTACCACAGGGAAGCCTCCGACGATGCCTGGCGCAAGGTTCTCGCATTCCTCGGCCGCCAACTGAAATAATCAGCGCGCCTGGATATTGGAGCGAATTCCGAGCGGATGGCATCATCCGCGACGACGTATCTGCGGCTAAAACAAGGAGATAGAGAATTTTCGGTGAATGCCTGTGAACGGAAAATGCTCTAACAGGCTGCTGAAAAAGTCCTTCTCGTAACCATTATCCTTCGACACGGGCCTTCGGCCCGGCTCAGGATGAGGTGTAAACCATTGATTTCTCTCATCCTGAGGAGCGAGCGTCAGCGAGCGTCTCGAAGGATCGCTGGCATCGGCGTAGATTTTCAGCAGCCTGCTAAGCGATCGCCACGCCGCGCGCTTCCGCCCAAGCCTTGCCCAGGCGGGTCAGCGCCTCGTCACCCAATAAATTCTGGGCCATGGGGAAGAGGACCTGCTCTTCCTTGCGAAAATGACTGCGCGCGGCGCTCAGGGCCTCGGCGACCAAAGCCGTGGCCTGGGCCACGTCTTGCGCCTCCTCGATCTGGCCCAGCAGTCGCTCCAACTCCTCGTGCTCGGCGTACATCTGGGCAATGGGTCCGGCCTCCCTTCCGAGGTGGGGTTCGAGGGCGGTAAAGAGCAGCTCTTCCTCGATCGTTGCGTGAGATTCGACCATCGCCGCCAACACCGTCGTCGCGCCCCGAATCTGGGCCATGGCTCCTTCGATGGTGGCGATTTCCTCGACCTGATTGAACAGCATGTAGAACGCGCTGTGCTCGCCAAGTAGAGCATCGGTAATTTTCACGGCTTACTGCCCTCCTTGCCGGCAACGTCCCCGTCTCCGTCCTCGGCCTCGACGCCCAGGCCGCGCACGATGGCTTTTAGTTTTTCCATGGCCTCCGCCAGGCGCCCGGCGTCGGTGCCGCGCACAACCAGGCTGACACCGGTTTGCCCCAGGCGTTGGAACGGATAACTGCCCATGTCCAGGTCCGGGTACTGCTTTTGCAACTCGCCGAAAGGCAAGGCCACGGCTCCCTCGGGGGCGTAGGCGACGAGGCTCTGCGAGCGGATCGGCGGGCCGCCGGCGAGTTGGTGCTTGATACCGTCGAACATGGCCCGCATGATCTCGGGCACGCCGGCCAGGACAAAGACGTTGCCCATGCGAAAGCCGGGCGCGCTGCTCACCGGGTTGGCGATCAGGCTGGCGCCGTCCGGAACGTCGGCCATCTTGAGGCGCGCTTCGTTGACGTCGCCGGGACGGTAGTGGCGCATGAGAAGCGCCAGGGCGTCGGGGTGACGCACCAGTTCGACGCCGAAGGCCTTGGCCACCGAGGCCGAGGTGATGTCGTCATGGGTCGGCCCGATGCCGCCGGTAGTAAAGACATAGTCGTGGGCGGCGCGGCATTGGTTGAGGGCGCCCATGATCGTCGCCTCGTCGTCGGCGATGACGCGGGCCTCGGCGACCCGGATACCGATGGCGCTCAGGTTGCCGGCCAGATACTTGAGATTGGCGTCCTGGGTGCGCCCCGACAGCACCTCGTCGCCGATGATGAGGATGCAGGCAGTGACGGATTTAGCCGCGGCCACGTTCGGCTCCTACAGAAAATCGCGCAACAGGGCGATCAGGGGGATGTCGGCCGGCGGCATTTGAAGCCCGGCCATGTCCAGCGGGCGCACCCATTTCAGTGCCTGGCCCTCCTGGGCCACGGGCATGCCCTTCCACACCCGGCAAACGAACAGAGGCATCAACAGGTGGAACTCGTCATAGGCATGGGACGCGAAGGTGAGCGGCGCCAGACAGCTTTCGACAATGTCGAGGGAAAGTTCCTCGCGCAGTTCGCGGACCAGGGCCGCCTCGAGGGTTTCGCCGTCGTCCACCTTGCCGCCGGGAAACTCCCACAGTCCGGCCATGGATTTGCCCTTCGGTCGGCGCGCCAACAGGACCCGGCCGTCGGCATCGACCAGCGCCACCGCCGCCACCAAGATTGTGGGCTTGAACGGCGCTTCGCCCGGCCCAACCCGGACATCCAGACAGGCGCGATCAGGACCGGTAATCGGCATTGATCGTGAAGTATTCTTGGGTCAGATCGCAGGTCCAAACCGTGGCCCGGCCGCGCCCGACGCCGACATCGACGGCAATGTCGATCTCGGTGCCCTTCATGTGGCGCACCACCGGCGTCTCGTCATAGCCGGCAACGGCGGCCCCGTCGCGGGCGATGGTGACGCCGCCGACGGCGATGGCGAGTTTGTCCCGGTCGGCCTTTTCGCCGGCCTTGCCGACCGCCATGACGATACGTCCCCAATTGGCGTCGGCGCCGGCGATGGCCGTCTTGACCAGGGGCGAGTTGGCGATCGACAGTCCGATGCGCCGCGCCGCCCGGCGCGACGCGGCGCCACTGACCGCGACGGTAATAAACTTGGACGCGCCTTCGCCGTCGCGGACGATCTGGTGGGCAAGGTCCAATAGTAGGGAATCCAACTGGCCGGCGAAGTCGCGCAACAAGGCCTCACCGGCCTTGGCGACGGCCGGGTGGCGGGCCTGGCCGGTAGCGAAGGCCATCAAGGTGTCGCTGGTCGAAGTGTCGCCATCGACGGTGATGCAGTTGAACGTGCGGTCGGCAGCGCGGCCCAGCAGGGGCTGAAGCACGGCGGGCGGAATGGCCGCGTCGGTGAAGACGTAGGCCAGCATGGTCGCCATGTCGGGCCCGATCATGCCCGAGCCCTTGGCGATCCCGTTCAAGGTGACGGGGACACCGCCGATGGTGGCGATGCGTGTCGCCCCCTTGGGATAGGTATCGGTGGTCATGATGGCGCGCGCCGCTTGTTCCCAACCGCCCCCGTCAAGACCGCCGTGCAGCTCGGTCAGGGCGGCGATAATCTTGTCGTCGGGCAGCGCCTCGCCGATAACGCCGGTGGAGGCGACGAAGACACTGTTCGGCCGGCATCCGAGAAGTCCCGCCACCGCCTTTACCGTGCGCGCCACCGCGGCGACGCCGGCCTGACCGGTGAAGGCGTTGGCATTGCCCGCGTTGACCACCAAGGCGCGCCCCCGGCCGCCGGCCAACGACTTGCGGCACCATTCGACCGGCGCCGAGGCGGTGAGCGAGCGGGTGAGCACCCCGGCCGCCGACGAACCGGGTGCCAACTCGGCCAGCAAAACGTCGGGGCGGCCGCGGTAATGCAGCGCGTAGGCGCCGGCGGCCAGACGCACGCCGGCGACGTTTGGTAAGTCGGGAAAACGTTCGGGGGCGAGCGGCGAGACCATGGCGGGCTCCTCGAAAACTTACTTAGGCGGCGCCTCAATAACCGATCCGTCGGGTCCGAAGCGCTTGATCTCGGCGGCGGCGCGCAACGTCTTCATGACTTCCAGGCCGATATCGCGCGTTACCCTGTTGCGCACCTCGCCTTCGACCTCCTCGAACATCGGCGGCCTTGCCTGGCGCCGCTCGACGACCTTGATGACATGCCAACCGTACTGGGTCCTGACTGGCGTGGGGGTGATCTCTCCATCATTGAGCGCGAAGGCCGCGTCCGAAAACTCGGCAAGCATGCCGTCGCGTTTGAAGAAGCCCAGGTCGCCGCCCTTGTCCGACGTCGGGCCGATGGATTTGGCCTTGGCCAGTTCGACGAAGTCGGCGCCGCCGGCCAATTCGGAAACGATCTCCTTGGCCTGACCTTCGGTCTCGACCAGGATGTGGCTGGCGCGCACCTCTTCTCCGCCCTTCGATTCGGCGACGAATTTTTCGTAACCCGCCTTCAACGCCTCTTCCGTCATGCCCTCTTCGATTTGCTTCTCCAGATAAGCCCTTTGCAGGACCTGGTCCTCGATCCGGGCCAACCGCTGCACAATTTCGGGCAACTTGTCGAAACCCTCGCGGCGCGCCTGGGCCACCGACAACTTGGTATCGATCAGGCTGTCGATCAGGAGGCCGAACAGGACGGCCGGCGGAATTTGTTGGTATTCGGCCGGAAGCTGCGCTTGTGCGGCGGTCAGTTCAGAGGCGAATATATTCTCGCCGTCGACGGTGGCGATGACCGGGTCCGGGGCGTCGGCGCCCTCGGCGGCGATGCCGCCGGACGCGCCGCCAATGACAAAGACCCCCGCCAGCGCGATCGCCGCGAGCAGGCCCAAATAACGGCTACCGGAATACATGGATAAAGTCCCTTTCTTGGCCGGCCGCCGCCCTCTTCGCCGCACGACGGACCGATAAACCCCCCTCGTCCACGATATGGCATATTGCCCGGACGCGTACAAGTCGGGAGCCCCGGCCGCGCCCGATCAAAAACGCCCGGGCCGATAGGGCGTCAGGTCGATCTCCGGCGCCCGGCCGGCCACCTCGGCCGCAATCAGGCGCCCGGTGACGGCGCCCATCGTGAGCCCCAGGGAATCGTGACCGAAGGCGAAGAAGACATTGGCCATGCGTGGCGACCGGCCGATCACCGGAAGCGAGTCCGGCGTCGAGGGCCGGGCGCCCTGCCAACGCGACGCGACGGTGCCGCCAAGATCGGGCATGAGGATCCGCACGTGGCCGAGCGCGATGTCGGCGCGGCGCCAGTCGGGGGGCGCGTCGACGGCGGCGAACTCGGCAATGCCGGTAATCCTCACCGCGCCCTCCATCGGCGTGACAGCGATGCTGCGGTCGTCGGACATGACGGGAAGGCGCGGTTGCACCTCGGTATCGACAAGCATGGTGTGGTATCCGAACGGGGTCGCCATGGGCACCCGGTATCCGACCATGCGGGCCAGCCGCCGCGACCACGGCCCGGCCGCCAACACCAGCCGGCCGACCGGATGGCGGCCGGCCGTGGTGAGGATAGCGCCGGTCCCGCCGGCCGCCGTCTCGATGCCGGTGACGGTCTCGTTCAAGAGCCGCCCGCCGAGGCTTTGAAAGCGCGCCGCGAAGGTTTGCACCAGACGCAACGGATCGGCCACGTATTGGACGTCGGGAAAGTAGACCCCGGCCCGCGCCACGGGTCCGAGGGCCGGTTCCATGCGGCGCACCTCCGCGCCGTCCAGAATTTCCATGCGCACGCCCCGGCTGCGGCGCATCTCCAACGTATAGCGGTTGCGCGCCGGTCCATCCGCGTGCTCGAAGGCCAACAACTTGCCGGTGCGACGCACCAGGTTTTCGGCCCCGGCGTCGGCGAGCAGCGGCGCGTAGGCATCAAAGACCCGCTCGAGCAGACGCGCCCGGGCGTCGGCGATCCTTTCCACCCGGCCCGGCGCGGCGTTGCGGACAAAGCGCGCGAACCACGGTAACAGGCGGGGAAGCTCGCGCCAGCGGATGATCAGCGGCGCCTGGGGATCGAGCAGCATTCGGGGCACGCGGCGGATCACGCCAGGTAGCGAGGCCGGCGGGATGGAGGCGATGCCAAGACTGCCGGCGTTGCCGCCCGACGCCCCCTCGCCGGGACCCCGGCCGTCGACGACGGTGACCTCAAATCCCTCGCGCTGCAGATAAAGGGCCGTGCACATGCCGACGATGCCGGCGCCAATGACGTGAACGGTGTCGCTCATTACCCGTTTCCTCCCCGGCCCAGAATAGCGGCGGCGGCGGCCTCCGGACAGGTTTGACTTGGACGCCGCGAAGGACCTAGTGTTCCGCATCGGGAGCCCGCAAGAATATCGACAACGGGGAGACGTCATGGCACTGGATCCCGTGACCCTGGAAATCCTGGGCCACAAGGCGACGGCGGCGGCGGAAGAGATGGCGCTCGCCCTGCAAAGCGCCTCGCGCTCGCTCTACGTCAAGGAGGCGGCGGATTTCGGCGTCGGCATCGCCGACCTCAAGGGCCGTATCTTCGCCTGGCCTTCGGGATCGACGGTGTTCAACATCGACCGCCGCCTTGGCCCCACCCTCGCCGCCGTTCCCGATATGGAACCGGGCGACGTCATCGTCACCAACGATCCGTGGGCTTCCAAGGGCCTGGCCACCCACCTGCCCGACCTGCACATGATCCGGCCCTACTATTACAAGGGCCGCGTCGTCGCCTATGGGTGGAGCTTCATCCACTTCACCGACGTCGGCGGACGGGTGCCAAGCTCGATCTCGCCGGCCAACAACGAAATTTTCCAAGAGGGCATCCAGGTCCCGCCGATGAAGATCGTGGACAAGGGCGAGATCAACCACGATTTCGTAACCCTGTTCCGCGCCAACGTGCGGACGCCAGACCAGAACATGGGCGACATCAAGGCCATCCTGGGCTCCCTGGAAACCGGTAGCCGCCGCGTCGCCGACATGATCGAGCGCCACGGCGTCGAAACATTCCTCGCCGCCCAGACCGAGTTGCAGGACTATTCGGCGGCCAAGGCGCGCGCCGTGCTGCGCCGCATCCCCGACGGCACCTATGAATTCTGGGACTACATGGACGACGACATGCTGACCATCCACCCGGTCCGCGTGCGGGTCAAACTGACCGTCCGCGACGGCCTGGTGCACATGGACCTGACGGGGACCGACCCGACGGTCAAGGGGGCCTATAACGTGCCCACGGCGGGGACGGTGCATTACTGGCTGACCATGCGCCTGACCACCTTCATCTGTTCCCACGACCGCACCATCCACCTCAACGCCGGTCTCTACCGTCCGATGAGCGTCACCAACCCGCCGGGCACCATCCTCAACGCCGAGTTTCCCGACGCCGTCGGTGTCCGCTCGGCGCCGGCGCGCCGCTTGCAGGACGCCGTCACCGGCCTTCTGGTGCGCGCCGTGCCCGACATGATGGGGGCGCCGACCTGCGGCGCCTCGACCCCCTTCGCCCTTGCCGAATACGAAGCCGACGGCGCCAGGCGCACGGTGCAGGTGGTCGAGCCCATGCGCGGCGGCATGGGGGCGTGGAACGGCGGCGACGGCGTCGACGTGCGCGACAGTTCGATGGCCAATCTGCAAAACCATCCCGTCGAAACGGTGGAGCAGGAAGCCGGCGTCATCATCCGCGAATACGACGTCAACCCGGACTCCGCCGGTCCCGGCCGCTGGCGCGGCGGCGCCGGTCAGATCATCACCGTCGAAATCACCCGCGACGGCAGCAGTTTTCTGGCCCGCGGCATGGACCGGCTGCGCTTCCCCGCCTTCGGCGTCATGGGGGCCAAGCCGGCCAAGCTGTTCCGGGCCGTCCTCAACCGCGGCCGGCCCGATGAGCGCCAGTTGACCAAGATCGACACCCTGGCGGTCAAGAAGGGCGACATCCTGACGCTTCTGATGCCGGGCGGCGGCGGCTATGGCGATCCTTACCTGAGGCCGGCCGAGAGCGTGCGCCGCGACGTCGAGATGGGGTTCGTCAGCCGCGCCGGAGCCCGCGACGATTACGGCGTCGTCATCGGCCCCGACGGCCGCCTCGACGAAGATGCCACCAAGCGCCTGCGGGCCGAGCAGGTGCGCGACAATATTCACGCCGATTTCGATTTCGGCCCCGAACGCGAAGCCTGGGAAGACGTCTTCGACGACGAAACCATGTGCGAGATGGTGGCGGGCTTGATGCGGTTGCCCAAGTCGGTGCGGGCCGAGAAACGGACATGGATTTTCGACCAGGCGGTGCCCGGTCTCGAGCGCGCCGGCAAGGGCTGGATCGCCGACGCCATCCCCGATGCCGACGCCGCCAGGGCACGCCTGAAAGCAGCCATGGAGGCGGCCTTCGGCGCCGCCCGGGCGGAGGAAACGTCATGAAGCTCGACCCGGTCCTGTTCGAGATCTTGCGCAACAAGGTGACGGCGGCGGCCGACGAGATGTCGGTCAACCTGCAGCGCGCCTCGCGCTCAGCCTATGTCAAGGAGGCGGCGGATTTCTGCACCGCGCTGGTCGACCGCGACGGGCTCATCTTCGGCTATCCGCCTTCGGCCGGCACCACGTTTATCATCGACTGCGACTGCACCGCCACCATTCGCGCCGTCCCCGATTTGGAAGAGGGCGACGTGATTATCACCAATGACCCCTACCGCTCCCACGGGCTGTCGACGCACCTGCCCGACATTCACATGCTGCGGCCCTACTTTCACCGCGGCAAGATTGTCGCCTACGGCTGGTGCTTCATCCACTTCACCGACGTCGGCGGCAAGGTGGCAAGCTCGATCTCGCCGTCCAGTCACGAACTGTTCCAAGAGGGCCTGATCATCCCGCCGATGAAGGTAGTCGCCAAGGGGGTCCTGAACGAAGACGTGCTCAGCTTCATCCGGGCCAACTGCCGCACCCCCGACGTCAACATGGGCGATATCCACGCCATGCTGGGATCGCTGATCACCGGGCGCCAGCGCATCGCCGAGTTGATCGCCGATATTGGCGTGGAGACCTTTCACGCCTGCCAGAAGGACCTCCTGGACTACTCGGCCGAAAAGGCGCGCGCCGTGCTGCGCCGCATTCCCGACGGATCGTATGATTTTTGGGATTTCATGGACGACGACATGGTCAGCCGCATCCCGCTGCGTGTGCGTATCCGCATGACGGCCAAGGACGGGCGCATCGATCTCGACGTCACCGGCTCCGACCCGCAAGTCGCCGCCGCCTATAACGTGCCGACCATGGGCGGTCGCAATTATTGGCTGACCATGCGCCTGACCACCTTCATCGGCACCCACGACCCGTTCATCGAGCCCAACGCCGGAGTCTACCGCCACGTCACCGCGACCAACCCCGAGGCGACCCTGTTCAACGCCCAGTTTCCCGATGCGGTGGGCATCCGCGCGGCGCCGTCGCGGCGCCTCAACGATGCGCTCACCGGCGCGCTCCTGAAGGCGGTTCCCGACCAGATGGCGGCGCCGACCTGCGGTTCCAGCGGCGCCGTCGTCTATTCCGAGTTCGATGCCGAAAGCGGCCGGCCCAAGGTAACCGTGCTCGAGCCGACCCGGGGCGGCATGGGGGCGGGGCTCGGCTTCGACGGGGTCGATGCCCGCGATGCGTCGATGTCGAACCTGCGCAACCACCCGGTCGAATATGTCGAGGACGAATTCGGCGTCATCATCCGCGAATACGACGTGCGCGCCGATTCCGGCGGTCCCGGCCGCTGGCGCGGCGGCGTCGGCCAGTTCATCACCGTCGAGGTCCTGAGCGACAGCGCCGTCATCCTGTGCCGCGGCATGGAACGGCTGCGCTTTCCGTCGTGGGGCGTCTTCGGCGCCCGCCCGGCGGCGCCCTTCACCGGCACCCTCAACAAGGGCACGGCGAACGAACGGAACCTGACCAAGATCGACGAGCTGCACGTGCGCCGGGGCGATACGGTGACGCTCAGAATGCCGGGCGGCAGCGGCTATGGCGATCCCTATCTGCGCGATCCCGAACGGGTGCGCACAGACGTCGAACTGGGCTTCGTCACCCGGCGCGGCGCCGAGCACGACTACGGCGTCGCGCTGCGCCCGAACGGCACGGTGAACGAAGAAAAAACCCGCCGCCTGCGCGCCGCCCGGGTCAAGGACAACGTCCGCGCCGATTTCGATTTCGGCGCCGAGCGCGAGGCTTGGGAGGCGGTTTTCGACGACGCCACCATGGGCGATCTCAACCGCCGCCTCTACGCGCTGCCGAAATCGAGCCGCCAGGCGGCGCGGCGGCGCATCTTCGACCACGCCGTGCCCAACCTTCCCGTGGCCGGCGACGGCACCACCCTGGCCCAGGTCATGGCCGACCCCGACGCCATCCGGGCGCGGCTGGCGGATGTCATGGAAGAGGTGTTCGGGGGCGCGGCGGGGAATTAGGGGCGGTGGCCCCGCCCGTGAACGGATGGAGCAAAAGCCTGGCGTTCTTGATCTGGCTCAAGGTGCCGATCCAGGGTCTTGCTAATCTAAGGGGCTGTCGATTAGGTCGAAGCGAATCCCTGCTTCTGTCACTTTGCCGGGCCGCAAAGGCTCGGCTTTTTTTGGGCCCCCGTCAGTCGAACGTGCGGGAAAATAGCCCGCTGAGGGCCGCCATTCCTTGCCCGCGGGCAACCAACACAGAGGAGATTACCTTGAGTATCTTGGACACCGCAAAGAAGAAGTATGAAGGGAATGAGGCGGTTTTGATCGCCTTTGTGCTTGGCTTGATATTGGGGCCTATCATCTCCAACACATTTGGCTGGCAAGTGTCCCGCGGCACATCTGAAGCACACATCCGCGCCGCCGTCGTCGAGCAGCAGGCATTGTTCTGCGTCGAGCGGGTCAAAGCGACCGGCCAGGATACGAGCGGGTTCGAATACAGTGCCCTGAAGGATATAGCGAAGGAATGGTCCGTCATGCCGGGCCAGGACGCGGCGGACTATGACGTCACCTATGCCTGTTCGGAAAAACTTGGGGTTAAATAAGGTTTGGCTATCGCCGTTGGGCATTAG
>JASLLZ010000077.1 GCA_030746775.1 Rhodospirillales bacterium | reverse complement strand
AGAAGCCATCGTTCCGATGGACCAAAGACCGGTCATGCACTAACATTCACACTGGACCACTCAAAGGGGGCCAACCACGAACTGCCGAGCGGCCAAGCCGCGCCTGCCCCGGCGGCGCCCAAGCCGGCCCCGCCGCAAGCCTCCAACACCGCCGACCGGCGTTTCGCCGATCGGAAGCTGGGTTACGCCATCGACTATCCCGGCGACTGGATGATGGAGAAGTCCTCCACCTACACGGCGTTGTTCAGCGGCCGCCAGGGGACCGAGGCCTATTACGCGACGGTGCGCATTCAAAACGTTAAACCGCGAACGGCAAGCGATCCGAAGCAGGCGGTGGTCGGCGTTGTCGGCGATCTCAAGGCCAAGCTTTCCGCCGGCGCGGAAAAGCTGACTTATCTTGCCGAGGGCCCCTTCCTCTACGACCGTTCGGGCGTGCGTCTCGAGGGACACCAGTTCATGGTCGCCTATGTCAACGAGGGTCAGCGGATTCGCCAATGGACGGTGGTTATGCCCCGGTCGACGGGAACGGTGACCCACATCTGGTCCTATGCCACCGATGACCGCCGCTTTGACATTTTCCGGCCCATCGCCGAGCAAATGCTCGGCAGTTGGAACCTCGATTTGGCTCCCGCCGCGCAGTCGGCCGAATTGACGTCAAGGTAAAGGGGCGCCGCTTATAGGGCGCCGAGTGCTTGGCGCATCTCCCAGGCCAGATTGATGACGCGCAGGGTTTCCGACCACAGATCGTGCTCGTCGAGGCGGCCCCGATCGACCCAGGCCACGGCGTCGGCGTCGTCGAGGGGCCGTGCCTCGCCGGTGCGCCATTCGGCGACCACGTCGACCAAGGTGTAATGATATTGGACCCGCCCCGCCGCATCGGAATGGATGGAATCCACCACATCGACCAGTCCCAAGACATCGATGCTTACCGAGGTTTCTTCCATCACTTCACGGCGCGCCGCCTCGAAAACGGTTTCGCCCAATTCCTGGGCGCCGCCGGGCAGGCTCCAATTGCCCCTGCCGGGCGCTTTGCGGCGGCGCACCAAGTGCACGGTGTCGTCGCGGCAAACGACCACGCCCACCCCGATCACGGGTTGTTTGGGATACATTCGCGTCATGGCGGCCTCGTCACCAATTCGAATTGGGTAAGTCCTAAGCCATTTTCAGGACGCGTCATAGGGGCCGATTCGTCCGCCCGGGGACCTCATATAAAGGCAAGTGATTTTCGCCCGCGTTCCCTCTACTATGGATGCCAGGGTCGGGCCGTGCGTCCGATCTAGGCCTCTGAATGGACTGGAGTCATGGCGGAAACCTTTTTGGAACGTAAGACCTGTCAGCCGGGAGACACGATTTTCCGCGAGGGCGACAGCGCAAATCAAGCCTTCATCGTCCAAGAGGGCGAAGTGGTCATCGTCAAGGGCCCGCAAGAAAACACCCAGGTGCTGGGGACAATCGGAAAGGGCGGCATCTTTGGCGAAATGGGATTGGTCGACGATCGGCCCCGCATGGCCAGCGCAAGGGCCAAAACCGGTGTGACGTTGATCGTCGTCTCGCGCCAGATGTTCGAAGAAAAACTGGCCAAGACGGATCCGTTCATTCGGGGGCTGCTGAACATCTTCGCCGCCAATATCCGCGACCTAAGCAGTCCTCCCGACAGTGCGGATACCCCGGAGCCGAGCGCCGCCGAGGAAGTCGAACCGGAAGAGGAAAAAGAATGACGGCACACTTCGGCGCCCGAGCCGCGGGACGATAGATCGGCCATGAACGAATCCATAGGCGAAACATCCAAGGCCGCCGGGGAGGAGCCCGCGCCCAAAGTCAAACCGCGACTGACGGCGCGCCTGCGCGCCTATTTCTTTGCCGGCGTCCTGATCACGGCGCCGTTGTCCATCACCATTTATCTGGCGGCCCTGTTCATTAGCTTCGTCGACCGCCAGGTCACGCCCCTGATCCCGGCCCACTACAATCCCGAGACCTATCTACCCTTCTCCATCCCCGGCCTGGGACTGCTGGTGGTTGTCGTCACCATGATCCTGGTCGGGGCGCTCACCGCCGGTTTCCTGGGCCGATATTTCGTCCACCTCAGCGAACGAATTTTGGCCCGCATGCCCGTGGTTCGCAACCTCTACAGCACGACCAAGCAGATTTTCGAAACCGTCCTGGCGCAAAAATCGACCGCCTTCCGCCAGGCTGTCCTGGTGGAATACCCCAGGCGCGGCATCTGGGCCATCGCCTTTATCACCGGGCGCACCGAAGGCGAGGTCCAGAACCTGACCGAGGAGACGGTCATCAACATCTTCCTGCCGACCACCCCCAACCCGACGTCGGGCTTCCTGCTGTTCGTGCCCAAGAAGGAGTTGGTGCCCCTCACCATGTCGGTCGAGGAGGCCATCAAGATGGTGATTTCGGGGGGCATCGTCACCCCGCCAGACCGCCGCCCCGTCGAGGAACAAAATATTTCCCAGGTTTCGGCGGCCACATACGAAGAACTGGATATCCTGCGCGAGAAGGAGCGTGCCCCCGTGCTGGTGTCCAAGAAGGATTGATTGGCAATCCCCGGCGGCGACGGAAAGGGGTAATCAATGACCTTGACAGAAGGCCTCGTCCGCCTGATTCGCGCCAAGCCGGTCGGTTCGGCCGATTTGGCGAAGGCGGCGCTGTTCGTTCTCGATGCGATGGCCAACGCGTTGGCCGCAAGAAACACCGAACCGGGCACGATTCTGCGCCGGTGGGCCAAGGAACAAGGGCGCGGGCAGGGCCGGGACGCGGGTCGCGATGCCTTCCTCATGGGCGGTCTGATCCATATCCTGGAAACCGACGACCTGCACCGGGCGTCGGTCGTCCACCCGGGCTGCGTCGTGGTGCCGGCGGCCTTTGCCGTCGCCGGGCGCGACGGCGCGCAGGGAAGGGCCGTGCTAGAGGCGGTGCTGCACGGCTACGAGGCCTGTTGCCGGGTCGGCATGGCGGTGGGGCCGGCGCATTACCGCATTTGGCACAATACGGCGACTTGTGGACCCTTCGGCTCGGCCATGGCGGCGGCCGCTCTCGGCAAACTCGATGAAGGCCAGGCGGTCCATGCGCTCGGTAACGCCGGCACCCAGGCTGCCGGCCTGTGGCAGTTCCTGGAAACCGGCGCCATGAGCAAGCACATGCACGCCGGCCGCGCCGCCGAGGCGGGCGTGGTGGCGGCCGGCCTGGCGGGGCTTGGTTTCACCGGCCCGCCGGCCATTCTGGAGGGCGACAAGGGCTTCTTCGCCGGCGCCTGCCCCGACGCCGATCCGGCGGCGGTGCTGGGCGATGCCGAGGCTCCGTGGCAGGTGCACGACACCTCGATCAAGCCCTGGCCCTCGTGCCGTCACACCCACCCCGTCATCGATGCCGCCCTCGAGCTGCACGGCGATATGGGCCAAGAGGACGCCGCCGAAATCCAGGTCGTGACCTATGCGGCGGCCCTCGACGTTTGTGACCGCTCGCGGCCGCAAAGCGAATACGAGGCCAAGTTCTCGCTCCAACATTGCGCCGCAGTGGCGCTGCGCGACGGCGAGGTCGGGTTTTCGTCGTTCGACGATAAGGCGAGAAAGCGGGTGGCGGCGCTGGCGGCACGGACGATAGTGGCGGTGGGCGAGCCCTTTGCCGCCGACTACCCGGAAGCCTGGGGTGCCCGCCTAGCCGTCACCACCGCCGGCGGCCGGCGGCTGGAGGCCGGGCGAACCCATTGCAAGGGCGACCCCGAGCTGGCGCTGAGCGACGCCGAATTGACCGACAAGGCGCGCTATCTGCTTGCCTATGCCGGCCTTGAGGACGGCGCGGCGAGAGCCTTGATCGACGCCATCTTGGCCCTCGCCGAAGACGGACCGCTTCCCGGCCTGGATTTTCAGTGAGGCGCGGGGATTTGTCGCCTCAGCCCGAGCGCAGGTATTTCACCGCGGCGTCGCGTTCAAAAAGATAAAGAAGCGTCCGCAAGGCCTGTCCACGCGGCTCCTCGAGGTCCGGGTCGCGCTCGATGATCAGCTTGGCGTCGTCGCGCGCCGCCGCCAGGAGATCGCCGTGGACCGTCAGATCGGCAAGGCGGAACGCCGGCAGACCGCTTTGGCGGGTGCCGAGCAGCTCGCCGGCGCCGCGCAGGCGCAGGTCTTCCTCGGCAATGCGGAAACCGTCGTCGGTCTCGCGCAGGATGTCGAGCCTGGCCCGCGCCATCTGGGTCAGCGGCGGGGCGTAGAGCAAAAGGCAAGCCGCCGCCTCTTCGCCGCGCCCGACCCGCCCGCGCAACTGGTGCAATTGGGCCAGGCCGAAGCGTTCGGCGTGTTCGATCACCATTACCGTGGCGGCGGTGACGTCGACCCCCACTTCGATGACCGTGGTGGCGACCAGGATGTCCACCGCACCGTCCGTGAAGGCGGCCATGGCGGCGTCCTTTTCCGCACCCTTCATGCGGCCGTGCACCAGGCCGACGCGGTCGCCGAAAACCTGACCGAGTTCTTGGTGGCGTTCGGCCGCCGCCGCCACGTCCAGCTCTTCCGATTCCTCGACCAGCGGGCATACCCAGAAGACCTTGGCCCCCTTGTCGATGGAGCGCCGGACCCCGGCGACCACGTCGGCCAGACGCGTCAGGGGCAGGACGCGGGTATCGACGGGCCGCCGCCCGGCCGGTTTTTCAGGCAGGCGCGAGACGTCCATGTCGCCATAGGCGGTCAGCATGAGGGTGCGCGGAATTGGCGTCGCCGTCATCACCAGGACATCCATGGCGCCGCCCTTGGCGGCCAGGGTCAGGCGTTGGTGGACGCCGAAGCGGTGCTGTTCGTCGATCACGGCCAGGGCGAGGTCGCGAAAGGCGACGTCTTCTTGAAACAGCGCATGGGTGCCGACGGCAATGCGCACCTCGCCGCCGGCCAGGCGGTCAAGGATGTCTTGGCGGGCGCGGCCCTTATCGCGGCCGGTCAGAAGGGCGACCGTGAGCCCGGCGGCGGCGGCCAGGGGCTCGATGGTGGCCAGGTGCTGGCGCGCCAGGATTTCGGTCGGCGCCATCAGGGCCGCCTGGGCGCCGCTTTCGACGGCGGTCAGCATGGCGAGCAGCGCCACCACCGTCTTGCCGCTGCCGACGTCGCCTTGGACGAGGCGCAGCATGCGGGCATCGTCGGCCATGTCGGCGATGATTTCCGCCAGCGCCGTTTCCTGGGACGCGGTCAGACGGAAGGGCAGCGCGCCGAGGGATTGCCGGCGCAACCTTCCGTCGCCTTGGATGGAGCGGCCGGGCAGGCGGCGCATGTTGAGACGGACCAGGGCCAGGGCAAGCTGGTTGGCGAGCAACTCGTCATAGGCCAAGCGCCGCCGGGCCGGCGTCTCCGGCTCCAGATCGGCCTCGCTTTCGGGTGCATGGGCCGCCGCGAGCGCCGGTTGCCACGATGACCAGCCGTTGGTCGACAAAAAGGCGGGGTCGCACCATTCGTCGAGGTCGGGGGCGTCTTCCAGGGCGCCACGGACCGCCTTGCCCAGGACCTTGAGCGACAGACCGGCGGTCAGGGGATAGACCGGCTCGACGGCCTGTAAACGCGCGATTTCGTCCACCGTTCCCATGTGGTCGGGGTGGGTGATCTGGATCTCGTTGCCGAAGCGTTCGACGGTACCGCTGACGACGCGGACCTCGCCCGGAGGCAGGGTGCGGCGCAGATAATCGGCGTGGGCGTGGAAGAACACCAAGGCGATGGTGCCGCTGTCATCCGAACACAGCACCTTATAGGGCTGACGGGGGTTGTGAGGGACGCGGTGTTCGTCCACCGTCAAGGTCATGGTGGCGACCGTTCCGGGCCGTGCATCGGCGACTTTTGGGGCATATCGGCGATCGATGATGGCGACGGGCAGGTGCCACAACAGATCCGCGACCTTGGTCCCCGCCACCCGATCGATCAGCTTGGCCATGCGCGGGCCGACACCGGCCAGCGACGTGGTCGGGGTAAACAGTCGATTCAGGGAATCAGGACGCATCACCCAACCATGCTGACAGCCAAGCCGCGACGTACTATATCCTAGGGCCATATCCTAAGGCCGTCGCCGCCCGGTGCAATCGCTGAATTGTTCGGAGACCACGACGTGGATGCGCGCCGCAAACGTCTACTGTTCCGCAGTGCCCATCGCGGCATGCAGGAAAACGACCTTTTCTTGGGCCGCTTCGCCGAACGCCATCTGGCTGCCATGAGCGACGAGCAGTTGGATCGATTCGAGGCCTTGTTGGAAGAAAACGACAACGATCTGTTCAATTGGATCAGCCGCCGCGAAGCCCTGCCGCCGGCCTTCGACCACGACGTGATGAAGATGATCTTGAACTTTAAAATTTCCCCATAAAATATTGTTTTTAAGCAAAAATATTTTTGAGAAGCCTGGCCCCACCCTGATCGCGGGCTCGCCCCAGGGGTTCGACGCCCTGGTCCTGGCCGAGCTTGCCGAAAAGGGCCGCGACGTATTATTCGTCGCGCGCGACGACGTGCGCGCCACGGGCACCGCCGACGCCCTGGCCTTCTTCGCGCCGGGCGTCGAGTGCCTGTCTTTTCCGGCCTGGGATTGCCTGCCCTATGACCGCGTCTCGCCGCTGGCCGAAGTGGTCAGCCGGCGTATCGATACCCTGACGCGGCTTCTCGAGCCGGGCTCCGAGCGCGCCGGGCGGATCGTGCTCTCGACGGTGTCGGCGGCCCTCCAACGGGTGCCGCCCGGCAAGTCCTTCGCCGGCGCCGTCATCAAGGTCGCGACGGGTGACCGTTTGGATCCCCAAGATGTGGTGCGTTTCGCCCTTGGCCACGGTTATACGGATTCGGAAACGGTCATGGAAGCGGGAGAATTGGCCGTCCGCGGCGGTATTCTCGACATCTTTCCGCCCGGTCGGGCGCAGCCGGTCCGTCTCGATTTCTTCGGCGACGAGGTGGAAGCCATTCGCACCTTCGATCCGGCCAGCCAGCGCACCACCGGCACCATCGCCGCGGTCACCGTCAAGCCGGTCAGCGAGGTGCCGTTGGACGCGGCGGCGGTGACGCGCTTCCGCTCGGGCTATCGCACCGCGTTCGGCGCCGTCGGCGACGACGATCCCCTTTACGCGGCGATCTCGGAGGGACGCCGCCATATCGGCTTCGAACACTGGCTGCCCTTGTTCCACGAACACTTGGAGACACTCTTCGACTACCTGCCGGACGCCATTGTCGTGCTCGATAATCAGGCCGAAGAGGCGTGCCAGGCGCGCCTTGGCTTGATCGAAGAATACTTCGCGGCGCGCCGCGACTTGGCCGGCGGCGGTGCGGCGGCGGGGACCGTCTTTCATCCGTTGCCGCCGGACCGGCTCTATCTCGATGGCCAGGAGTGGACGGACCGCCTTGCCCATCACCCGACGGGCCATCTATCGCCCTTTGCGGCGCCCGAGGGTGGGGCTGTCGCCGTCGATGCCGGCGGCCGCCCGGGGCGGGATTTCGCCGATGCCCGCGTCCGCGAGGGCGTCAACGTCTTCGATACCTTGAAAGAACACGTCGCCGAGCAGCAAGCCCAGGGGCGGCGCGCCGTCATCGCGGCCTATACCGAAGGTTCCCGGGACCGTCTGTCGGCGGTCCTGGCCGAGCATGGCGTTGAGGGATTGGCGCCGGCCACAAGTTGGGACGAAGCGGCGCACCTGCCGCCGTCGGCGGTTGTCGTCGCCGTCCTCGGCCTGGAACGCGGTTTTGTCGCGCCCGGGCTAGCGGTGATCGGCGAACAGGACGTGCTGGGCGAACGTCTGGTGCGTCGGCTCAAGCGCCGGGTCCGTCCCGAGAATTTCATCGCCGAGGCCTCGGCGCTTGGCGAGGGCGACTTGGTGGTGCATGCGGACCACGGTATCGGCCGTTTCGACGGGCTGACCAATATTGAGGCGGCGGGGGCGCCGCACGACTGCCTGCGCCTGATCTATGACGGCGGCGACAAGCTGTTTCTGCCGGTCGAAAACATAGAGGTTCTAAGCCGCTACGGCTCGGAACAGGCGGGCGTGCAATTGGACCGTCTGGGCGGCGCCGCGTGGCAGGCCCGCAAGGCCCGCCTAGCCCGGCGCATCCGCGACATGGCGGACGAGCTTATCAAGGTGGCGGCGGCGCGGGCCTTGCGTCCGGGGGCGCGTCTGTTGCGCGGCGACGGCATGTTCGACGAGTTCTGCGCCGCGTTTCCCTACGTCGAGACCGACGACCAGGCGCGCGCCATCACCGATACCCTCGACGACCTGGCGAGCGGCCATCCCATGGATCGCCTGATCTGTGGCGACGTCGGCTTCGGCAAGACCGAGGTGGCGCTGCGCGCCGCCTTCGTTGCTGTCATGGCGGGAAAACAGGTCGCCGTCGTGGTGCCGACGACCCTTTTGGCGCGCCAGCACCATCGTACCTTCACGGAGCGTTTCGCCGACCAACCGGTGCGCGTCGAGCACCTGTCGCGGCTGGTGCCGGCGAAGAGAGTCGCCAGCACCAAGGCGGGGCTGGCCGACGGCACCGTGGATATCGTCATCGGCACCCATGCGCTTTTGGCCAAATCCATTTCGTTTCGCGATCTGGGCCTGCTGGTGGTCGACGAAGAGCAGCACTTCGGCGTCGCCCACAAGGAGCGCCTCAAAAAGCTGAAGACCGACGTCCACATCCTTACCCTGACGGCGACGCCGATCCCGCGCACCCTACAAATGGCGCTTACCGGCGTGCGCGAACTTTCCCTGATGGCAACGCCGCCGGTCGACCGGCTGGCCGTCAGGACCTTTATCCTGCCCGACGATCCAGTGGTTATCCGCGAGGCCATCCTGCGCGAGCATTACCGGGGCGGGCAGACCTTCTATGTCTGTCCGCGCGTCGAGGATCTGGAAGGGATGGCGGAGCGGCTTCGCGAACTGGTGCCCGAGGTCAAGCTTGTCGTTGCCCACGGACGCATGGCGGCCAGGGCCTTGGAGACGGTGATGTCGGCGTTCTACGACGGCTCCTACGACATCCTTTTGTCGACCCAAATTATCGAATCGGGCCTCGACCTGCCGTCGGTCAATACAATTATCATCCACCGCGCCGACATGTTCGGCTTGTCTCAACTCTACCAGTTGCGGGGCCGGGTCGGCCGCGCCAAGGTGCGCGCCTACGCCTATCTGTCCCTGCCGGCGAAGGGTGTACTTTCGACCGCCGCTCAGCGCCGCCTCGAGGTCATGCAGACCTTGGATTCGCTGGGCGCCGGGTTCTCGTTGGCCAGCCACGATTTGGATATTCGGGGCGCCGGCAACTTGCTTGGCGAAGAGCAATCGGGCCACATCCGCGAGGTCGGACTGGAACTTTACCAGCAAATGCTGGAAGAGGCGGTTTCCGAGGCGCGCGGCCTCGACGACGCCGGCCACGACGACTGGTCGCCCCAGATCGGGCTCGGCATTCCGGTGCTCATCCCCGAGTCCTACGTCGCCGACCTGGGCCTGAGACTGGCCCTTTACCGCCGTCTTGCCGCCCTCGACGATACGCCCCAGATCGACGCCTTCGCCGCCGAAATGATCGATCGCTTCGGGGCCTTGCCGGCGGAAGTGGAAAACCTGTTGCAGACCGTTGCCGTCAAGCAACTGTGCCGGCGGGCCGGGATCGACAAGGTGGAGGCGGGACCCAAGGGCGCCGTGGTCGGTTTTCGCCAAGAGCGATTCGCCAACCCCGCCGGGCTGGTCGACTTCATCACGTCGCAGGCCGGGACGGCGAAGCTCAGACCCGACCACGGGCTGGTTTACCGGCGCGATTGGGACGAACCCGCCGAGCGTCTGGCCGGGATAAGACACCTGATAAAGACGCTGGCCGATATCGCCGGCGGTGGCGAGGCCTGAGCCGGCCCTCCGATCAATCGGAATCTGATTTGGTTGCGTTCGACGGCGCGGCGGTGTCTTGCTCGGACGCCTCGAGTTGATCCGCTGTCTTGGCTTGCAAGGAACGCGAAGGGCCGGGTTTAGAGGCTTGCGGTTGCCCTGGCCGCCGTTTCGCCCCGCACTTCGACCACTTGGCGATCAGGTCGTCGTACATTGTCACCACTCAAGCGACGTTTCGCTTCCGGCTCTCGCCGGGATTGCTTCTCGATACCGAGGAACCCTGTTCCAGGTCGGACAGAAGCCTGGCGTCCTGGTCGCGTACGTTCTTTAACCCGTGAAAGGCTTTTTCCAGGACCCGCATACGCTTCGCCAATTCCGCCGTCGCCTTGTTTTGCTCGTCCATGGCGTTGCGGAATATCTTGATTTGCGTCGTCATCAGATCGCGGCTCTTGCGCTCTGCCGTGCCGTTGGCCGCCGCCGCGAACCACACGGCGAAAAAGGCCAAGAAGAACGACAATACGCTCAAAAGAACCGCCACCGAATCGCCTCCACCATCAACATCCATGGAAAACATACAATATCAAGTGTGTTACCATTTGGTTAACGCCACATATCGGATAACCGATACCCAGTCGTCGCCGGGTATGTCAAGACATCATTGGAAGAAGGGAGGGGCTAACGGTCCGAGGAATCGCGGTCCTTGTCCGTCCATCCGAACTTGCGGCTGATCAGGTGCCAGATGCCGAACACGGCAAAGGTCAGGAGGGCCGCTTCCACAAGAGCAATCAGTGTTTCCACGCCGAATCTCCTTTGCCGAGGTTGAGTGGCGCAATCGGCGGGCTCATTGGGCGGTCTCCCGGACCGTGCCGGCTGCGTCAAGGACGCGGGCCAGGATGTCGGGAGTCTGAGCGCCCGAAATGGCGTATTCGCCCGCGAAGATGAAGGACGGTACGCCGTTGACCCCCATGCGATGGGCGCGCGCATTCTCGTCGTGGACCATGGCGACATCGGTTTCGCCGTCGAGATAGGTGCCGAGCGCGTCCGCGTCGAGGCCCAGATTCTTGCCGATTTTTAGAAGGACGTCGATGTTTCCGATGTTCTGGCCGTTGACGAAATAGGTCAGGAAAAGGGCTTCGACGGCGGCGTCGGCCTTGTGGTGATTGTCGGCGAAATGCACCAGGCGGTGTGAATTCACCGAATTGGGTGTATGGCCGATGCGCTCGAAGGCGAAGTCGATTTCGACGGACTGCCCGGCCTCGGCGATGGCGCCGTAGGTGCGCCGAACCCGGGCCTCGCTGCCGAACTTGTTGATCAGGTAGGCGGTGCGATCGATGCCTTCCGGCGGCATCGCGGGGTTAAGCAGAAACGGACGCCATCGGGTGGTGGCCTTGACGTGGGGGCGTAAACGCAAGGCCTGTTCGAGACGCCGTTTGCCGATATAGCACCATGGGCAAACCGTATCGTAGATGACATCGATGTGCATCGCTCAATCCAGGTTCTCGCGCGCCCGCGCGATCAAGGATTCGGCGGTGTCGCGGGGTTCGCTCTCGGCCATGCCGATCTCGACCTCCACCGCGATGGGTTGGTAGACCTCCGGCACCGCGAAATCGGTGTAGCTCAGGATGCCGGCGACCCGGTTCATCACGATGCCCGCTTCGTGGAGCGGCGTATCGGGCAGCGAAACGCAAAAATCATGTTCGCCATGGCGGGCCGTCAAGTCCTCGGCGCGCACCAGGGCCGTGATCCACTGGGCCAATTGGCGGGTCAGGTGCGCGCCCGCATGGTCGCCGAACTGGCTCCGGGCCTCGGCGATGCCGGGAACGGAAAAGAAGACAACGGTGAGGGGCTTTTCCCAGGCACGGGCGGCGCCGATCAGATTTTCCAGGTGTTGACGCAGAAATTCCCAGGCATAGGTGCCGGTCGACCGGTCGACCGCGGCGCCTTGTTTGGTCCGTTGCAGGGCCTGGCGGAGGGACCAGCGCAGGCGCTGGCGCTTGACCAGGGTGGTAAGGTCGTAGCGAAGTTCGGGTTCGTTGAGCCCGCGCTCCATGACCCGCGAGGCGCCGTGCCGCAAGGGCTCCACCGGGTCGGCGAAGGTGCCGGGCGAGGCCAGCAGCAGGACCGGCAGGTTGAAGAGCCGGGGATTGTTGCGGACGTCGTCGCAGAACTCCAGACAGGCGGGCGCGTCACCTTCGGCGCCGAGGCAGAGGACGCAGGCATCGTAAGTGCCGTCGGCGAGCAGGCTGTGGGCGGCGGGGAGGTCGTCGCCGACGCTCAGCGAACCCTTGCCGTCCAGAATGTCTTCGATCAGGGCACGCTCGGCCGCGTCGGTTCCGACCGTCAGGATGCTTCTCAGTTCCGATTCCCTCCGCTCGCCCGTTCCGTCATCGGGGGACAAGCCGAATTGCCGCGCCAGGCCGTCGCGGCGCGCTCGTTCGGCGTGCATGGTGGAGAGGCGCAGCAGCGGCGTCAGGCGGATCACGATCTCCTCTTCGTTGGCGGGCGTCGCGATGTAGTCGTCGGCCCCCACTTCGAGGGCTTTCTCGAAACCAAGCGCAGATCGTCGGCACCCGGCAAGGACCACCGGAATGTCGGCCGTCTGGCCATCGCCGCGCATGTCCCGGGCCAATTGGAGGCCATCCAATTCGGAGGCCTCGATGTCGGCGATCAGCAAATCCGGCTGGTCACGCCGGGCGGCATTGATGAGTGCCGCCGGGGATGCCTCGGTCATCACTTTGAGGTCGTTGGCGCGCAGGGTTTCGACCAGCCATTCCCGGCGCTCGTTATCGGCGCCGGCGACGAGAATGTTGGCGAGACGGGTCATTCGGCTGACTGTTTCCTCGGTTACGGACAGGTTCGCGCGCCGGTCAGGCGATTATACGGATTGGGGACGGCGGCGCAGCAGATGATTGCGGCGCCTCTGGTTGCCGGTCGGAATAAAACGGCGGCCGAGGATGTAAAGGCGATCGGCGCGGCTTCGTCGAAAGCCTCGCTCTCGTCTTCCAAGAAATCTCAGGTCAAGAGGCTGCGCGATTGCGGGGTCGGATTGCACAGGCCGAAACGGCATGGCGAGCGCGTGGCCGAGCTACACCGGGCCATGGATATTCCGGGCCTGAAGCACTGACGAGAAACCCGCGCCGGGGTTCCGTCCCAACGGTTTCCGTTCTATAGCCCCATGCGGCCGAGAAGCTGGCCGAAGGCGTCCCAAACCTGGTCGGTGACCATAAAGCCGATGGTGAAGACAACGGCCCAGGACGTCGGCGCCAACCACCAAAGCGGTCCGCTTTTGGGGCGTGCCGGTGGGCGCAACAGCCAGGACATGAACCAGCCGTGGTTTTTTCGCTGGTCACGGATGGCAATTCGCCTTAGGCGGCTTTCGTGTTCGTCGGCCAACTGCTGAAGGTTGTAGTCGATTTCGTTGTGCTCGACGATCGAGGTATGTGCATTCATCGCATTGTTTCCATCTCTTCTAGAGGGAATCCCTAGCCGTATACGCAAAGAAAGTTACCGAAACGTTAACCCGCGCAAGGCGCCGTCAATGCCCACAAGGCCGTGGCAGGGGAGCCTGATTTGAGAAAGTCCGAGTTCGCTCTCGACAAGTTTGCCCGATAGAGCGACAATTTGCTTGTGGGAGCGTACCAACGGGCGTTTGCGCATACGGGCGTTGGTCCCTCCCGAGTCTAGGGATGCTGGAGAGAGTAGAAGACCATGACAGTTGGCACGGTTAAATGGTTTAACCCGGCAAAGGGTTATGGCTTCATCGAGCCCGAGGACGGCTCGAAAGACGCCTTCGTTCATATATCGGCTGTTCAGCACGCGGGGCTGACGACCCTGCGCGAAGGACAGCGCCTGGAGTACGAGCTTGTACCCGGCGAACAGGGTAAGAGTTCGGCGGAGAACTTGGCGGTTCTCGACTGATCGCCACCTACGCCCGCGGCGATATCTTGGGCGTTTGACAGGCCTGGTTTTCTGTCCCGGGATGGAAAAGGGGAGGGGCCGCGACGACGGCCCGCCGGCGCCGGCCGTTGATCTTGACGGCCAGTTCGGTGCCCGGCGTGGCTAGTCCCGGGGCCAGATAGGCGAACGCGATACTTTTGCCCACTGTGTGGCCATAGCCCGCCGAGGTGACCAGCCCGGCCACGGCATCGCCGTCGAGAATCCCTTCGCCGATGCGGGCAACGGCGTCTTTCGCGTCGATCATCAGGTGGGCGAGGCGAAGGCGGCCGGCGCAACGGCTTTCCTTGGCGATGGCGTCCCGGCCGATGAAATTGCCTTTGTCCATATCGACCAGATGGCCCAGGCCCGCCTGCAAGGGGCTGGTTTCCGTCGTCAGTTCGCGTCCCCACAGCGCAATGCCGGCCTCGAGACGCAAGGAGTCAAATGCGTGCAGGCCGAAATCCTTTATCGCGGCGCCGATCAGGGCGTCGTAAAGCGCCGCCTGATACTCCGCCGGCATGTGAACCTCCCATGCCGGCACGCCAAGGCCGTCTCCACGGAGCGCGATGACCGGCGCGTAGCCGAGATCCATCTCCCGCACCGAACCCGGCGGAAAGGCGCGGTCGGTGAATTCCGCCCGGGTCAGGTCCGATAGGGCGCCCGAAGCCGCCGGGCCGGCGATCAGGAGTGCCGCGCACCGCCCCGTCAGGTTTTCGATGGCGACGCCGTCCCCTTGCGGGGCGTGGGCGGAGAGCCAGGCGAAATGGTGACGTTCGGCTTCCACCGGGCCGCTCAGACGGAATCGGTCGGGGCCGAGCCGGGCCACCGTCATCAGGCACTGGACGGTGCCTCTTTCGGTTAACATCGGGCCTGGCGCCACGTCGCCGGCGCGTTGCGGCAGGGCGTTGGCGCACAGGCGGTCGAGGAAGGGCAAGGCGTTGGGGCCGGTGACCTCGAACAGGCTGATGGCGCATTGATCCAGGATGGCGGCGCGCCGGCGTACGGCCCGACATTCCCGGGCCACGGATGCGAACCAAGGCGGCCGGCGCGATGCGGCCCGGGCCGTCTTGGTGCGGCCGGTCGGCCCGAACCAAAGCGGACGTTCCCAGCCGTAACGCGCCCCGAATTCGGCCCCCCGGTGCTTGAGGCGGTGATACAGCGGACCGGTTTTGGCGGGGCGTCCGGCCTTGCGTTCCACCGTCGGGTCGATGGTGCCGACGGAATGCTTTTCGACCAGCATGGCGCGGACGTAGCGCCGGTTGGCGAAGGCGCCGTAGCGATTGACGTCAAGTTCGCGCAGATCGAGACTGGGCGACCCCTCGACGATCCATTCCGCCAGTTGCTGGCCGGCGCCGGCGCCTTGGGCGACGCCCGAGGTAAATCCGGCAAGGACGAAAAAATTGCGCAGACCCGCCAGCGGTCCCATCAAACCGTTCATGTCGGTGGTCCGGCTGGTCGGTCCGCAAACCACCGATTTGACGCCGACCGTGGCGAAGACCGGCACCCGGTCCATGCCGGCCTGAATATGTCTGGCGCCGCGCTCAAGGTCGTGGGGCAGGAGTTCCTGGCCGAAATCCGGCGGAATCCCGTCTTCGAAGCAAAACGGCGTACCCGCTTCGTGGACGCCGAAAAGGAAACCGTCGCCTTCCTGTTTGAAGTAGAACGGCCACGTGTCGTCGCGAACGACGGGAAGTTCGACGTCGCGCGCCTCGACCTCGGGTATGGTGTCGGTGATCAGGTATTGGCGCTCCATCGGTATGATGGGCAGGGAGACGCCGGCCAAGGCGGCGATCTCGGGGGCCCAAAAACCGGTCGCGTTGACCACGATCTCGGCCTCGATACGCCCCTTGTCGGTGGTCACCCGCCAATCGCCGGCGCGTTTCTGTTCGAGCCCGGTGACCCGGGTCTGGCGATAAATCTTGGCGCCGCCGTCGCGCGCGCCCCTGGCAAAGGCCTGGGTCGCCATGGCGGCGTCGACATAGCCCCCTTCGGGTTCGTAGCAGGCGCCGCGGATGCCGTCGAGGGCCATGAGGGGAAACAATCGGCCGACTTCCTTCGGCCCGATGAGTTGGTAATCGATGTCGAAAATCCGCGCCTTGGCGGAGTCCGAAGCGTAGCGGGCCATGGTCTCGGAGTCCTTGGCCAGCCGCATGGCGCCGGGCTTGCGAAGGCCGGTCGGCTGACCGGTTTCCGCCTCAAGGGTGCTGTAAAGACCCAGGCTCAAGGCATTGAGTTTGGAAATCCCGACGCTGTCGACGACAAGCGAGGTGAGCCCGGTGGAATGCCAGGTGGTGCCCGCCGTCAACTCCGACTTTTCGACCAAGACGACGTCGGTCCAGCCCATGCGGGTCAAACGATAGAGCAGGCTGCATCCCAAAATGCCGCCGCCGATTACCAGCACGCGCGTGTGAATATTCATTGGATCCCCCCACCAATCCGGCCGAATCCGCTTCGACCCGTACCCACTAACACACTAGGGTGATCGAGTGTGAGGCTCTTTTGGCGTCTATTGGATAGGAAGCGGCGCCCCGGCAACGCCCGTCACGCCCTCATCCATCGAACCATGGATGCTGGGTTGGGACCTTGGCGGATGGGGTGTCCGCCTAATTACTGTTCTATGATGTTTGCCTGTGTCCGTCAATGTACCTAGAACCCCTTTCTAGCAATGGCTTTTCGTGCAATACCGTATTTACACGTCCGCCACTGTACGGCATAATCCAGACATCAGTTGTGGGTACAAAGTGGGGTAGAAGGTGGTGCGGCAGATCGGAAGGCTGAGTGCGTTGGCTGTCTCTAGGGCGAAGAAGCCCGGAATGCACGCCGATGGCGGCGGCCTCTATTTGCAGGTCACGGCGTCCGGCGCTAAATCCTGGATATACCGCTTCTCCTTGAATGGACGCGCTCGAGAAATGGGACTGGGACCCCTCCATACCGTGTCGCTCTCCGATGCCCGCGTGAAGGCGACCGACTGCCGCCAATTGCGCCTAGCCGGTGTCGACCCCATCGAGGTGCGCAAGGAGGGTGTTGCAGCGGCCCGCCTTGAGTCGGCAAAAGCTATCACCTTCAAGGACGCTGCGGAAGCCTACATCGAGACCCACCGGGCTGGCTGGCGCAACGCCAAGCACGCGAATCAATGGCGAGCCACTCTTGATGCTTACGCCTATCCCGTGCTTGGCTCCCTCCCGGTGCAGGGCGTCGATGTGGCATTGGTCATGAAGGTCCTGGAGCCCATCTGGACCAGCAAGACCGAGACAGCCGCCCGAGTGCGGGGACGCGTCGAGTCGGTGCTCGATTGGGCAAGCGCCAGAGGCTACCGCCTGGGGGGAAACCCGGCCCGATGGCGCGGCCACCTTGAAAATTTGTTGCCGAAGCGGGCGAAGGTGCGAGCGGTCCAACATCATCCGGCTCTGCCCTATGAGGACGTGGGGGAGTTCATGGCCTTGCTCAAGGATCAAGTTGGCACTGCGGCCCGCGCACTAGAGTTCTTGATCCTAACCGCCTCGCGGACTGGTGAGGTAACTGGCGCAACGCGAGACGAGATCGATCTGGACGGGGCAGTGTGGACGGTGCCGGCACATCGCATCAAGACTACGAAAAAGCACCGTGTCCCATTGTCAGCCCGCGCGCTCTCGATCATCCAAGATATGCAGACAGACAGCAATGACGATTTCGTGTTCCCGGGCGGGAAACTCGGCAAGGGGCTATCCAACGCGGCCATGTTGGCACTTTTAAAGCGGATGGATAGATCCGATCTCACGGTTCATGGTTTCCGGTCCACCTTCCGCGACTGGGCCGCCGAACGCACCAACTACCCGCGCGAGGTTGCCGAGATGGCGCTGGCCCATGCCGTCAGTGATAAGGTGGAGGCAGCCTATCGCCGAGGGGACTTGTTCAAGAAGCGCCGCCGGCTCATGGAGGAGTGGTCCCAGTACTGCGATACTGCCAAGGCCGCCGGGAAGGTAGTATCGATGAGGGCCGGCGTCTGACGTCGGTTGAAGTTCGGCGGGGATAGGGAATCGCGACCCGACAAGGCCGGTACCGCACCGGCCTTCCCCGTCGGCCACCATGCGGGCACCTGAGCGGAGGGTGCGATGCCATTGCAGAGCACAGATCAGCCTCAGCGTTGGTACTGGATTCAGGCAATAGCCTGGATTGCCTTCGATATGCTGGATGCGGAGAGACATGCTTTCTCGCTGCCTACATTCAGTGGGTCTACGGAACTTGTGAGAACGCCGGAGCAATAATCCGCCACAGAGAAGCGGCCAGATTGTCTGGTTGTTGGCCGGAGTAAAAATCCGC
>JASLLZ010000076.1 GCA_030746775.1 Rhodospirillales bacterium | reverse complement strand
GGCCTCCTTCTCGTTAGAGACTTTGAATCACATCAAAACCAATTTGTGAATCCCCTAATTGAGTACAGAGCCTAGACCACCCCTTCGTCGCGCAGCGCCGCGATTTCCTCGGCGCCCAGGCCCAACTCGCCCAGCACGGCATCGCTATCGGCGCCCAGCTCGGGCGGCGGCGTTTCGATACTGGGCCCGCCGTGGTCGTAGGTGAAGGCGGCCAGGGGCACGGTCACCGGACCATCGACGCCGGGGACATCGTCGTGGCGGTGCAGGATGCCGCGGTGTTGAAGCTGCTCCTGGCTCAGGGCCTCGTCGACGCCGAGGACGCGTGACGCCGGCACCGGGATGTCGTTGAGCAGGTCTTCCCATTCCTTGGCGCTACGCGTCTTAAGAACCGCCGCCAGTTCGCCCGCCAGAATCTCGCGCTTGTCCTGCATGTCATGCCAGGTATCGATGGCGGCCAGGTCGGAACGGCCCAGGGCCTCCCACAGGCGCCGGTGCTGATCGGGATTGAAGGCGCCAAGCATCAGAAGGCCGTCGGCGGTCTCATAGCAGCTGCTGGCGGCATAAAGCGGATTGGCGTTGCCCGGCGGCTTCGACAGGGTGCCGTTCAGAAGATAGGCCGTCACGTTGGTGCCCATCAGGGCCAATGTGGTGTCGAGCATGGAGAAGTCGATGTGCTGGCCCTTGCCGGTCTGGGCGCGTTGGAAAAGCGCGCTGGCGACGGCGAAGGCGGCGGTGATGCCCGAAGCATAATCGATCACCGGCGCCCCGACCTTGAAGGGCGCCGTTTCGGGCGTGCCGGTGACGCTCATCAGGCCCGAGGCCGCCTGGATCACTTGGTCATAGGCCGTGTGGCCGGCCTTCGGCCCGGTGCCGCCGTAACCGGTCATGGAACAGTAGACAAGCATCGGGTTGAGAGCCTTCAAGTCTTCGTAACCAAGGCCGATGGCATCCATCGCTCCGGCCCGATAGTTCTCCAACAAGACGTCGGCGCCGGCGACCAGGCGCTTGAGAATTTGGCGCCCCTTCTCGGCCTTGAGATCGAGGGTGAGGGATCGCTTGTTGGAGTTCTGGGTCAGAAAATAGGGCGCCATGCCGCGCTCGTTAAGCTCGCGGATGGCGCCCGAAACGCGCGTCATGTCGCCATCGCCCGGCGGTTCCACCTTGACCGTCTCGGCCCCCAGAACGGCGAGCTGATAGGCGCAGTAGGGGCCGGCCAGAACGTGGGTCAGATCGATGACCTTGATGCCCGCGAAGGGCCTTGCGTCTCCGTTGCCTTTGTTCATGAGCGCTCACTCCTCCTTGGGTCTTCAAAAGCGGTCGGGCCGGAAGGGCTCCAGATCGACCTCGGGCGGCTTGCCGGCGACCAGTTGGCCGACGATGCGCCCGGTGATGGCGCCGGTGCCCAGACCGACGTGGCCGTGGCCGAAGGCGAAAGTGGCCCAGGGGTGGCTGGGCGAGCGCCCGATCACCGGTTTGCCGTCGGGCAGCGCCGGGCGCGGCCCCATCCAATCGTAGGAGCCCTCTTCCGAGAGCCCCGGCAGCAGGCGGCGCGCGTGCTCGACGACGACTCGGGCGAGGCGCCAGTCGGCGGGCGCGTCGATGGGGGCGAATTCGCCAATGCCGCTGACCCTGAGGCCGTGCTCCATGGGCGACAAGGAGACCGCGCGGTCGGCCGCCGTCACCGGAATTTTCATGCCCACGCCCGAATTCGGCAGCATGGTGTGGTAGCCGCGCTCGGCCTCCATCGGCACCCGCGTCCCCAGTTGCCTGGCCAGCGGCCCCGACCAGGCGCCGGCGGCAAGGACCACGGCGTCGGCCGAATGGCGCCCGGCCTCGGTGATGACGCAGCCGGCGCCGTCGGCACCGTCCTCGAGGCCCTTGACGGTTTGGCGCAGCACCGTGCCGCCACGACGGACCAGGCACTCGGCAAAGGCCTTGACCAGGCGCGACGGGTTGACGCAATGGCTGGCCTCGGGAATGTAATAGCCGGCGGTGACGGCGGGCCCCAGGGCGGGCTCGATCTCGCGCACCTCGTCGCCGCTCAGGGTCTGGAACTCGATGCCGCGGCGACGGCGAATATCCATCGAATAGCGGCCGCCGGCAAAACCCTTCTCGCTTTCGTGGACTTGCAACCGGCCGACGTTGTGCACCAGATCACGGGCCCCGGCATCGTCCAAGAGCGGCCCATATGCATCATAGAGACGGCGCATGAGACTGCGCAGCGCTTCGGAGATTTCCTCTACTCTTTTGTGGCTTCCGGCCATGAGAAACCGCAGGAACCACGGCAGGGCGCGGGGAAAATGACTGGGGCGTACGTTGAGCGGCGAGGTTCGGTCCAACAGGAGCCCCGGCACCCGCCACATCATGCCGGGCAGCGAATAGGGGACGCAGGACGCGATGCCAAGGTTGCCGGCATTGCCCGCCGAGCAGGCGTCGCCGGGCTCGTCACGCTCGATCAAGGTTACCCGCATTCCCTCGCGCTGGAGATAGAGCGCCGAGCAGACGCCGACGATGCCCCCACCAACGACCACCGCGTGGCGCGCCGGCGTTGTCGACGTAGTTTCCGTCATGTGCAGGGTCCCCCGATCAGCCCCAGGTGTTAATATCAGCCCCGCATCGTGATGTTAAGGCCGGATGGGCGGAGGATTGCATGGCCGTCATCGAAGCGGATTTGGCTGTCGTCGGCTGCGGCGCCGTCGGAGCGTCTTGCGCCTACCAGGCCGCCAAGCGCGGGCTTACGGTGGCGGTGTTCGACGCCAAGATGCCGACGGCCGGTTCGTCGGGCGCGTGCAACGGGTCGATCTGCGGCACCACCAAACGGCCCGGCCTGATGATGGAGTTGACGGTCGCCAGCAAGGCCCTGTTTCCCGAGAACGTCGCCGAGCTGGGCGGCGGCCTCGAATACAAGGTCAACGGCGGCCTGATGATCTGCGAGGACGAGACGGTCGCCGATGCCGCCGGACACCATGCCGCCGAACTGCGCAATGTCGGGACCGAGATAACCTATCTGGCCGGCAAGGAATTGCGCCGGGCGGAGCCCGCCCTAAGCCGCGAACTTCACGGTGCCTATCACGCCCCCGACGAGGCCACGATTAACGCCCAGATGTGGACCTTCGCCCTGGTCCGGGGCGCCGTCGCCCAGGGGGCGCGCACGTTCTGGAACACCCCGCCGCTCGGCTTCGACCTCAATGGCACGCGCATCCAGGCCATGGACACCGCCGCCGGGCGCGTGGTGGCGGAACACTATCTTTTCAGCGCCGGGGTGTGGAGCCGGCCGCTCGGCGCCATGATCGGCGTCGATATACCGGTGGTGCCGAGGCGCGGCGAGTTGGTGATGACCGACCGCGGCGGCGCCTTCACCGGCATGAAGCTGATCTCGGCCAAGTATCTCACCGTCAAGCAGGATGCCGACGCCGTCAAGGCCTCCGACGACCCAGTGATCCGCCTCGGCTATGGCTTTTCCCTCGGCACATCGGCCCACGGTCAGACCATGATGGGCAGCACCCGGGCCTTCGTCGGCTATGACAGCCGCTCGACGCCGGAAGGCATCGCCACTTTGATCTCCGAGGCCATCAAGCGCGTGCCCTTGCTAGCCGGGGCGCGGGTGCTGCGCTGCTTCGCCGGCTTCCGCCCCTATGTCGCCGACGGCAAGCCCATCGTCGGGCGCAGCGGCATTGTCGAAAACCTCCTCGTCGCGGCCGGCCACGAAGGCGACGGCATCTGTCTCTCGCCCATCACCGGCGCCATGATCGCCGATCTGGCAATGGGCAGGGAGCCCGCCTTCGATATCACGGAGCTGACCCCCGACCGGTTTGGCGTCGTGAAGGAAGGTGCGGAGGTGGCCTGAGCCCCCCTACTCCGCCGCCGCCCGGGGCGCGCCGGGCAGCTTGTAGCCGTAGGCCTCGGCGACGCCCAAGTCGCGGATGATATCGAGGCCTTCTTGCAGGCGTGGTCCCTCAAGAAGGGTCAGGGGGCGGCGCAGATCGCCGGCGGGCAGGCCGACGGCGCGCATCACCGACTTCAAGGCCACCGGATTGATCTCCGAATAGGTGTAATGCAGCATCGGCAGGTTCTTGAGCCAGGCGGCGCGGCAATTCATGGCATCGTTGAAGTCGCGCCACGGCTTGGAGATGGTGGCAAGTTCGCGCGGCAGGATATTGCCGGTCATGTTGGCGGTGCCCTGGCCGCCCAGCGCCATCACCGAAATGGTCAGGCCCAGGTTGGGTGAATCGCAGCACATGATGCCCATGTCGGGCTTAGCGGCGCACAACTTGGCGATCTGGCCGACCCTGGACGTCGCCTCCTTGACCAGCACCATGTTGGGGTGTTCGGCCATGCGCAGCACGCCTTCGGGCGAAATATCGGTCTTCACCCGCGGCGGGTTGTTGTAGAAACCGACCGGAATGGTTGACGCGTCGCAGACTTCCAGCACGTAGTTGACGGCGTCGTCCTCGGGCGGGCAGATGTAGGCGGGCACGGCGATTATGGCGCCGTCGGCCCCTTCCTTGCCGGCATACTCGACGTATTCGATGGTGCCGGCGGTGTTGTTGCCGGTGCAGCCATAGAAGAACTTCATGGCGCCGGTTTTCATCCTTGCCGTCTCGGTGATGATCCGGCGCCGCTCTTCCGGGCTCAGCATCGAGACCTCGCCGGTCGAGCCAATGATGAGGACGGCGGCGGTGCCGTTTTTTTCCTGGAAGTCGAGCAAGGTGCGGAAGCCTTCGAAATCCACCGATCCGTCGCGATTAAACGGTGTGATCAGGGCAACGAACGAGCCTTCGATCATTTCTATGGCCATGGCGGACTCCTGAGACTAGGCGGCAAGGTTAAATCGAGGCGAATTCTAGCTCCTTCGCCGGGCTTTGCAAACCAACGCGCCTCGGACCTACGCCTCCAAGGTCACCTCGACCGCGCCAAGATCGCCGAAGTCGGCGACCACGACATGGCCGAGAGGCACCGGATGGGGTGTGATGTGGGCACCGGTCGAGACGTATTGGCCGGCACGCAGGGTTTCGCCGTTGCGTGCCAGGTTGGTGGCCGCCGCGGCCAGGACCCACAATGGATCGCAGCGATCCTCGCTCGCCATCTGCTCGGCCTCCACCTTGCCGTCGATCAACAGGCGCACCGGGCCAGACCGTAGGTTCGCGTCGCGCCAGTCGGCGACCGCCGGGCCGACGATGAAACCGCCGGTGCCCATGTTGTCGGCAATGGCGCTCGGGATGCCCACCGCCTGGGGATCGTGGTAGCGGGAATCGGCGATCTCGATAGCCAGGTGCAGGCTGTCGACCGCCGCCGCCGCCTGGTCCTCGGTGCAAGGCCCGTCACCGAAGGTCAGGTCGCTGGCCAGAAGAAACGCGAACTCCGGTTCAAGCCTGGGGGCATGCAGTTCATGGCGGCCATAGACGGCCGGCGTGTTCTTGACCGTCTGGGCGAAGAGGCGCCCGGGCGGCGGGGTCGTGACCCCGATGCGCGCCATCACCGGCGGGCTGCTGTGGGCCAGTTTCCAGCCCACCGTCTCGCGGCCGAGGCGGTCGTTCAGCGCCTGCTGGATGGCGAACCCTTCTTCGGCGCTCGCCGGCCGGCAATCCTCGGGCAGGCCGTCGATCCGTGTGTGGCCGCGCCACGCTTCGGCAAGGGTGTCGGCGGCGCGGGCGATGCTGTGGGGTTCCATGTCTGCCTCCTCGGACGGTGGTTTGCATGCCGACTATAATGCCCGCCCGCCTTCGGGTCACCGCGGAATCGAGGTTGAGTTCGCTCTCGGCGTCGCCCACTATGGGGGCAAGACACGCCTCTCGGGGGGAAAGCATGGCCGCGACGAAAGGAGAGAATCGCCGCGCCACGGTCGTCGGCGCCGGTATCGTTGGGGTCTGTTCGGCGCTTTATCTGCAGCGCGAAGGATTCACGGTCACCCTGATCGACCGCCGGGGTCCGGGCGAAGAAGCCTCGACGGGCAACGGCGGGTGCTTCGGTTACGCGTCCTGCGTGCCGCTTTCCATGCCCGGCCTGGCGCTCAAGGCGCCGCTCATGCTGCTCGACCCGGACGCCCCCTTTAAGCTGCGCTGGCGCGATGCGCCACGCCTGGCGCCGTGGTTCCTGCGTTTCCTTGGGCATTGCAACAAACCCAGCGTCGAGGACATCGCCGATGCCCGCTTCGCGCTCTTGTCGCGCATGTACGACGGATTTGATCCTCTGCTCGCCTCGGCCGGCGCCGACGACATGGTGATACGCGACGGCATGCTTTACGTCTTCGAGACCGAGAAGGCCCTGGCCCAGAACGCCTATGGGCTCGACCTGCGGCGCCGCCGCGGCATCGAGATGGAGGAACTGAGCGGCGACGAGGCGCGCGAGATGGAACCGGCCCTCGGCCCTTCGGTCCGGCGCGCCTTCTTCTTCCCCCAGGTCGGGCGCACCATAAACCCCCTGCGCCTGACCCAGGTTCTGGCGCGCCACTTCACCGACCGGGGCGGCACCGTCTTGCGCCGCGAGGTAACGGACTTCGAGATCGGCGCCGAGGGACCGCGCCGGGTGATCGCCGCCGGCGGCGGCGTCGATTGCGATTTGGTGGTCATCGCGGCCGGCACGTGGTCGCGGCCCCTGGCCCGGAAACTGGGCTCCGACTTCCCCCTTGTCGCCGAACGGGGCTACAACGTGATGCTGCCCGACCCCGGCGTTGCGCCTGGGCGCTGCGTTATCTCGGGCGAACGCTATGTCGGCATCACGCCGATGGAGCACGGATTGCGCGTCGCCGGCCTGGCCGAATTCGCCGCCGCCGACGCGCCGCCGGTCTACGCCCGGGCCGAGCGCCTGCTCGGCCTGCTGACCGGCCTTTTCCCCGGCGTCAACACGGCGGGGTTCGAACCGTGGATGGGACCGCGCCCGTCGCTTCCCGATTCGACGCCGGTGATCGGGTGGGCGCCCAAACACGGCAACGTGCTGTTTGCCTTTGGCCACGACCACATCGGCCTGTCGACCGCCGGCATCACCGGTAAATTGATCGGCGAATTGGCCGCCGGAGGCCCCCCTTCGATGGACATCGAGGCCTACCGTCCCGATCGTTTTTAGCCCGCGCCCCGTCCTCCGCAGTCCTTTTACCGCTTGGTTGCGCGCCTTCTTCAACGCCGTTATCTTGGCGCCCGAACGAAACATTGGGGAGGATCCATCCATGGCAGACGGCGACGCGGGCGCATCGGGCAAAAGTGTGGCCGTCATCGGCGCCGGCATTATCGGCGCCTCATGCGCGCTCTCTCTTCAGCGTGCCGGTTTTAAGGTGACGATGATCGACAAGGGCGATCCCGGCGGCGGCTGCACCTTGGGCAATTCGGGCTCGCTCGGCATCGCGTCGGTCGTTCCCCTGGCGACGCCGGGCATCGTCAAGGACATACCCAAGATGCTGTTCGATCCCTTGCAGCCCCTCTCCATCCGCTGGGCCTATCTGCCGTGGACCCTGTCCTGGCTTATCCACTACATCAGAAACAGCACCGCCGAGCGGGTGGAAAAGATCGCCGACGCCCGCAACGCCCTCCTCAAGGGTCTCTTCGAGGCCTATGAGCCCCTGATCGAAACGGCCGACGCCCAGGACTTGGTTAAGCACACCGGCCTAATGGCTGTTTATGAACACGACGACGGTTTGGCCCACGCTCAGTACGGAATTAATCTGCGCCGTAGCCGCGGCATCCGAGTCGAGGAGTTGAGCGGTGACGAAGCGCGCGAGCGCGAACCGGCCCTTGGACCGACGGTCAAGCACGGCGTGCTCTTTCCCGACGTCGCCTTTACGGTCAATCCGCAACGCCTGGCCGCGAGCTTCGCCGAACGAGCGGTCCAGGACGGCGGCATACTCAAGCGTGCAAAGGTCACCGGCTTTGAAATGGGTTCCGAGGGACCGCGCAAGGTGCTTACCGACGACGGCGCCATCGAGGCCGACTTGATCGTCCTTGCCGCCGGCGCCTGGTCAAAGCCCCTGGCGACGGAACTGGGTGCAACGGTGCCGCTGCAGGCCATGCGGGGCTATCATTCGATGATGCCCAATCCCGGGATGACCCTCAACAGCATCGTCACGGCGTCTGAACGGCGCGTCGCCCTGACCCCCATGGAGGGCGGCCTCAGGGCTTCCGGCACGGCCGAGTTCGCCGGCGTCGACGCGGCCCCCAACTACGCCCGCGCCGACGTGCTGACAAATCACGCCGCCGGCATCCTGCCCGGTCTCAATACCGAAGGGGCGAAGCACTGGATGGGTTCGCGCCCGGCGATGGTCGATTCGCGGCCGGTGATCGGGCGCTCGCCGCGCTACGCCAACGTGCTCTTTGCCTTCGGCCACGACCAGATCGGCATCGCGCTCGGCGGCGTCACCGGAAAACTGATCACCGAACTGGCGACGGGCCAACCGCCCAGCGTCGATCTCACGCCCTACCGGCCCGATCGGTTTTGATTCCACCGGACCTTGATATCGGCTTCTATTCCTCGACCTCGTCCCAACCGGTAATCATCGCCTTGAGCTGCGAAATCACGGTGTGCCCGGTGGTGATCAGGTAGAGATGGGCAGCCAGAAAGGTGAGCAGCAGGTACGCAGCCAAGGTGTGAACCAGCGCCACCCATCCCAAGGACAGCCCGTCGAGCCCCAGGATCCCCCATATGTCGTAGGACAGATAGAGCAAGCCCGAAGCCCAGATCAGCGGCGTGATCGCCCCCTTGAAGAATAGGTAAGCGACCCGCTGCAGGGGATTGTGCTTGTTGAGGGGCACGGGTCTGAAAGGATGGGGCGATTGGCGGAAGATGCCGAGCGAGTAGTAGAGAATCATAGCGGTGAATTTTTCTCCGGTCGGAATGTATTGTTTCCACTCGCCGGTGATCAGGTGCCAGAAGTTGGCGTAGGTCCAAAGAGCAATGAGGATCCAGGCGGAGGCCCGATGCAAGCTCACCGCGTCCTCGAATCCGAACAGCGTATAGGAGCCGTGAATTTCGAAGCCGGTGAGGGCCATGAAGATGATGAGGGCCGCCTGGGACCAGTGCCAAAAGCGCAAGAACCCTTTGAAGAGATATACCCTTTTCATCACGCTCATGACCGCGCCCTCCGCGCCAGGCGGAAAACGGCACGCAAGATACCGTGGACCAGCGCGGCGCCGATCGTCAGTGCCAGCAGGACCGCTCCGACCCACTCGACGATGGGGTAGGAATCGCGCCCCGGGATGTAGAGTCCCTCGACCTTCGCCAGCCGTCCGTTATCGGCATGACAGTCGACGCAGGCCAGGGCGTCCCGGGCCGGCGCCACCATGTGGTTGATCGGCCACAGCATCCGGGTTTCGGCGAAATCGAAGGCTCCGCTGAAGGCGAGTCCCGCCGCCTTCATGCCGGCGGCCAGTGCCGGTTCCCATTCGTAGCCCCGCCAATAGGCAACCCGCTTTCGCCCCGCCAGATGGGGAACGGCCAGGGTTCGGTTGGTGGTATCGACGGGTTGGCGGCCGCGGAAGACCTTGACCGGAAAAATACGCGCTTTGGGGTCGTCGGCGGCGCCGCGATAGGTGTTGATGGGAACCACCCCGCCCAGGTCGACAGCCTGGCCCGGCAAGGTGTAATCGACAATGCCGTTGAACCACACGTATTGCGGCACCACGTTGTTGCCCCAAGCGAGGTCGCCCTTGCGCGCGCTATACGTCACCCGGCCCTGGGCGTCCTTCTTGACCACCACCTTGCCCTTGCGTTTGGGCGCGCCGGCGCTCGACCAATCCCAGGACAACAAGGTGGCGACGCCGCCGCGGGCGATCTCGGGAATGTGGCAGGTCTGACAGGCGATGCGGTTGGTGTGCTTGTTCAGCATGGCGTCCTTCATCGGCGCGTCGCCGTGGCACGATTGACAGGTGGCGCGCCCGTTGCCGACGCTGGCGACTCCGCTTGGATCGTTGGGTGTCGGCGCATAGAGGCTTCCCTTGACCACGTGTTGGCCGCCCCTGTGGCAGGTGGCGCAGGAGAAATCGAGGCCGGCGGCGTCCATGTGAACGTCGAGGGAGCGTGGGGGCGCAAGGAGCGACGAATCCAGGTCGCCGTGTTTGACACCGTCGCCGCCGCCGCCGCGGAAATGACAGGCCCCACAGGTGGCGCGACTGGTCGGACCGGCATGGCGGGCGATTGCCGCCAAGTCGACCGCTTCGGTATCTTTCCGCCGCGGCTTCTCGTCGTGACAGACCGGGCACCTGGCGCTGCTCTGGTGGAATTTCTCGACGGCGTAGGTCCCTGTCGTATCGTGGCAGATGAGGCAATCCACCTGCTCTTCGGACGCGAAGTCGAAGTTCTCGTCGCGCCAATCGAAACCGATGTGGCAGACGGCGCAACTTTCGATGTTGGACTTCACCGAAGGGAAAAAATTGTTGATGACGTTCTTTTTGCCCAGCTTCTGACCGGTGTGGCGGTTGACCACCTCCCAGGTCCAATGAGTGGTCTTGTGGATCTGTTTCGAAGCCACGTTGTGGCAATCCAGACAGGCCTTGGTGATCTCACCGATGGCGAAGGGGCCTTGGAGCTGCTTGAAAGCGCGGTGATCGGCGGTCGATTGCGACGGGTTGACGTCGCTTTTCGAGCCCGTGCCGTGCGCCGGCTGCGTCGCGAGAACGACGACCAGGGCGGCGGCGACCCCTATGACGCCGAACACGACCGGTGTTGCCGTCGAGTGGCCCATCGTGACGTCCATTTGCCGAATGTTCATTGCCCGCCTCCGATCATTCCGTGGCGATCTCGCGCAGCGCCTCGACGGCGCAGCGGCAGCGATACAACCCCATTTCGGTGACCAGGCCCTCGCGTTTGAACTCGGCCATGGTGCGGCTGGCGGTCTCGGTGGTGACCCCCAGCATGGCTCCCAAGTTCTCGCGGCTGAAAATCTCGCATTCGTCGGCCGTGCCTGCCAGGGACACGAGCAGGCGCGCCAACCGGGCTCTGGCGCTACCCGTGGACAGTTCGGTAAGCCATTCGTCAGCCTCGTGAAGAGAGCCTTTCAAGCGCTCGATGAGTTGCCAGTGCAGGTCGGGACAGGCGGCGTCCAACCGGTGCACCGCGCCGATGGGAATGCGACAGAGAAAGGTCGGCTGCAAGGTCACCGCCGTATGCTCGTAAGGACGGTCGACCAGGGCATCGAGACCGGCAATCGTGCCCTGGTGCAACAAGCGCACGATTCGTTGGGTGCCGTCGGCCAGGTATTGGACCAGTTTGACCAGGCCGTCGCGGATGACAAAAATATGCGCGGCCGGGTCACCCGTGCTGTAGAGTGCGCTGCCCGTGGCGAATAGCATTGCCGCGGCGGACTCCAAAATCGGCTTGAGCTGGATATTCTCCCTGTCGGCGAAGAGAATGCATCGGTGGAGGGTGCATTTACGACAATCGACGGGCTCGGTCGATACGGCTTCTCGCGGGTACTTTTTCAAGGCCCTACCCCTTCATTCGAACCCGACCGCTCTACGAAGGCGGCCTTCGCCGCCTTAAGGGTCGAGGTAAGGACCTCCCTTTAAAAGAGTATGACGATTACGCATTCCGCGCATTGATCCGGGTTAACGTTGCCGCCAATTGTCATTGGTTTCCAATGAGGGTCGTCCGTCGCGCGGTCGTGAACGAGGCCTAGGATCGCCGCTCCGGCAATTTATCGCATTCCTTCAGCTGAACAGGGCTACCACGCCGGTCAGCATCGGAAGGACGACCGCCGGGATGCAAAGAATTCCGAGAGTAATGGCGTAGATGATCATCCAGGGCTTGGTCTCCGAATTCTTAAGATCCTCGGGCGGCGCATCCCTACGCGATTCGTGCTCGCGAGCGCTCTGGAAATAATCGGGGCCGTCTGTTACGCGCTTATCCATAACCGACTCCTTGGGTTAACAGTGCACAAAACGTGCAGTAATTTTAGGAGTCGCGGGGATGTCGGCGCATTGAAGATTCGCAATGAATCGGCGGTTTACAGCCGGTTATTATTCAACCTATTGAATGAATGTGGTGCCGGGCCCGGGGGCTCGCTCCCGGCAAGGGTCGAACGCGACCGGTGATTGGGCGCTCACCGCGCTCCGACAACGTGCCCTTCGCCTCCGGCCACGACTTCCTTAACCCACCCTGGCGCGCCGCAAGTCTCGCTCGCGGTAGGCGATGTAGGTGATCGCCAAAAATATCATGGCGCCGCCGACCCAGGTCCAGGTATCCGGAACTTCGGCAAAGGCCAAGTAGCCGATGAGGGCGGAAAAGGGCAACTTGGCGAATTCGAAGGGCAGGATCGCCGTCACCTCCGCCTCCCTTAACGCCTGAACGAAGCTGAGATTCGACAGGCTGCCCAGAATGCCGAGGGCGATCAGCCACGGCCACTGATCGGGCGACGGCATGCGCCAGAACGGCAGCATCGCCGCGAAGGCGAAGGGCACCGTGAAAAGACCCATGTACAATGTCATGGTGAGGCTGGATTCGGTGCGCGCCATGATCTTGAGCAAGATGATAATGAAGGCGAAGACCAGCGCCGACAGCATGATCAGCAAGGCGCCCGGCTCCACCGTGCCGACGCCCGGACGCACGATGACCAACATGCCCGCGAAACCGACCGCCAGCGCCGTGATCCGCCGTGCCCTGACGACCTCGCCGAGGAAAAGCAGGGCCAGCACCGTGCCGAACAGCGGCGACGAGAACTGAAGCGCCGCGACGGTGGCCAGTTCGGTCATCGAGAGCCCCATGAAGACCATCATCATCGTGGCGACCTGCAAGACGCCCCTGAGCGCGTGCAGACCCAGGCGGCGCGTGGCAAGGGGCTTCAAGCCGAGGCGCAGCAGCACCGGCGCCAGGACCAGAAAACCGAAGAAAAATCGGAAAAAGACCAACTCGAACGGGTGTAGCTCGCCGGACAGGCCGCGCGTGATGGCCTGCATCGCCGCGCCGCAAAATGTGGCGACGAGAACCAGCGCCATGCCACGCAGGGCACTGGGGGCGCCGGCGCCGGACCGCGCCACGGGGGATGGATCGCGCGCCATCGGGCCATGATATCAGACCGCCGGCGAGAACCAAAAAAACTCGTCCGCGTCGTCGATGAGGCTTATGCTGCGGCCACGGGCAGCAACCAAAAGGAGGATGGGCTGGGCCTCTATAAAGAATACGACAGGGCGGGGCTCGACGCCCAGTACAACAACCGGGTTCGCGTGCCCGACCATGGCGACCACATCGGGCGCTGGGCCCAGGCAAGCGCTCGTGTGCGGGAACGGGGACAGGCCCATCTCGATGTGCCCTACGGCACCCACCCGCGCCAAAGGTTCGATATCTTTCCCGCCCGGGCGGCGTTGGCCCCGGCGCTGGTTTACATCCACGGCGGTTACTGGCACATGCTGGACAAGAGCAGCTTCAGTTTTCCCGCCACGACGATGGCCGAAGCCGGTGTTGCCTTCGCCGCTGTCGGCTATCCGTTGGCGCCGGAATTCGGGGTGGGCGATATCGTCGAGAGCCTTCGTCAAGCCCTCGTCTGGTTGTGGCGGAACGGCGCCGAATACGGCGTCGACCGGGACTCTCTCTCGGTTGCCGGCCATTCGGCGGGCGGCCATCTGGCGGCGATGATGATGGAAACGGACTGGTCCAAGCGGGGATCGGACATCCCCGAGCATCCGATCAAGGGGGGAACGGCCATCAGCGGCATCTATGATCTTGAACCGATCCGGCTGAGTTATCTGAACGATGTCCTGGGCTTGGATGAAGAGACGGTGAAACGAAACAGTCCCATTCATAACATGGCGGCGGCGGCGGGGCCCCTGAACCTTGCCGTTGGCGGGCGCGAGAGCGATGAATTCCACCGCCAGCAGCGTGACATCCATGGTCGTTGGTCCGGCCAGGGCCTGCCCGGCAGATCGCTGGATCTTCCGGGTCACAATCATTTCAGCATCCTTGACGGGCTCGAAGACCCGACGAGCGAGTTGTTTCGCCTCGTTGTGGAGACGTGCTTGGTCAATCCGCAATGATCCGCCATGCGGTCGGCGAGGCGTCCTTGCATGGTCGCGGGGAGGCCGAGAGTTAACGTCCGTCGGCCGCCGTGACCCGTCTTCGGCGCCGGGCGGCAGTTGCGGCAATCGGATCCGGGTTGGGCCGTGAAGAGATATGTAGAGGATGTCGGCGACGGGATTTAAGTGTTCAAGATGTCCTTGATCGTGCCCATGACCTCTTCAACTCTTATCGGTTTGGTCAGGTATTGCTTGAACCCGGCCCTGACCCCCCCTCTCGACGTCCTTGGGCATGGCGTTGGCGCTGAGCGCGATGACGGGAATGTTCTTGGTCTTCTCCAAGCTTTGCAGCTTCCTTAGAGCTTCGAACCCATCCATGCCGGGAAGGTTGATATCCAAGATAATCAGATCGGGGGATTTACTCTTGGCCAGTTCGATGCCCAACTCGGCATTGTGCGCCGAGATCATGGCGACATCGCCGATGCCGGCCACGATCACTTCCATCAGGTCCAGATTAGCCGGGTTATCCTCTACATAGAGGACGGTGCCGGTAACATCTTGCATCTCAACGGCCTGTTCGGCGGCCGTTTGCCGGTCGGCCGATGCTTCTTCAATCGGTTTCCCTCGCGCCAGGGGAAGTTCGATCCAAAAGGTGGAACCCTTACCGACCTCGGAAACAAAGCCGATTTTGCCGTCCATCCTCTCGATAAGCTGCTTTGTGATGGTGAGACCGATGCCGGTACCTTCAACATTTTTGTTTTCCGCCCCCAAGCGGCGGAACGGCTCAAAGAGTTCCTTTTGCATGTCCTCGGGAATACCCGCGCCGGTGTCGGTGACCGAGACTTGTAACATGGCGCCGGGCACCTCGTGACAACCGATGGTTATTTTGCCTTCGTCACGGTTGTACTTGACGGCGTTGGACATCAGGTTGAGCAGGGATTGCTTGAACCGGGTTCGGTCGGCATGAACCCGCGTCTCTTCCTCGAAGCCTCCTCCGACGAGGAGTTCGATACCGCGCTCGTCCGCCATCGAACGGATAAGCGAAAGGCATTCATCAAGGACGGGTTGGACTTGAACGTGCTCAATCGACAAAGCCACTTTTCCGGCCTCGACCTTGGCAAGCTCCAAGACGTCGTCGATCAGCTCGAGCAGGTGTTGCCCCCCTTTCAGAACATAGCCGACATACTCTTTCTGGGATTCGGTCAAAGGTTCCTTTGGGTTGACCTCCAGCATCTGCCCGAAGCCGAGGATGGCGTTGAGCGGTGTGCGCAACTCATGGCTCATGGAGGACAGAAATTCCGACTTCGCGCGGTTGGCGGTCTCTGCTTCCTGTTTCGCTTGTTGCTCGCGCAGAGCGGATTCCTTGCGCTCGGTGACGTCGAAATACCAGACGATCAGGCAGTCGTCGCCATCGATGGTGATTCGCCGGCGGGTGATCAACCCCCACCATGTGCTGCCATCGAGGCGCCGCCGCAACACCTCGACCGTCTCGATCAGGTCTTCGTCATGAACCTTGCGGACATAGTGATAGTCGTCGGGGTTCGCATAGGTGTCAATGATCGGTATCGCCAGAAGCTGCGCTTCGGACTCGGCCCCGAACATCTTGATCAGGCTTGGGTTGGCGTAAATCCGGGCATTGGTCGACATCGACACCAGCGACACGCCGATCGGACTGGACTCGAGAAGGAGACGAAACCGGCTCTCGCTCCGTGTTAATTCCTCGGTCCGGTTCTTGACTTCGTTTTCCAGTTGGTCACGGGAGATACGTAGGCTGTCCCGCGACCGAACCACCAAATATGAAATGGCGAGGCCCGCCGTGGCGCCGACGAAAAATGCGGGCGTAACCGCCAAGATCGTTACATTGCCGAAACCGAATGCGTTGCCCTGAACAATGAAAGCCATTCCCCCGGTAAATAAACCTCCGAGCACGAAGAATATGAATAGACGGTAATTTCTTACAACCGGCATTACTCAAACAACCCCGAATACACGGGCAAATAGCCGATATTCATCGTCGTTGGAATGGTTGCGCGCCGACAGTCCGTCGAGCGCCGCCGGCCGATCGTAGATTTGCCGATATCGCGGCGCCGCGTCAAAATTACAAAGACCGATCGCCACCACCTTGAAGATGCGTTGCACCGTACATGAAATCTGAACAAGAGGCTTCCCTTTCCCTGGGTCTCGATATCGGCGCCGCGGTTCCCGAACGCGGCGGCGCGGCGTATCCATTGCACCAAGCCGCGCCTTGCTCTTTCAAAGATTCCACCCCTTCAATGGATTGCCCGCCATGTGCCTCACCTGGCCCAAACGCGCCTCCAACCTGATATAGGGACTGCCAACGCAAATTAGTAGATGTTTGTATCAGGGACGGGGGTTCTGGTGTTGGCGGTTTTCCTATCCGTAATCACCCGTCAAACACGAAGACGCCGGAGGCCCATCGGCCGGCGCCGCCATCGGGCCGATTCGCGGTTTCATGTCCGCTTTCCGGCATGACCCGAAATTCAGAAAAGCTGGTCTCTTTTCCGGGCCAGGAGATCGCGGCACATAACCCGCGTATGGCGAATGACGATGTAGGTTAGGGGCAACAGGTGAACGATCAACATCAACCCGATCAGCAGGTCGCCCAGCGACCACAATGGCCGCAATGGCAGGAACGGGCCGACGAAAGTGACGGCCGCGAAAAACAGGCGGAAGCGGTCGACATCCACTCCGCCCAGGGATTGGAAACAGCGTTCCGAAAAATGGGCCCAGTTGATGATCGTCGTGAAGGCGAAGAGGACAAGACACGCGGTCACCAGTACGCGCCCGCCATTCCCCAGAACATGGCCGAACGCGGTGACGGTCAGGTAAGCGCCCGTCGTATCCAACCAATTGCCGGCGGTCAGCACGACAAGGCCGGTAGTGGTGCAGACAATCAAGGTGTCGGCGACCGGGACGGCGGCCGCCAGGTATGCGCTGCGCGAAGGGTCGCCGCGATTGGCGCCTTGCCAGAAGGGCGTAACGCCGATACCCGAACCATGCGAAAAAATGCCCCGCGATATGCCGTATTGCAGGGTCTCCAGGACCGCGTATCCGGCGACGCCGCCGGCAATGGAGTAGGGCTCGAAGGCGTAATAAAAAACCGACCCCAGGGCTTCCAGCGTGTTGGCCGGGCTGGACAGCAGGATGGCCCAACCGCCGAGCATATATCCTAAAATCATCCACGGCGCGACCACGGAGGAAACCCGCAGTATGCTCCGGTATCCGCCGATGACGACAAAAGCCACCGCCGTCCCCAAAAGCACGGCGACCACGGCGTTTGACATCCCGGTTTCGCCGGAAATGGCGTGTGCCACCGAATTGGCCTGGATCAGGTTGGCGGTTACCATTCCCTTGACCATCAGCAACAAGGCCAGGGCCGAGGCCAGCCATTTCCCGTTCTGTCCCAGCAACCCGACCATATAGAACATCGGCGTCGCGAACAGATCTGAGTCCCCTTCGCGTCGGGCCATCTTGACCGCCCAAAAAGCAGAATTCATGCGAAAGGACATGCCGAGCAGCGCCGAAACCCACATCCAGAACAGCGCCCCCGGCCCGCCCAGATGAATGGCGGTGCCGACCCCGGCCAGATTGCCGACCCCGACGCTGGCCGCGAGGGCGGCAAGAAAGGCATGGCGGTGTCCGACTTCGCCGCCGATCTGTTCCACGTTTTTGTGGCGGTCGCGCCAAACCGCGCAAACTTCGTCGAACACGCCGCGCAAGGCGGCGCCACGGGTGATGATGAGGAAAAGCACGCCCACCTCAAGATAGATGAACGCAAGAAACGGATTCCACAGCCAAGATGCCAGCGCTTCCATCATAATCCAGTGAGGAAGGGAAAAAATCAGCGAAGGGTTTCGCCCAGGCTCGGTTAGAAAGATATGGGTTTCAACCGTAAATTTAAACCAAGAACGTTCCTTTGAATTCGTGAAACAGTCCCCATTGAAATGTTGTGGTGCCCGCCCCGGAACTCGAACCCGGACTCCCCAAAAGAAAAGGGATATTCTGGGTGCTCCGGCGCAACATTCCCGTAGGCTCCGCGACGGCAAATTGGCCGGTAAATCCAGGGTTTTTGTGGCATTCCGTGGGACGGCAACGACGCGCGCCCTTGCCTTTGTTCCCTGCCCTTTCCGGGCACGCTTTCACAGGAATTACACACGACGGAACGGTTGCTAACATCAAGCGTAACCGATTCATCGAACAAACCGGTTATAATTGGACTTCTGCCGACCGATGTCCGCCCTGCCCGACACGGCGGACGCATTTTGAGGCAATGTGGGCAAATGGCCAGCCGAACACGGGAACACCGAAAAACCAGGTCACCGGATCGCCATGGAGAAAGTTCTGTTCCTTCGACCATGGGGTGTATTTATCGTGAAGCCGGAGGTCATCGGGGACATGTCGGTTAATACGGTGAACGCAACGGTGATGTGACAATGCCGCAAGGCTATCTCG
>JASLLZ010000075.1 GCA_030746775.1 Rhodospirillales bacterium | reverse complement strand
AGTCATTTGGTCCGAGAACATCGTTGAAAGGTGAACACGTAGCCAGAGCCTCCCGCACTGTCACGCTAATTGGTTTTCAAGGGCTTGTCATCGTCCGCCTTGCCCCTGATTTCGTCTGCTTAACCGTGAGGAGCGGACGTTGACGGGGTAGGCGATCACCCGAATGCGATGCCGCCTGTGACACCAGAACACTAATCGGAACCCAGCGTCACCAGCTTGAGCCGCTTGCCGTCGGCGGCCAGGGCGGTCGCGCCGCCGCGCAGCCTCAGGGCGTCGTCGCCGAAGACCTCGCGCCGCCAGCCCCGGAGCGCCGGCACGTCGGCCGTCTCGCCGTCGGCGGCAATCCGTTCCACATCGGCCGCCGAGGCGACCAGTTTCTGCGCCACCTGGTTTTCCTCGCACTTCATCTTGAGCAGCACCTTCAAAAGGTCCACCACTGGCCCCAGGCCGCGCGGCAGGCCGGGTTTGCTCTGCGGGCGCGGACAGTCCGCGTCGGGTACCGCCTGGCCGCGTCGCACCGCCTCCAAGATGGCCTGTCCGGCGGGACCTTCGGCCATCCGCCGGCCCAGGCCGCGGGTTCGTTTCAGGTCGTCAACCGTTGTCGGGGCGTGGTGGGCGATCTCAAGCAGGGCTTCGTCGCGCAGCACCCGGTTGCGCGGCACATCGACGCGTCGGGCTTCGAGTTCGCGCCAGGCGGCAAGCTCGCGAAGAAGCGCCAGGGTGCGGCGTGACGGATTGCGTACCTTGAGGCGCCGAAAGGCCAGCATCGGATCGGGGGCGTAGGTTTCGGGACTGTTGAGCAACGCCATTTCCTCGCCGAGCCAGCTTTCGTGGCCGTTGGCCGCCAGCTTGCGGGCCAGTTTCTCGTACACGACGCGCAAATGGGTGACGTCGCCGAGGGCATAGTCGATCTGGCGTTGGCTCAACGGGCGCAAGGACCAGTCGGTGAAGCGCGACGACTTGTCGACCCGCGCCTTGGCCAGCTTGGCGACCAAGGTTTCGTAGCCCACCGAATCGCCGAAACCGCAAACCATGGCGGCGACCTGGGTATCGAAGAGCGGCGCCGGCAGGCGATCCATCGATAAAGCGAAAATTTCCATGTCCTGGCGCGCCGCATGAAAGACCTTGAGAACATTGGGATTGGCCAGCAGATCGAACAGCGGCGCCAGATCGATGCCGTCGGCCAGGGCGTCGACGGCTCGCGCTTCGTCCGGCCCCCCGACCTGGACCAGACAAAGGCGCGGCCAATAGGTTTTTTCCCGCATGAATTCGGTGTCGACGGTGATGAACTCGGCGTCGGCCAGGCGGCGACAGAAAGCGACGAGCGCCGGTGTGTCGGTTATCACTCTCTCGGGCATGGCGGCGAGCTATACACGGAAACGCGGTCGCTCGAAAGGGGGGCGGATGGCGCCGAGAAATTTGCAATCGCTGAAATAGGGCGATGGAATTGTTGGACCGCGATGACGGCTTGCCATAGGGCGGCGCTTTCGACGACCATGGCGGCGCGGCACGGCGCGGGAAAGGAGTCAGTCGATGAATAAGCCCGGCGACAAGCGCCGTCATCCCCGCTACCGGCTCGAGGGGCGGGTTCGGGCTCGGGTCGGCGGGGAGGAGCATGAGGGCCGACTCAAAAACGTCTCGGGCGGCGGCGCCTTGATCGACATGCCCGAGCCGCTTGAGAACGACCTCTTCGTCGAGCTCCACCTCGAGGGATTGGGGCGTCTCCCCGGGCGCGTGGTGCGGGGGCGCGAGAACGAGATCGCGGTCAAGTTCACGGTCGACGAGGACGAAGAAAAGCGTATCGCCATGAAGCTCGAGAGGGTCAACTTCAAATCGTAGTCGACGACGTCTGGACCGTTCATGGTCCAGGGCGCCGAACGTCGCTTGACAAAAGGCCGGCTTCGGTGTGCTTATGCCGGCCGGTCCAGCGAGTCGAGAACCCTTATGCATCCCTATCGAACACATACCTGCGGCGAACTCAGGCTGGACCACACCGGTCAGACGGTGCGCCTTTCGGGTTGGGCGCATCGCAAGCGCGACCACGGCAACCTTCTGTTCATCGACCTGCGCGACCACTACGGCATCACCCAGTGTGTGATCGACACCTCGAGCCCGTTGTTCGCCGTTGCCGAGACGGTGCGTCCGGAAAGCGTCGTCACGGTGACCGGTCCGATCGTGGAGCGCAGCGCCGAGACCGTGAACGTCGGCCTGCCGACCGGCGAGGTTGAACTGACAATCATTGAAATCAACGTCGAATCGGCGGCCGAGATCCTGCCCATGCAGGTCGCCGGCGAATCCGATCTTTCCGAGGAAATTCGCCTGCGCTATCGCTTTTTGGATCTGCGCCGCGCCGCCATGCAGCGCAACATCGTGCTGCGCAATCAGGTCATCACCTCTATCCGCCGGCGCATGGTCGAGCAGGGTTTCATGGAGTTTCAAACCCCCATCCTGACCGCCACGTCGCCCGAGGGCGCGCGCGACTTCCTGGTGCCCAGCCGCCAGCATCCGGGCAAGTTCTATGCCCTGCCCCAGGCGCCGCAGCAGTTCAAGCAGTTGATCATGGTGTCGGGCTTCGACAAGTACTTCCAAATCGCGCCGTGCTTCCGCGACGAGGATGCCCGCGCCGACCGCTCGCCGGGTGAGTTCTATCAGCTTGACTTCGAAATGGCCTACGTCACCCAAGAAGACGTCTTCGCCGCCATCGAGCCGGTCATGCAAGGGGTCTTCGCCGAATTCTCGGGCGGGTCCCAGGTCACCGAGCCCCCGTTTCCCCGCATCCCGTTTGCCGATTGCATGGGGAAGTACGGCACCGACAAGCCGGATCTGCGCAATCCGCTCCATATCTCGGACGTCAGCGAGGCCTTTCGGGGATCGGGCTTCGGCCTCTTCGCCCGCAAAATCGAGGCCGGTGCCGTGGTGCGTGCCATCCCCGCGCCCGGCGCCGCCGCCAAGCCGCGCAGCTTTTTCGACAAGCTCAACGATTGGGCGCGCGAAGAGGGCGCGGGGGGGCTGGGCTACATCGTCTTCGCCGACGGCGGGACCAAGGGGCCGATTGCGCGCAATCTGGAGGCCGAACGCACCGAAGCCATCCGCCAAGGCGCCGCGATCGATGACGGCGACGCAGTCTTCTTCGTTTGTGACGAGGCGCCGGCCGCGGCCAGTTTCGCCGGCGTAGTGCGCGATCGAATTGGCCGCGAGCTTGACCTGATCGAGAAAGATGCTTTCCGATTCTGCTGGGTCGTCGATTATCCGATGTACGAATTGGACGGGCAAACGGGCACCATCCAGTTCAGTCACAACCCCTTTTCCATGCCCCAGGGCGGGATGGAGGCCCTGGAGACCCAGGACCCACTGGACGTCCTGGCCTATCAATACGACATCGTCTGTAACGGAGTGGAGCTGTCGTCGGGGGCCATCCGCAACCACCGGCCCGACATCATGGTCAAGGCCTTCACCATTGCCGGCTATAGCCGCCAAGACGTGGAGGAGAGATTTGCCGGACTTTTCAATGCCTTCCGTTACGGGGCACCGCCTCATGGCGGCTCGGCGCCGGGCATCGACCGCATCGTTATGCTGCTTGCCGACGAGCCCAATATCCGCGAGGTTATCCTCTTCCCGATGAACCAGCAGGCCCAGGATTTGATGATGGGGGCACCGGCTTCGGTGGAGCCGCCGCGGCTCAAGGAACTGGCCATTCAACTCGATCTTCCGAAGCCGAAGAAGAACCCCGACGGCCCCTCCTGACGTTCGCCGGTAGGCGAGGGCAGACAGGCGAGTCAAAGGCTTATGGCGTTTCTTTCTTGCAGTATGGTAGATTCCCTGTCCATAATGCGGCAAACTAGGCTTCTGGCCCGGTAATGACCACAGCGGCGCGTCACGCGCCGCTGTGGAACAATGAGGAGGGGGTATGGGTCGCTGGGCACTCATTTTGGCGAGTGTCGTGGTGTTGTCGGGTTGCGCCGTGCCGCTGCCCGTCCGCGTCGCCTCGTGGGCGCTCGACGGGCTTTCCTATCTTGCCACCCAGAAGTCCGTCGCCGATCACGGCATATCTCTCGTGGCCGAGCAGGACTGTTCCATCCTGCGCGGCGTAACGCAGAAACAATTCTGCATCGATAACCTGCCGAGCGACACCGCCGTTGCCGCGCTAGACGAGGGTGGAGACGGCGAAATCGAAATTTCGGGCGATGTCGAGGTCGCCGCCACGGCCGTGGCGGATGGCGATATGCTGAATGAATTCGAGACCGCGGCGGGTCCCGCTCCCGGTGTGGACGAAATGGAAAGTGCGGCGGGTCCGGTTTCCGATGCGCCGAAGCCCGTGCCAGCGGTGGCGCCGCGACCCGAATTGGCCAAGGCGGACCGGCGCGAAAGCGCCCCGACCCTTACCCCGACCGCCACCCGCCGGGTGGCCAAGGATGATCCCGCCATCGCCAAGTTGGCCGCCGCCGTGCCGCCGCGGCGCCCGCCGCTGCAGCCGCGCGAAGTCAAGATTCCCGTAGGGACCGGTTTCTACTATGTGGTGGGCAGCTTCCTCTATCTCGACAACGCCCGGTCCCTTGCCGACGAACATGCGTCCTTGGCGCCGACCATCGTCGAGGCGCGATTGGATGGGCAAACCCATTTCCGGGTGGTCGTCGGACCGTTCGAGCGTTCAGGGGGAAAGGAACTGCGTCGTCAGATACGCCGCGCCGGGATATCCGATGCCTGGGCCATCGCCCTCAATCCTGTCCAGTGGTCGTTGGCCAAGAGCCGGCCTTCCACGCCCCCCGAAGTGGCGAACGCGCTGGCGGCGCAATAACCGAATTTCCTATCAGGCAACCATCCGAGAAGGCGCGTCGAGCCGCTGAAAGAGCGTGACGATGTGCAGCGTGCGCATGGCCGTCTCGTCCTTTTCTCCACGGTATTTCTGTTCGAACGCCAGACGTTCCTCCCATTCGGCGAGGCAGTCGCGCCCCTTGTCGGGTGCCGCCCGGCGGCCGGTCAGGGCGCCGATGGTGCGGTCGTAATCGGGATGCAACTCGGGCTGGAAGGCCAGCATGGCGTATTCCTCCCAGTCCAACAGCCCGGCGACATAGAAGTCCATGCTCGCCTCCGCCAAACGGCGGGGCGAGGCGTTGCGAATATCGAAGCCTTGGGGCAGATCGACGGCCGGCGCGGGAGCGACTAGAGGCTGTTTTCTTTTGGCCGCGGCTGGGACCGGTCCGATGGTCGGTGCCTGGCGGTCTAGTTTCGGTTCAAGTCTCATGGATCTTTCCTCCATTTGCCCGACCCGTCCCGCACCGGGAAAAAAAGATGACCCCGGCCGCACGACGCGGCGCGGGGTCAAGTTGGGGAGGGGAGGGAATTAAAAGCTTGGGTTTGGTGGCCATCGAGAGGACCTTTTAGCCGGGTGCCGCTCAGGCCAGGGCCCTGTGGCCGACGAGATCGGCGCGTCCGCGCTTAATCTTGTACATGGCCTTGTCGGCCTGATTCAGCAGTTCGCCATCGTCGTCGTCGGCGCCGTATTTGTGGACGCCGAAGCTGGCCGACAAGGCCAAATTACACCCGTTCCAGTTGACAACGGTGGTGTTGACCACGCGATCGATGGCCTCGGCTCGCTTGATGCCGTCTTCCCACGAGGTGCGCGCCAGCAAGATGGCGAATTCGTCGCCGCCCAGCCGTCCGACCCGGTCGCTGTCGCGCACGTTTTCCTGCAGGACCCTGGCCACCTGGCGCAGAACCTCGTCGCCGGCCGCATGGCCGTAGGCGTCGTTGACCGCCTTGAACCCGTCCATGTCCATGTAGACCAGAACGCCGCGCTCGTCGTAGCGTCGGGCGGCGGCCAGGGCGTGACCCATCTCGGCTTCGATGGCGCGGCGATTCAACAGGCCGGTCAATCCATCAGTCAGGGCAAGAAGCTCCAACTCGGCGATGCGCTCGCGCTGCGCCCGGATCAGGTTTTCGGCGTCGCCTGCCGCCGTTAATGCGAATTGCGATGCCTCCTCGTGGACGGCGGTCAGTCCGAAGCCCGCCGTGGCGCCCGCCGAGTCCAGGCAATCGACCAGACGCCCGACCTTGCGGACGAGGGCGACATCCTCGGGCGTCTCGGTGCTGTAAATTGGCTTGAATTGGGTAACGTTGGGATGGTTCACTTCATTTCTCTCGGGGCCCGGGTGCTCGTTTGGCGACCTGCCATCGGTCAAGGACACTTGGCGAAAAGGAACGCAATTCCCGTACCAAGAGGTGGGGATAATAAAAACAAGAGCTTAAGATATCGCTTACGGGGAAACAGAGGTCCGGGGGGGGAATTTATTGCCGGGTCATCGGGGCCAATCAGGGGCCACGACCCAGGCGTGCGGCCCGGTGGACAGGCCCCGCCGGGCCCGCCTATGATCACCGATTCGAGCCACTGAAATAGGAAAAGGCCAAGATTCCATGACCCCGCGTTCCGTTCGCTTGGCCGGCTTCATCGCTGGCTTCTTTGTTGGCGTCTTTTGGGCGGCGCCGGGCGCCGCGACGTCGGCGACCTTGGTCCCCCACCGTGGCATTTATTCCATCGGGCTGGAGCGCGCCGAGGCGGGCTCGGGCGTGGTCGGCGTCGAGGGCGCGATGATCTATAAGTTCACCGAGGGCTGCGACGGATGGACCGTCGAAAACCAGACCTTGATGCGCTTTGACTACGAAGAAGGACGAAGCCTCGACAGCTCCTGGTCTTATGTAAGCTGGGAGTCGAAAGACGGGCGGCGCTATCGGTTTCGGGTCAACCAGACGCGCAACGGCAAGCCCGGCGAGATGTTTCGCGGAACCGCGACGGCGCCCGCCGACGGTGGTGCCGGCCGAGCCCATTTCAGCCAACCGTCACGGTTTGAAGTGGCGCTTCCGCCCGGCACCGTGTTTCCGACCCGCCACCTGCTGGCCTTGATTGAGGCGGGACGAAGCGGCGGGCTCAACTTCAACCGGTTCATGTTCGACGGAACGTCGCCCGACAATCCCTACGAGGTGAACGCCGTTATCACGCCCCTGCGCGGCGCCGTCTCGGGGCAGGCCACGGCAAGCGCCGGCCTCGGCGCCAGGCCGGGATGGAAGATGAGTCTCGCCTTTTATCCGGGGCGGGCCGCCCAAGGTCCCTTGCCCGAATTTCAGTTGCACATTCAGTACCGCGACGACGGCATTGCCGAGGCGCTGTTGCAGGACTATGGCGACATCACCTTGAAATTGCGCCTGAGCAAGGTCGAGGCCCTGTCCCGACCCGAGTGTTAGGCGTGTCCCGGCTTTGATTGGCACCCATCATCAATGCGCTCCTAATCGGTGACATCTGCTTCGAGCGGCCACAGCCAGGCGGCGCCGCGCACGCCCGAGGAATCGCCGTGCCGGTTCTTGCGCAGCGCCGTGTCGACGCGGTCGGAAAAGACCCAGTCCCGCCACAGCCCGGGCACCGTTTCGTACAAGCGTTCGATGTTGGAAAGCCCGCCTCCAAGCACGATGACGTCGGGATCGATCAGATTAATGACGCTGGCCAAGGCGCGCGCCAAGCGCTTTTCATAGCGTTCCATCGCCGCCCCGGCCCGGGCCTCGCCGGCCTCGGCCCGGGCGGCGACGTCGGCGGCCGCCAGACCGCCTTCGCCGCCGTTGTCTTGGTAATCGCGGACCAGACCGGGTCCCGACAGAAAGGTCTCGATGCATCCCCGCTTGGCGCAGTAGCAAAGCGGCCCGGGACGGTCGTCGTCGGACGGCCAGGGTAGGGGATTGTGCCCCCATTCCCCGGCGATGGCGTTGCGTCCGCCGAGGGGGCGGCCGTTGACCACCAGGCCGCCGCCGACGCCGGTCCCCAAGATGACCCCAAAGACGACGCCGGCGCCCCGGCCCGCGCCGTCGACGGCCTCGGAAACGGCGAAGCAATTGGCGTCGTTGGCGAGCCGCGGCGGACGGCCGAGCGCCGTTTCCAGGTCGCGATCCAGGGGCTGACCGATGAGGGCCGTCGAGTTGGCGTTCTTAACCAATCCGCTGGCCGGCGACAGGGTGCCCGGGATGCCGACGCCGACGGTGCCTCTACGCCGGGTCTGTTTCTCGATCTCGGTTACCAGGCCGACGACGGCGGCCACCGTGGCGCCATAATCGCCGGTTGGCGTGGGGACGCGCAGGCGGGCCAACTCGCGGCCGTCGCCGGCCAGGGCGATAGCCTCGATCTTGGTGCCGCCGAGGTCGATGCCGATGCGCATGTTGGTCGCGGAATCCGCCTTGGCCGCCGAGTGACTAGAGAATTTTCCGTTCACATGCGTTCACCGAAATTCCTCTAACTTCTTGTTTTAACGGCAAATACGTCGTCGCGGATGATTCCATCCGCTCGGCATTTGCTCTAGTCGGCCGGCGGGGCCTGGGCTGGCTGATCGCCGGTGCGAGAGGGGTGGAATGCTCCCTTTATGAAACGGGCGTCCGGATAATCGTCCATCCGGGGGCGGGCCGGCGTTTTGTGGATACGCAAGATGGTCGCGTCGGGAAATAGCCCGTCGGCCATATTCAACGCCGCCGCCAGATTGGGCGCCAGCAGGCGCTCGAGACGGACGTTCCTGGGCGCGTCGGGGTGGACGAAATGAATGTTATAGGACGCCAGGACGGTCTTCCGTCCGTCGTCCCGGCTCTCTGTCATTAAGTCCTTGGAAAGCATTTGCTGCTATTCCTCTTGTGTTGTGCCGGATCGGATCGATGCGCCTCGAACTGCCTCGGATCCGGCGCGGCTGGACACGGTTTTCGAACCCTATCGTGTGCCGATTTCCTAAGGCCCGTAATGATTCAAGTATGCCCCTGCACGAATCCCAATATTATATATACAGTAGTTTGTCAACACTGTGACTACACCATCTTGTATACTGAGGGAAAGTAACACGTTCATGGTCGGGGCTTGCGAAGGACCACTATTGGCCGTCGGAGCATTTTGCGGGACCGCGTTCCAGCCTTCGACAAGTGTAAAAAGTGAGTCCAATCAAAGTCTTGGCGGGAACCTTGCGGGTAGTGAGGGGAGAAGATTGTGGAATTTCGTAGACAAGGCACTTCCCGCGATTGGTTTTCATTGTCGTTGAGCAGTGATTTTTCTCGGGTGCTCTTTCGTCGTCGCCCGACATCTTGGGCATGGAAAACGGAACGGCGGGCCAGCAAGTGGAATTCCATTTGCCGGTTCAAGGCGCGACCTTGATTCCAACCGATGGCAAAGGAAATCGCTACTACATATTGCGGTTTATTTTGTAAGAAGCACAAAAAGTTGTTTATTTAGGAATTTATGTGGAGTAGACAGGTCGTGTTTGGGGAGAAATATGCTTGCGGGGGAACAATGACGGCCCATGAGCGAACCGACCTTTCCTCCTTGGTCGGCGCCCAGCCCGTGTTCCGGGGGCTGGAGGAAGCCACCGTGTCGGCACGGGAGATCGCGGCCATGCTTGACGTCGCGCCGTCGGCGGTAAGCAAATGGCGGCAAGGCCGAGCCAAGGTGCCGCCCGCCGAGCTCGCCTTTCTCACGCTTGTCCTGGCCGATTGGCTGGACGAGATCGAACGCCAAGAGCGTCCGTCCTTTGGCCGCGGCGGTTCGGCGATGGCGCTTCGCCTGGAGGCGGCGCGGTGCGCGCTGCGTCTCCAGGAAGCACGCAACGCCTCCCTATCGCCCGCGGCATTGAGCGAGGGCGCTGAAACGTTTCGCGCCAGGTGGAGCGCCCGCGTCGAACGGCGCGATGGCGCCCGCTCGTCTTGGGACCTGGAATTCGTGATGGTGACGTGAGGGAAAAGAGGGACGCCATGGAAAACCGTTTCGGCATTACCGAAGAAGGGCTTCAGGTCGCTCTCAAGATCAAGCGGCACTATAAGTCGGGCCAACCCATTTGCCTGCCCGGCGAAAGGGACGACATCTTGATCCCCGAACACCTGTTGAACGACAATCTGGATCTGCTTGGCTTTGAAGATCCCTTGCCTCTTGCCATGGTGGCGTCGCGCGACCCGGAACCGCCCATGGCCATGGCGGCGGCGGCGCGGCTCAGCCCCCGGGCGCGCCGGACCGAATTGGTGACCGAGGTCTTCGATCTTTTGGGCGAGATCACGAAGCACAACGAGGTGAAACACTGCGTCGAACTGGTCAGCGCCAATGCCTTCAGCCCCCAAGCCATCGCCGAGGTGCGCCGCCGCACGTCCAGGGTCATCGTCAACACGCGCCAGCAATACACGGCGGCCCTGCGCCAGAACATGAAGGACCTGATGGATGGGGCCGTCGCGCCGCGTCAGTTCGTCAAGGAATTCTTCCGTCTTACCGAGGCCGGCAATCTGCGCAACGATATCCGCAAGAAACTTGTGCTCAGCCTGCTCTTGTCGGATACCATCCGGCCCAGCGTCAAGTTCTTGTTCCTGGAGAACTTCGACCGTTTTCCCAACCCTGTCCATCATTACGTCCGTCCTCGGCGCCAAGCCGACCCACCACGTCGAGCTCATCAAGGAGGAGCTGAAGTGGATCGTGGCCCAGGACCGCCCCTATTCTCAACCTCACTGAATTCTTTCGTGCCTGAAAGCCCGCGCTACGTAACCGAGCGTCTACCCGAGAGCGGAGAAACGATCACGGTGGCGCCGGGCGTCGAGTGGCTGCGCATGCCGCTGCCCTTCCGTCTCAACCATATCAACCTGTGGCTCTTGGAAGACGGCGACGGCTGGACGATCGTCGATACCGGCATCGCCCTCGACAACGTCAAGGAGGCGTGGAAGAAGGTTTTCGCCACCCACTTTACCAAGCGGCCCTTGAAGCGGGTCATCGTCACCCACTTTCACCCCGATCACATGGGATTGGCGGGGTGGCTGACCGAGCGCTTCGGCGTCGAACTGTGGGCGACATTGGGCGAATGGGCCTGTGGCCGGATGATCAGTCTTGATACCGGTGAGGCGGTTCTCAAGATACTGCGCCGCTTTTATCACGCCGCCGGCTTCGGTCCCGACGGCATGGCCCTGGTCGAGAAGCGCCGCGACCGATACGCAAAACAGGTCTCGCCGATCCCCGCCCGCCATCGCCGCATCGACGACGGCGAAACCATCGAGATCGGCGGCCGTGCCTGGCGGGTCATCGTCGGCAGCGGCCATTCGCCGGAGCACGCTTGCCTTCACTGCGCCGAGCTTGGCGTCCTCATCTCGGGCGATCAGATCCTGCCCCGCATCAGCCCCAACGTCAGCGTCTGGCCGCAAGAGCCCGAGGCCAATCCCCTGCGCCGCTATCTCGACAGCCTGGAACTCTTCCGCGGATTGCCGGCCGAGGTTCTGGTCCTGCCCAGCCACGACACGCCCTTTACCGGCCTTGAGGGGCGTCTCGATCAATTGGCTCATCATCACGACGGCCGTCTCGACGAGACCCTGGCCGCTTGCGCCGAGCCGAGCACCGCGGTCGAGGTACTGGGGCGCCTGTTCAAACGCCGACTGGACGACCACGAACTTTTTTTCGCCATCGGCGAAAGCCTGGCCCATCTTCACTTCCTGATGGCGGGCGGAGGCATCGAACGGCGCCGCCGCGACGACGGCGTGCATCTCTTTCAACGCACCGACGCGTCGACGGCCTCTTAGGTTTTCTCTAATGCTCCGCCGGACTTGATCCACGCATCGGTGCCGCCGCCCAGGTGGCGAACGTTTTCAATGCCGGCCTCGCTGAGGGTCTCCAGGGCCAGGGCCGAACGTTCGCCGTAGGCGCAGTAGAGGACCAGGACCTTGCCGGTCTGCTGGGCGATGGCGTTGAGCAGGCTGCCCGGCCTGACATGCTCGTCGATGGCGCCGTAAGGCATGTGCACCGATCCGGGGATGATACCGTCGCGCTCGCGCTCGCCGTCCTCGCGCAGGTCGACGAAGATGACGTCGTCGCGTCCCAGTTGGCGGCTCGCGTCCTCGGGCGAAAGCGTGCGTTCCTCGATGGTCTTGCCCGGCGGCGTAAAGCCGAGCATCAGATTGGCCGGAACCGCCACGTCCATCTGCTTGGGGTTGGGCAGGTTCAGGTTGTCCATGATGGCGGCGTATTCGTCGGCCGAAGTGACCTGAAGGCGCGGGTTGAACGCCTTTTCCTCGCCGATGGTGCTGACCGTGTCGCCCTTGTAGTCGTGGCCGGGATAGACCCGCATGTCGTCGGGCAGCTTGAGCACCTTGTTGAACAAGGATTCGTAGGCCGCCCGCGAATCGCCATGCTGAAAATCGGTGCGCCCGGTGCCGCGAATTAACAAGGTGTCGCCGGTAAACACCCGGTCCGCCATGACGAAGCAATAGGAATCGTCGGTATGTCCCGGCGTGTAGAGGACATCCAGGGCGATGGTCTCGATCCCGATGCTGTCGCCCTCGTCGACCCGCATGGAAACCACGTCGGTGCCGCTTTTCCTGCCCATGATGGTGACACAGCGGGTGTGGTCGCGCAACGCGCCCAGGCCCGATATATGGTCGGCATGGACGTGGGTGTCGACCGCCTTGACCAGCTTCAAGTCGAGTTCGCTCAAAAGCCGGAGGTAGTGATCGACCTTGTCGATGACCGGATCGATGAGCAGGGCCTCGCCGCCCGGGCGGCTGGCCAGGAGATAGGTATAGGTACAAGATACACTGTCGAAAAGTTGACGAAAGATCATCCGTGGCCTCCCGAAGCGGCGGTCAAGGCGCGGTGCCGTTCCTCGCGGTCCCGTCGCCGAAAGGTAATTTCGTCGGGGGCCCGCAATAGAGGTTGTAGAGCGTTCGGATAACGGCACTCGCCTCTTCGCCGGCGAGGGAATAGTAAATTGTCTGGGCCGAACGGCGCGTCTTGACCACGGCGTCGCGCCGCAGCCGCGCCAGATGCTGCGACAGGGCCGACTGGCTGAGCCCGACGACGGCCTCCAGTTCGCCGACGCATTTTTCCCCTTGCACGAGCTGGCACAATATCATCAGGCGGTGCTGGTTGCTCATGGCCTTGAGCAGCTTGCTCGCCACCGCCGCCCTGTCCTGAAGATTTTCCAGTTTCATCCGCGTCACTCAAAGTCTCTTCGCTGCCGGGGGGAGCCTTGCTCCGTAGTGTGTATTCGTATTTCCGAATATAAATCAAACATGGATGGCCGGTCCTGTCAAAGGCTACCGGTTTCGATATCCCTCTTGCCACGGCCCGGGTTTCCGGTGATGTTTTCGGCCGGAAGGAAGACGTCATGGCGACCACGACCCTCGACGTAAAGGGGCTCAATTGTCCGCTGCCGGTGCTGCGCGCCAACAAGGTGATCAAGGGACTGATGGCGGGCGACGTGCTTCGGGTCGTGGTCACCGATCCCGCCGCGCCGTCCGATTTCGCTGCCTATTGCGAAACCACGGGCCATGAGCTGGTGGACAGTGTGGAGGCCGACGGCGTCTATACGATCACCATTCGAAGGGTCGGTTGACGCGGGCTTCAAGAGCCACCCGTCAGGCGCGTCGGCGCCAAGTCCTGGCGCCCAAGGCCGAGATCACGAATATCGCCCGGCAAGTCGCGCCCGGTGGCCAGCGCGGCGGCGCTTCGCCCCATGGCCGCCGCCGTCATGATGCCGTAGCCACCCTGTCCGGCGAGCCAAAAAAAGCTGTCTTCGGCGGCGTCCGGCCCGACCACCGGTACCTTGTCGGGAAAGAAGCTGCGCAGTCCGGCCCACTTGCGCTCGATCGACGCAACCTTGAGGGTCGTCGCCCGCTCGACCCGATCGACGGCGACGGCGACGTCGATGTCTTCGGGCTGGGCGTCGGTCGGCGCCGTCGGCGTCTCGTCCGCCGGTGAGGCCAGGATGCGCCCCGCGTCGGGCAGGAAATAGAACTCTTCGTCGGCGTCGATAACGGCCGGCCAGGCCGCGCAATCGACCCCGGCCGGGGGATCGAAGACGACGGCGGTGCGTCGCTTGGCGACCAGGCCGAGGGGCGACAGTCCGGCCAGCCGCGCCACCTCGTCGGCCCAGGCGCCGGCGGCGTTGATCACCATGGCGGCGGTGAACGCGCCGGCCCGGGTCCGCACCCGCCAGCCGCCGCCCCGGCGCCGTTCCAGGCCCTGGACCTCGGCGTTCGTGACGACGGTGCCGCCGCGCGCCTTGAAACCCCTCAGATAGCCCTGGAGGATCGCATCGACGTCCATGTCCGTGGCTTCGGGCTCCAAGACCGCCCGGGCGGTGTAGCCCGGGGCGAGGACGGGAACCAGATCCTCGGCCTCGGTGCCGTCGATCAGGCGCAGACTGGGGACGAGGCTGCGGCATTCGGCGTATAGCGTCTCAACGCTGGCGTCTTGGTCGGCGCGCCCGATGAAAAGGATGCCGCGCGGGGTCAACAGGGGACGCTCGGCGAAGCCCGCCGGCGGGGTGTCGAAGAACGGATGGCTGGCGACGCAAAGGGCACGGATCACCGGGTGACCGTAACTTGCCGAGTATAGGGCGGCGGAGCGCCCGGTGGTGTGATAACCGGGAAACTCCTCGCGCTCCAGGACCGCCACCGTGGCGCCCGGGGCGCCTTCGGGGCCGGTCAATTCGTAGGCCGCCGAAGCGCCGGCCATGCCGGCGCCGATGATCAGAAAGTCGCAATCCATGAACCGTCCCCCCTTACCCCTGGGCTTTGCCACGCCGTGCCCGTTTTGCCTCCATCGGTCCAACGACGAAGCCGAGAAGCGGCGGGATGATGGTCAGGGTCAACAGCGCCGACAGCGCCAGCCCGCCGACCACCACCGAGCCCAGTCCGCGATAAAGTTCCGAACCGGCGCCGGGGAACATGACCAGGGGCAGCATGCCAAAAATGCTGGTCAGGGTCGACATGAATATGGGGCGGATGCGATTGCGCGTCGCGGCGACGATGGCGTCCTCGAACGCCAAATTCTCGTGGCGCAGGTGATAGAGCGTCTGGTGGACAAGCAGAATGGCGTTGTTGATCACGATGCCGACCAAGATGATGAAGCCGAGTAGCGTCAGCATGTCCAATTGCTGTTGGACGAAGAGGTTGAGCACCGCCAGTCCGCCGACGACGCCCGCCGTCGCCAGGGGCACGGCGAGCACGATGATCAGGGGATAGACGAAACTTTCGAACAGGACCGCCATCACCAGATAGACGATGGCGATGGCGATGGCCAGGTCCCACACCATGTGATTCCAGGTCTGGGTTAGCTTGTCCGCGGTCCCCGACAGGCGCAACTCAACGCCTGGCGGCAGGCCGTCGCCGCTTAGCTTGTCGATGACCTCGGACTGCAAGATGTTCATCGCCGCCTCGAGGGGCAGGGCAGGGGCCGGACGCACCTCCAGGGTGACCGTGCGGGCCCGTTCCAGGTGGCGGATCTCGGTCGGTCCCGACGTCACCACCACGTCGGCCAGGGAACTGACCGGCAAGATGGCACCGGCGCGGGTAACCACGGGCAGGTTGTTGATGCCCTGGGTTTCGCGGATCTTCCGGCGCGGCCCCTTCAGGGTCAGGTCGATGCGTTTTCCGCCGACGGTGATTTCGGCGACCCTGAGGCCGTCGTTGAAGGCATCCACGGTTTCACTGAATTCCTGGGCGGTGACGCCGTTGTCGGCCAGTTTCATGGCGTCGGGAATAATCCTCACTTCCGGTGCTCCCAGTTCCAATCCCGGTTTGGGGCGGAATTGATTGCCGTCCTCGGTGGGCAAAAGCGCGCCGATCAAACCGGTTGCCCGAAGCGCCACGTCGAGCACCCGGGCGAGCTCCGGTCCCGATATATCCAGATCGATGGAACGTCCGCTACCGATGCCGCGCCCGAACAGCGACGGCTGGGTGATGAAGCCGAACGTCCCGGGCTCGCGGAAGACGGGCTTCCTGAGCACCGGAATGAGCTCGCCGGCGCGTTCCGCCTCGGCGCTCATGGCACCGACGAAGGTGGTGGCGGTGCGGGCGACGAAAAAAAAGCGGGCGATCTTGGGCGGTTCGCCTTTCTCGGACTTCGGACCGGTTTCGGAGGCCCACAAAGGGCGCACGGAATTTTCGACGCTTTGGGCAATCTTGGTGGTCGTCTCAAGGTTGTAGCCCGGCGGCGGCAACAAGACCCCGATGACCAGGTTTCGGTTGCCCTCGGGCAGGTATTCCAGCTTGGGCAAAAAAAGGTAGGTCGCGGTCGCCGCCGTGCCGCAAACGGCGGTGACGACGGCGGCGGCAAGGATGCGGTTTCTCACGACGCGCCGCGTGAGGGCGAGCGCGCCCTCGGTAAAGCCGCGCGCCAGGAGATCGATGACCGGCAGACGCCGTCCCGCCGCCCCGGCCGGGGTCCGGTGCAAAAGCCGGTTGGCAAGCGCCGGAATGAGGGTGATGGCGACCACCAGGGACAAGATCACCGCCACCGAGATCGCCACCGCGATATCGCGGAACAACTGACCGACCTCAAGCCGCATGACCAAAATGGGGGCGAAGACCATGACCGTGGTCAGCGCCGAGACCAGCACCGCGCCCCACACCTGTTGCGATCCTTCGAGGGCGGCCTTGCCCGCCGGGCGGCCTTCCTGGCGCAACCGGTAGACGTTTTCCAGCACCACGATGGCGGCGTCCACGACCATGCCGACGGCGAAGGCGATGCCGGCCAGGGATATGACGTTGATGGATCGCCCCAGGGCCGCCATGGCGACGAACGATCCGATGACGGAAACGGGAATGGCCAGGGTCACGATCAGGGTGGCGGCGGCCGAGCGCAGGAAGAGAAGCAAGACGAGGGCGGCCAGCGTTCCGCCGATGTAGATATTTTGCTTGACCAGATCGATGGCCGATTCGATGTAGTCCGTCTCGTCGTACACTTGTTCCAAGATCAGTCCGGCGGCGGGCAGGACCTGGTGGTTGAGCTCGCCCACCGCCGCGTGGATGCCGGCCATGGTTTCGATGACGTTGGCCCCCGCCTCGCCGACGGTATTCATCACCAGGGTCGGCCGGCCCAGTTGGCGGATGGTGGCCGTGGCCTGTTTGAAACCGAACCTGACGTCCGCGATGTCGCCCACGGTGACGCGGGCGACGCGGCCCGTCCCGGGCTCGTCAATGCTGCGCAGGACCACCGCCTTGGCCTGTTCGATGGTCGCGATCTCGCCCTCGGTGCGCACCACGTAGCGCCGCTTGCCCTCTTCCACGTCGCCGGCCGAAGCCGACGAATTGGCGGCGCGCAGGGCCCGCACCACCGCCGGCACGGTGAGGCCGTAGCGCGCCATGCGGGCCGGATCGACGATCACCTCCATCTCGCTCGGCGTGCCGCCGAAAACGTTGACGAAGGAAACCCCCGAAACCCGTTCCAGGCGGTCCTGGACCGTATCCTCGACGAAATCGCGATAGGTCCGGATGTCGCGCTGGTTGCCGGGCAGGCGGCTGAGGGTGAACCAAGCGATGGCGCGGTCTTCGCTGCCGGCGGTATCCAGGGTCGGTTCCTTGACCTCGTCGGGGTAGCCCGAGACCCGGTCGAGCCGGTTGGCGACCAGCAGGAGGGCGCGGTTCATGTCCTGGTTGAGGTTGAACTCCAAGGTCACGGTGGCCTGGCCGTCGCGCGACCGGCTGGTAATGCTCTCCAGGCCCTCGAGGCCACGGAAGACTTCTTCCTGGCGGTTGACGATTTCGCGCTCGACCTCGGCCGGTGCGGCGCCCGGCCACGCCGTGCGCACGGTGATCACCGGCTTGCGGATGTCGGGGGTAAGCTGGATGGGAATGGTCTTGAGCGCCACCAGGCCGAACATGACGATCATCAACACCGCCGCCATGATGGCGATGGGCCGTTCTATGGCCAGACGGATGAGATTCATCGGGATTGCCTAGGACGGCCGGCCAACGCGCACCTTCTGTCCCGGCCGCAGGCGTTCGTTGCCGCGCACCACCACCGTCTCGCCGGGCTTGAGACCGTCGATGACCTCGAAGCGGCCGCCGACGGCCTCGCCCAGGCGGACCGGCCGGGGCCGCGCCACGTCCTTGACGACGACGAAGACCATGGGGCCCTCGGACCGGTTGAGCACCGCGTCCTTGTGCACCGTCACGACGGCGCGGGCGGGTCCGGCGGGAATGTGCAAGGTGACGCTCTGGTTGGTTGCCAGGTTATCGTGGTCGCCGTTGAACCGGGGCGTGAAGCGCACCGTCCGGGTCCGCGTCAGCGGGTTTTCCTCGGGCACCACGGCGCGCACGACGGCCTCGGCCGAAGAGGTGCCGACAAGCCGAAAAGCGACCGGCGTGCCCGGCGCCAGGCCCGCGATGCGTTCGGCCGGCACGGCGGCCTCTATTTCCAGATGTTCGTCGTCGATCAAGGTGACGACGGGCTGGCCGACGCCGACGTAGGCGCCGACCTCGATGTGGCGGATAGAGACCACCCCGGCGTAAGGCGCGCGGATTACGGAATCCCTGAGTTCGATATCGGCCATTTTCAAGTTGACCCGGGCGCGCAGCAGGGCCGCCTGCTTTTCGGCCGTGGCGCTTTCCGCCTTTACCACTTCTTGGCGCTTGTCTTCGAAACGCGCCTGGCTGAAGGCGGCCGACCGGCGCAGGCCCTCGAGGCGTTTCATTTCCTGGGTCACGTAATCGAGCTGGGCCTTCGAGGTCGCGATGGCGGCTTCGGCCTGGGCGACTTCGGTGGCGCGTAGCTCGCGGGTCGCCCTGACGCGGTCGCGGTCAAGCACGGCGACCACTTCGCGTTTTTTTACCCGGTCGCCGACGGTGACCTTGATCTCGGCCACGGCGCCGCCGGTGCGCGCCGCCACCACGCCCGATTGGCGCGCCACCAGGCGGCCGATCACCGGCACCGTCTGTTCCAGGGGTTCGCTTCGCACCGCGTCGA
>JASLLZ010000074.1 GCA_030746775.1 Rhodospirillales bacterium | reverse complement strand
GGTCAAGGACGGAAGGCAGCCCGGGACTCTCTCTTAGCAGACCCGCAAAACTGTCCAAACAGGTGAGGCCACCTCAGTCAGCGTCGCCCGCATGATCGAGCTTTCCGACCGTTTCGCCGACATGGGCGCCCAGGTGATGCGCGATGTCGCGGTCAAGACCAGCGACGACACCGGAGACGGAACGACGACGGCGACCGTCCTCGCCCACGCCATCATGCGCGAAGGGGTAAAGGCGGTCGCCGCCGGCCTCAATCCCATGGACATTCGGCGCGGCATCGACGGCGCCGTCGCCACCGTCGTGGCGGAACTTCAAAGGCGGGCGCGCAAGGTGACCACCATCGACGATATTGTCGACTTGGCCACCGTGACCTCCAACGACGACGCCGAGATCGGCCGCATGGTGGCCGAGGCCATGGACGAAGTGGGGCGCGAGGGCATCATCACGGTGGAAGTGGGGAACACCCTGGACACCGAGTTGACGGTCGTCGAAGGCCTGCAATTCGACCGCGGCTATCTTTCCCCCCATTTGGTCACCGACACCAAAACCATGACCTGTGAGCTTGAGGACCCCTACATCCTGGTCTCGGGCCAGAAACTCTCGACCTTCGATCCCCTGGTCGCCCTCCTCGAGGATGTGCTGGGGACGGAGCGGTCCTTTTTGGTCATCGCCGAGGGTGTCGAGGACGAGGCCCTGGCCGCGCTGATCGTCAACAAGAGGCAGGGCGGCCTTGACGCGGCGGCGGTGAAAGGCCCGTCCTTTGGCGAACACGGGCAAGCCTTGCTGGAAGATATCGCCATCGCGACCGGCGCCCGGATGATCAGCGAAGACCTCGGCCTGAAGCTCGAAAACACCACCCTCGACATGTTGGGAACGGCGAAGCGCGCGATCATCACCGCCACCACCACGACCTTGGTCGAAGGTGGGGGCGGGAAGAGGGAGTTGGGCGAACGATGCGACCGGTTGCGGTCCCAAATCGGCGAGACGACATCCGATACCGACGAGGAGCGATTGCGCGAGCGCCTGGCCAAGCTGGCCGGCCGGGTCGCCGTGATCCGGGTCGGCGGCGCCACGGAACTCGAAGCGATGGAACGCCGGGACCGCTTCGACAACGCCCTACGATCGGCGCGGGCGGCCATGGAAGAAGGTTTCCTTCCCGGTGGCGGCATCGCCCTCTTGCGCGCGGCGTGCGCCCTGGACAAAACGTCTTCCGACAATATGGATCAAAAGGCAGGCATCGACATCGTGCGCCGTGCCCTCGGCGAACCCTTGCGCCAGATCGTCGACAACGCGGGACACACCGGCTCGGTCGTGGCCGCCAAGCTCTTGGAGCGCGGCAATGACAAACAGGGTTTTGACGTTCGCGACGGCACCTACACGGATATGATCGATGCGGGCCTTGTCGATTCGACCAAGGTGTTGCGCACCGCATTGCAGAACGCCGCCTCCGTGGGCGCCCTGCTGGTCACCACCGAGGCCATGGTAGCCGTCGTTCCGGAACCGGTGACGCCGGCCATGCCGTCCGACCCGATGGGCGATCCCAGCGACTTTGAGGGCCTGGACGACGGCTAAGACACTCTGCCGCCCGACGCTTTCTTTCGACCCCTGCCGCCGTCCACAACCCTTTCGACGTCCAGCCCCCTCCGGTTCCACGAAGGACCCGCCGACTTTTGCGTGGAGCGGCAATAGGATCGTGGAGCCATATCACCGCGCCGGCAAGGACGGCCGCTTGCGGTTTGCCGCGTACTCCTCGTAATTAACGTGACAACGCCCTAGAATGTTTTTCGACGCCCTGGCGCAAAGGGCGGGCCGGTCAGACTGGGGAGGGTCGTCATGCGCATCTTGGTCATCAATCCGTTCGGCGGCGGCGAAGCCAGTGCCCGCGACAACTTCGATGCCATCAAGCGGCCGGACACCGAATACGAAATTGTCAACATTGCCGAGGACTACCCGCTCAAGAACAACCAGTGGCTCTATTTCAAGTATGCCTGCACCGACCCGACCCTGGAGAAGGTGATCTGGGGCGAGCGCCAGGGATACGACGGCATCTTCCTGTCCTGCCAGCTCGACATCGGACTTTACGAGGCGCGCACCCTGGTCGATATCCCGGTCACCGGGACCCTCGAGTCGGCGGCCCTGATCTGTTACACCATGGGCAAGCACTTCACGCTCTTGTCGGTCGATTACCAGAACGGCGAAATTCAGCGCACGCTCTTGAAGACTTACGGGCTGGACGGCAACCTGGCCTCCGTCATCCCCATCGGCATCGACGCCAACGACCTTTATCCCGGCAAGACATCGGAAGACACCATCCTTGAACGCGTCCTCGCGGCGACCCGGCGGGCGCAGGAAGAAGACGGCGCCGAGATGGTCATCCCGGGATGCACGCTGTTCGGTTCGCTCCTCACCTATCGGCGCGACAACATGGACGCGGCGCTCGGCATTCCCGCTGTCGACGGCATGGTGGCCGGCTTCAAGCTCGCCGAGATGCGGGCCGAACTGAACCGCGCCGGCGTCCTGCCGGCGGTGTCGCGCGCCGGCTACTTCACCAAGCCGCCGGCCGACCAGTGGGAGATCCTGAGGACCTTCCACAAGCGCCCGATCAGATAAGATATCCGCCTGGACTGTCCGTGCAGGCCGGCCAGGCCGACCTCCCAAATTAGGGACACAAAACTAGAATATTAGGGGCAGACACCTTTTTCCCGAGCGAGAAAAATGGGAAAACAGGAAAAAATAGTGTCAGTCCCTAATTTTCCTCCAGTGCGCGGCCCGCTTATTCCTTTATCGGCATCGAATGGAATGGCGAATGAGTTAGAGCGATGATTCGTTACTCGCCGTCAGCAGCGGGCGGCTCTTCGTCTTTCATAGTCCCAAGAAAATGACCTGACCGCACTGGATCAATGCGCTCGGCCTGATTGAGTGCCCACGAACGCCAGGCATCCAATTCCTCGTGCGACACTGGCACGTCTCCTGCTGTGTAGCGTGCCTCCACATCGGCGACAAAGGATCGAATGTCCGTCGACTGCCGAAAGGCTGCCGCATCGCCAAGCAAACGGTCGATGCGGGCCTTCTCCAGGGCTGCAAGGCGCTCACACTCTTTCCGCTCGGCTTCTTCTTTCCGCTGGCGGATTTCCTCGATCAGTTTGGCCTTGCGCTCGACGAGCCATTCGTAGTGCCGCTGTTGGATCTACCTGTACTGCCGCTCGCCCGCGATAATCAACTCGACAACGATGTCGGTGAGATAGCTTTCGAGTTTGGTCTTGTCTTTTTCTTCCCAAGACAAATGAACCCCCGAAGACGGGCCACTGGATAAGATCGCACAGCGCAGTTTGGTCGAAGACCCGCGGGTCTCGATGTTGGATCGCCGATATGGGTCCGGCTTCTGGGTGGTGGCATCAAGCGTATAATGAACCAGTGTATCGTTAACTCGCACATTGAGGTCGCGCGCATCACGCCCTTGCAGGGCGGGCTTCGTCCCTGCCTTTTCAAGTGCCGTGATGACGGCATTAAGGACGCGCAACCGGCGCATCTCGAACGCATCGACAAACAGCGGCCCACCCCAAATGGACGGAAAGCGTGAAGCGAGTTGCTTCTGCCGTCGTTGCTCATCGGCGTCGAGCAATCGCCGAATCTGGCGGTGTGCCCGATCTGGAAATCTTGGCACGGTGACGCGCGGAATCATTGCCTTCACCCGCTTGGTCACGTCTTCGATGTCATCCTCGAAGCCAGGAGGCAGAGGATTGCCGTTGAGAATCTCCTCTTCAGAACAATTGCGATAGTAGCTGTAGCGTCCGCCGCCAACTTCAATCTCATCCGACATGCCTGGCCCACGGGCGGGTAGCGCCGCCCGCGCGACCTTCTTCCCGGCAGTCAACTTCGCCCAATAGCCACGCGGTGGTCGGGGAATATTGGCCTTCTTGCAGGCCTTGGCTAGGCCCACATCCGAAAGCTCGAAGCGCCGAGCCAACGTCTTTACTGGCTCGAACCAGACGAGATCGTAAAGTTCTTCACGTGAAAACTTGTGGGACATTGGTTAACTCTGAGAAATGCTGGAAAAATCGGCGCGGTCATGGGCGGCGGCATTGTCGTTCGATAGCACCACGTTGCGCTCTACGGCCTTGATCATCTTGGGAAAAGCTTTGTCCAAAGCAATCTCCTCAAATCCGAGGAGCCGTAACCCCCAACGCCGGGCGAAGGGCATCGAGGAGCCGCGCCAAGCCGTCGGCGCCGAACGTCGCGCCGCTGGCGATCATCGTCTCCTGGCGCTCCTGTGCCAGCACCGGCGCCGTGAGGCGGCGGAACTTGGATCGAATACCCTCTCGGCCAAGCGGATTATCGGGGTCGCCGAGGGCGTGCGGCACGTATCTTTCGAAAGTATCGCCCTTCGCTTCGACGATGACCCGCCCGGCCATTTGCCCCGGGAACAGGGCTTCGATCGCGGGGTCCAGAGCCAGGGTCACGCGCTTTCCGAACTCGACGAGGTCGCGGCGGCCGAGCAGATCGGGCGCCAGGGGCAAGAGCGCGTCGGCGCCGTCGATGGCGGCGACGGCAAGAGCAAACGGCACGCTGAACTGGGACGCCTCGAAGTTGGGCGGGTCCACCTTGTTGTTGAGGTTGACGGTGAGGGCGCAGCCATCGACGCGGACGCTCGTTATGTCGGTGGCCGAGAGCCGGTGCTCGGCAATCAACGCGACCAAGGCGTCCACGGCCGGATGGATCGCCCGGCAACACGAGTACAGCTTGAAGTAGGTCCTATCGATCCAAAATGCCGTGCCGAGATCGGCGCCGATCTGGCTCCCGTCGTAGAGCTCGGGCAGGTCGAGCGTATTCGGATAGCCGGTGAACCCGGACTGGGCCAGTTCCAGGGCCGTCAGGCCGGCGACCACCGACCACGCGATGCCCTCCTTGACGTGGGCGCCGCCAAATCCGTGCAGATGAGCGGCGAGAAGTCCGGGGGCGTGGTTCTCGGCGATCAACAGCGCCTGGGCCAATCGATCCGGCGCCAGGCCGCGCAGGCGCCCGGCCGCCGCCGCCGCTCCGAACGCACCCCACCGTCCGGTGGCGATGCTGAGGTGGGTCTCCATGTTACGGGCGGCCGACAGCCGCACCGCGGCCTCGTAACCCAGCACGATCGCCGCCAACACGTCGTCTCCTCCGGCGCCGGTGACTTCGGCGGTGGCGATGGCCGCCGGAATGATCGAAGCCCCCGGATGACCGACCGCCACCCGATGGCCGTCGTCGATATCCAACGCCGACGCCGCCATGCCGTTGGCAAAGGCCGCCGCCGTCGGGGAAACGTCGGTGTCGGCGAACCACAGCGTCGCCGGACCGGGCCCAAAGAGGCTGCCGCCGACGGCGCGCACCGCCCGGGCGCCGCCGGTGCCGAACCCGGCGGCGGCGGCACCGGTCGCGTCGAGGATGCAATCTTCGGCCATCGCCCGGGTTGTCGGCGGAATATCCCGGGCCGGAAACGATGCAATGAAATCGGCGAGCGTCTCAATGGTTGTCATCGGCCGCTTCCCCCTCATGCACAAATCGACTGGCTCTTGTTGAAGCCATTCCTGACCCAGTTGGCGATAGCAGGTGGCCGGGGAGGGGTCAAGATCGATCCGCGCCAAGGTAGCGCCCGCCATGAAGGACCGTGGGACCGGGCGGCGAATCTGGGCGGCCCGCCTATGGACGGCACCGAATAAGCTGCTGTAGAAGGTTCGTGTACCGAGGATTCCGGCTGTTCCCCGAGCCGCTGGCCAACCAACGGGAGATCCCGAGGGCTTTTCACAAGCGCCCGAACCGAAGCGGGCGACAAAGAGACACGAAACCCGCGAGCCACGTCCCGGAGACCCCAGGAATTGCAGTCCCCGAGCCCCAACCAAGTCCAAGACCGGCCGCACCCCGTCGGGGGCCGAGCGGGGCGCCGAGCGATCGTCATCGGCGGCGGCATCGTCGGCATTGCCAGCGCCCTCTACTTGCTAAAAGACGGCTGGCGGATCACGGTGATCGATCCCGAGCCGCCGGGCGAAAGCACGTCGGGGGGGAGTGCCGGCCTTTTTGCCTTCGACCACGTGACGCCGGTGGCCATGCCGGGAATGATTCCCCGGGTGCCGGCGATGCTGCTGGACAAGAAGTCTTCGCTGACCATTCGCTGGGGCTATCTGCGGCGACTATTGCCCTGGATGGTCCATTTCCTCAAGGCGAGCACACCCGGGCGGGTCGACGCCATCTCGCGTGCCCTGGCCGACATGATCGGCGGCGCCTGGGACGCCTTCCAGCCGCTCATCGAAGATGCCGGGGCGGCCGACCTGATCCGCCGCCGGGGCTTCCTGGTGGCGTTTCGCAACGACCGCTTTCTGACCACGATGAAGAGAGAACTGGACATCCAGCGCCGCTTCGACATCCGCTTCGACATCTTGGACGATGACGAGGTCCGGCAGTTGGCTCCGGCCCTTTCCCCAGCCTATACCCGTGGCATCTATTATCCCGACTGCGCCCATACGGTCGATCCCAAGCTTTTGGCTCAGACGCTGGCTGGCGAATTGGTCCGCAAGGGCGGCGAAGTACTGCGCCGCCGGGCGACCGGCTTCGAGTTCGGACCTCAAGGTGTGAGCGCCGTTCTGAGCGAAGCCTCTCGACACCCGACCGACCTCGTGGTGTTGGCGGCGGGTGCCTGGTCGAAGCCCCTGGCCACCCAGCTGGGAAACCGATTGCCCTTGGAAACCGAGCGCGGCTATCACGTGACCCTGGCCGATCCCGGCGTCGATGTCGGGTTGCCCATCGCTTCGGGCGATCTGCGCTTTTGCATCTCCCCTCTGGCGCAGGGTTTACGCCTGGCCGGGACGGTGGAATTCGCCGGCCTTGAGGCGCCGCCCGATCCGTCGCGCCAAGCCGTGATGGTTGAGCACGCGCGGCGCATGTTGCCTGGGCTGCGGGTCGAAGATGCCTCCTACTGGATGGGTTTCCGTCCCTCCATGCCCGACTCGCTGCCGGTGATCGGCCGGGCGCCCGGCCACGCCAACGCCTATTTCGCCTTCGGTCACGGTCACGTCGGCCTGACCTTGGCGGCGGTGACCGGCCGCATCGTCGCGGACCAGGCGGCGGGCCGCCCGCCGGCCTTCGACTTGAAGCCCTTTCGCGCCACTCGGTTTTCCTGATAGAAAGATGCCTGCATCGAGGGGAGCGAAGAAGGATTGAGCGCCGAATAGAGGTCGAAATGAAAAAGAAATCCGCCCCAGGCGGCAAGGAGGGTGGTGGAACTTCTGTCAGACGGGTCGCCGCCGACATCGGAGGAACGTTCACCGACATCGCCGTCCTTACCGAGGACGGCGGCCTGGCGACACGCAAGGTGCCGTCGACGCCGGCCAACTATGCCGACGCAGTGGTCCTTGGCGTGGCCGACCTTCTCGATGGTTTGGGGTCGCCGCCTTCGGACCTGGAAGAAGTCTTGCACGGCTGCACGGTCGCCACCAACGCCATCCTCGAGCACAAGGGCGCCGAAACGGCCTTGCTGACCACCAAGGGCTTCCGCGATGTCCTCGAGATCCAGCGTGTTCGCGTGCCGGCGCTCTACGACCCGCTCTATATCAAGCCCGCCCCGCTGGTGCCGCGCAATCTGCGTTTCGAAGTCGACGAGCGGATGACCCCTTCGGGTGAGGTGCTGACGCCCCTTAACGAAGCCGATGTTATGTGGGCCGTCGAGCGTATCCGGGAATCGTCGGTCGAGGCCGTCGCCGTCTGTTTTCTCCATTCCTACGCCAACGCCGACCACGAGGCCGCCGCCGGCAAGATCCTGCGCCGCGAGCTGCCGGACCACTACATCTCGCTCTCCATCGACGTCCTGCCGCAAAAGCTGGAATATGAACGGACTTCGACGACGGTCATCAATTCCTATGTCGGGCCGCCGGTGACGGCATATCTGCGCTCCATGCTCGACCAACTGGCCGGCGCCGACATGCACGGCCGGCTCATGGTCATGCAATCGAACGGCGGCATCCTGGACGCCGAATCCGTCATCGACAAGCCGGCCCAGATCATCGAATGCGGTCCCGCCGCCGGGGTTATCGGGGCCGAGCACGTGGCCGCCCTGAGCGGTTTCGACAACGTCATCACCCTGGACATGGGTGGCACCACGGCGAAGGCGTCGATCATTGAAAATGGGGCGCTTACCTTCGCCGAGGAGTACGAGGTCGGCGGCGGCATGTCGGCCGGCGGCCTGTCGGTGGGCCGCGGCGGCTACGCGCTGAAACTCCCCGTAATCGACATCTCCGAAGTGGGGGCCGGCGGCGGCTCCATCGCCTGGCTCGACAAGGCCGGATCGCTCAAGGTGGGGCCGCAGAGCGCCGGCGCCGTTCCCGGTCCGGCCTGCTACGGCGGCGGCAACGACGAGCCCACGGTCACCGACGCCAACGTGCTGCTCGGATACCTCAATCCCGAGGCGCTGGCCGGCGGCACCGTGCCGGTAGACGCCGATCTGGCGCGCCGGGCGGTGGAGAGCGCGATCGCCGGACCCATGGGCCGGGGCCTCATGGAAACCGCCTATGGCATCCACACGGTCGCCAACGCCAACATGATGAAGGCGGTCAAGGCGGTGACCACCTACCGCGGCCGCGACCCGCGCGATTTCGTGCTTCTGGCCTTCGGCGGCAGCGGCGGCGTCCATGCCGTCGACTTGGCGCGGGTCCTGCAAATCCGCCAGGTCATCGTACCCCCGGCGGCCGGTGTATTAAGCGCCCTCGGCCTCTTGTTCTCCGACTTCAAGATGAATGAGACGGTGCCCTTCCTGCACCTCGCCAAAGATGCGCCCACAGAAGAGGCGGAGCGCAAATACGAGGCCCTGGCCAAACGCATGGGCAGCGTCATCGGCGGCGATCCGGCCGCCATCACCTTCGAACGCCAAGCCGATGTGCGGTTCGCCGGCCAAGCCTATGAACTCACCGTGCCCTTTGCCAACGGCAAGCTCGACGGGGCCGCGATCGACACGCTCTGCCAACGCTTCGAAGCGGAGCACCTGGCCCGGTACGGCCATGCCTTTTCGGGCGAGTTTCCGGTCGAGGTGGTGAACCTGCGCCTGGTCGGCAGCCGTAAGCCCGATGGCACGCGCGAGATCAGGGCCGACCGCACGTCCCGAACGGAATCCACGGGCAGCCGGACGGCCTATTTCGGGCCGACGCTGGGGAGCGCCCAGACGCCGGTCGCGGGGCGGTCCTTTCTCACCGAAAACCCGACTCCCGGGCCCCTGGTGATCGAGGAATACGAGGGCACCGCCGTGGTGCCGCCCGATTGCTCGGCGCGCCTGGACGGTGTCGGCAACATCGTCATCGAACGGCTGTGAGGAGCACCGCCCATGTCCGTTAAGATCGATCCGTTTCAGCTCGAGGTCATCAAGAACTGCTTCGACGCCATCGCCGACGACATGGCCTTGACCTTGATGCGCACCGCCCATTCGGGGATCGTCCGCGATTCCATGGATTTTTCCACCGCCATCTGCGACGCCGACGGGCGGACCCTGGCCCAAGGCGTATGCACGCCCATGCAGCTGGGCGGCTTCTACGACGCCATGCGCCTGATGATTACAAACTACGAAAGCCGCATTTATCCCGGCGACGTCTTCATCTCCAACGATCCCTTCGCCGCCGCCGGACAACACCTGCCCGACATTTACATCACCACGCCCATCTTTTATCGCGAGGCGCTGTGCGGCTGGTCGACGACCATGGCCCACCATTCGGACGTCGGCGGCATCGTCGCCGGCAGCAACGCGCTGGGCTCCGAGGAGATTTTCCAGGAAGGCCTGCGCCTGCCCGTGGTCAAGTTCGTCGAGCGCGGCGAGCCCAACCAGGCACTGTGGGACGTCATCGCGCTGAACGTCCGCACGCCGGACAAGGTGATGGGCGACTTGCAGGCCCAGATGGCGTCATGCAAGAGCGGCGAGCGCGAGCTTATCGAATTGTTCGAACGCTACGGCGTCGATACGGTCCTTGCCTACGCGGCGCACCTGCACGAGTACGCCGAACGACTGACCCGTGCCGAAATCCGCGATATCCCGGACGGCGTCTACGATTTCGTCGATCACATCGACGGCCTGGGGGAGAACCCGGAAACCATCTATCTCAAGGCCAAAATCATCGTCGAGGACGACGAGATCACCGTCGATTGGACGGGATCGTCGCCGCAGGTGGAGGGCGGCATCAACCCTTCCTTTCCCTTCACCAAGGCGGCGGCCTACGCGGCCCTGCGTTCGGTGATGAGCGCCGAGATTCCCAATTGCCACGGTTTCAGCAATCCGATCACGGTGGTGGCGCCGAAGGGCTGCATCCTCAACCCCCATTTCCCGGCCCCTTGCGGCGCCCGCGGCATCACCGGCTATCGCATGATCGACTGTCTGTTCGGGGCGCTGGCCAAGGCGGTCCCCGATCGGGTGACGGCGGATAACAACGGCGGCTCGACCCTGCCCACCATCGCCGGCTACCGGAACGGCAAGGCCTTCGTTTTCTGCGAGACCTTCATGGGCACCTGGGGCGCCACGTCGGCCCATGACGGACAGTCCGGCGTACCGCACATGGGGGCCAATCAGTCCAACGTTTCGATCGAGATGATCGAATCCGACTATCCCATCCGCATCGACGAATACGGCATGGCCCCGGACACCGGCGGACCGGGGCGCCACCGGGGCGGCCTGGCCCTGCTTCGCCAGTACCGCATCCTCTCCGACCGGGCGATCCTCAACGTGCGCTCCGACAAGCGCAAGTACCCGCCCCACGGCCTCTACGGCGGCAAGGAGGGCTCGCCGTCGATCAACCTGGTCAACCCGGGCAGCGAGGACCGGGTGTTGCCGGTCCTCATGCTTCAGGTGGAGAAGCTCAACAAAGGCGACGTGTTCCGCCACGTCATGTCGGGCGGCGGCGGCTTCGGCGATCCCCTGGAGCGCGACCCCGAACAGGTCCTGGGCGACGTCATCGAGGAAAAGGTGACGCCGGATCACGCGCGCCGCGAGTACGGAGTGGTGATCGACGCTTCGGGCGCGGCGCCCGCCATCGATGCGGCCGCCACCGAGGCGCTGCGCGCCGCCATGCGAAAGGGACCCTGAAGCCGAACCTGGGGACGTGTCAGACATGAAGATCAAATCCGTTCGGGCGACGCCGGTCCACGTGCCGGTGACGCGCATCGCCGCCTTCTCCAAGCTGAAACTGACCCACGTCAAGAGCACCATCGTCGAGGTCGAGACCGCGTCCGGCGTCGTCGGTTTGGGGGAGGCGCGGGGCGACTGGGGGGCACGCATCATCAACCAGTGTTTCGCCGATGCCATCGTCGGCCTGCCCGCCGACGACCGGCGCGCCGTTCGCGATGCCTGCCTTGCCAAGGCGCCCTTCGACTACGGCTATCCCGAATACCTTCCCGAACGCAGCGCCTTCGCCGCCATTGAAGAAGCGCTGTGGGACATCGCCGGCAAGGAGGCGGGGGTGCCCCTTTACCGGCTTTTGGGCGGGGCTGTGCGCGAACGCGCCCCCTTCGTCGCCTATGCCTATGCCGTCGATCCCGACGAGGGCCGTTCGGACGCCGAGATCGCCCGCGTCATGGCCGACATCGCCGCCTCCTCGGTCAACAAGACGGGCGCCTCGATGTTCGAATTCAAGGTCGGGCTCCACTCGCCGGCCTGCGAGATCGGCGTGGTCAGGGCGGTGCGCGAGGCCCTCGGCCCCGACGTCGATATATCGGTCGACGCCAACATGGGATTCAGCGTGGAGCAGGCGCGCCGCTTTCTCGCCGGCGTCGCCGATCAGCGCCTGGCCAATATCGAGGAGCCGGTGGCCGGACTCGGAGCCATCGAACGGCTGCGCGCCGAGTTCGGCGTTCCCGTTTCCACCCACTGCGTGGACCTCGACGCGCTGGGCCGCTACCGGGGCATCGATTCGGTGGTCAGCGACCCCCAACTGATGGGCGGCATCGGCGAAGTGATCGAACTCGCCATCGGGGTGCGGGCGCTCAACAAGCGCTTCTGGCTGCGCGCGCGGTGGGAACTGGGCATCGCCTGGGCCGTCATGTGCCATCTGGGCATGGCGCGGCCCGAACTGAACCGCCCCAGCCAGGCGCTCATCGACTGGGTCGAGGACGACCTGATCCTCGGCGATACCTGGCTGGTCACCAACGGAGGCGTGCGCCCGCCAGACGCACCGGGGCTCGGCGTCGAGTTGGACCGCGCCGCCATGAAGCGCTACGCGGTATCGTAATCAGCCGGGTATCTTCCCGAATACCAGGTTGGGCAGCCACAAGGTGAGCTGCGGGAAGGCCGTGATCACCAACAGCCCGACCAGCAGCGGCACCATGAACGGCAGGACGGAGCGCAGCACCTGTTCGGGCGAGATCCGCGCCACCCGGGCGGCGACGAACAGCCCGATGCCCATGGGCGGCGTGATGATGCCGATGATCAGATTGAAGCACATGATGATGCCGAAGTGTACCGTGTCGACACCCAGTACCTTGACCACCGGCAGCAGGATCGAAGACATGATCAGGAGCGCCGGCAGGGTCTCCAGAAACATGCCGACGAACAGCAGGAAGACGTTGATCATCAACAGACCGAGAAGCGGGTTCTGAATGTGTGTCGCGATCAATTGGGCGGCGTCGTGGGCCACCCGCTCGGTGGTGATGACCCATCCCATGACCGAGGAGACGGCGACCAAATACATGATGACCGCCGTCATGGTCACCGATTCGATGAGGCAGACGCGCAGCCGCTCCCAGGTCAGTTCGCGGTAGACGATACCGACGACCAGGGCATAGGCGGCGGCGATGGCGCCGACCTCGGACGGTGTCGAGATGCCGCCGATAATGGCGCCGATGATGATCACCGGGGAGACCAGCGCCAAGGCGCCGCGGCGGAAGGTGCGCCAGAACTCGGTGAAGCGAAACGGTTCCGCCTGGCCCCAGGAGGTCCGATTGTAGCGGACGTAAAAGGAAATGAAGGCCATGGTGACAAGGCCGATGATGACCCCAGGAACGATGCCGCCCAGGAACAGACGCCCCACCGACGTGTCGGTGGCGAGGCCGAAGACGACCAAGACGATGCTCGGCGGAATAATCGGTCCGATGGTGCAAGACGCCAGGGTCACGGCGGCGGAGAAGTCGGCGGGATAGTCGTTCTGGCGCATGGCCCGCATTTCCACCGCGCCGAGTCCGCCCAGATCGGCCAGCGCCGCGCCCGACATTCCGGCGAAGATCATGCTGGCCGCCACGTTGACCTGGGCCAGGCCGCCGCGCATGACGCCGAAGAGTGCCCGGGCGAAGTCGAAGATGCGTTCGGTGATGCCGGTGGCGTTCATCAGGTTCCCGGCCAGGACGAAGAAGGGAACGGCGAGCAGGGCATAACTGTCGACGCTGTCAACCATCATGCGGGGCAGGACGTCAAGCGGCAGGTCCGCCATCAACAAGGCGACGACGGCGGCGATGCCGATGGCGATGCTGACCGGAAAGCGCAACGCCATGAGGACGACGAGTACGGCGAGGAGCGTTCCGGTAATCATAGCTCTATCTCGCCGACCGGTTGGCTGATCAGAAGCGGCGCCTCAAGGTCATGAAGGCCTCTCTCGGGATGGCCGGCCGCCGCTTTCCAAACGGCGACGGCGTAGTAGACCGACGTCGCGATCATCGAGACCGAAGCGAGTAACAGCGGCACGGTCCCGTAGAAGCGGGGGATGTGGAGGATGACCGTGCGCATGGAGAGCTGGCTCTCGGCGATGGCGATCAAATTGAACACGATGATGCAGCAAAACCCGATGACCAGCGCCTGCGTCAGAAGGTAGAGAGGGAGCTGGACGCGATTTGGAAAACGATCGAACAGGAAAGAGACGACGATGTATTGGCGCGTCTTGAAGACGTAGCTGATGCCCAGGAAATAAGCCACCATGATCATCATCTGGGAGACCTCCTGGGCCCACCAGATCGCCCCATCGAAGCCATAGCGCAGGGTCACCAGAAAGATCGTGAGGCAGACGACCGCGGTGAAGCAGACGAGGGCCAGCCACAACTCGACCGTGCCGACGAACCCGAGGGCCCGGCGAACGCGCGCCAGGCCCTCGGTCTGTCGGCCGGCCCCCAAAGGAGGGCCGGTGTCACTCATTTAAGCGCTTGAATCTTCGCGATGAGACCCTTGGGCAGGTCGCCATTGGCTTCGAACTCAGCGTGAACCTTGGCCATGTGCTTCTGCCACGGTCCAAGCGGCGGGAGGATAACGCTCACACCGTACTCGTTCTGGGCCTTGACCTGCTTGGAGACGCTCTGCTTGATCGACGTCGCCGTATAAATCTCGCCACCTTCGAACGCCGCCTGCTCGACGGCCTTGCGCTGTTGGGCGTTGAGCTTGTCCCAGGTGCGCTTGGAGATCATCGGCGCGAAGATCTGGTAGTACTCACGCAATTCCGTGAAGTACTTCGCGTGCTCGACGAACTTCATCTCATAGGCGTTGAGGAGCGGCGTGGTCAGGGAATCGACCACCCCGGTGGCGAGCGAGGTGTAAACGTCGGCCCAGGGAATGACCTGGATGCTGTTGCCGAACGAGCCCCACGCCTTGATCGGCATCTCGGCCTGGAACATGCGCATCTTGTAGCCCTTTAGGTCGGCAGGCTTGAAGATGGGCTTCTTCGACAAAATGCCGCGATAGGAAGCGCGCATCCAGTTGTAGTTGGGCGAGCCGATGAACACGACGCCCTGCTTCTCGATGTTCTTGACGATGTCGGCGAATATGTCGCTGGCCAGGAACGCACGGAAGTGATCGCGGTCGCGGAACACGAACGGCGTGTTGACGACGCCGAAACGTTCGTCCCATTGCTTGAAGTAGTCCATGGTCTCGATGAAGAAGTCCTGCGCCCCCGAAACCAGGTTCTCGAACTGCACGGGGACCGACTTGCCGAGCTCGGCGGCATGGAAGACCTGAACCTCGATCTCGCCGTTGGTCAGCTCGCCGATCCGCTTGGCCATGTGAGAGATCGCTGGCCCCTGCTCCGAGACCGCCGGTTGCAGATGTCCCATCTTCAACTTCATTTTGGCCTGGGCCGACGCCATGACGAAGGTGGCGGCAAACGCGGCCACCGCCAGAGTTGCAATAAAGCGTTTCATTTCTCGTGCCTCCCTAGAACGTTGTAACGTTATCCTTGATCGCGCTAAGCCTAGCGCGTGTCGAATTATTTGTGAACCCGTTTGTCGCCGATGCCCCGGGTGGCGCCGGGCGTCCGATTGCCCTCGGTCCCGTGACGGATTAATGTTGTTTCGACGGGGTCGGGCCGTGCCATGACAACAAGGAAGGGATTCCCCGATGACGGTCGAGTTAAGCCTTGCCGCCGCCCACGATCTTGCGGTCCGCGTGCTGAGCGCCGCCGGCGCGACCGAGGCCAACGCAAGGCCCGTCGCCGACGCCGTCGTCACCGCCCAGGCCGAAGGCATCCATTCCCACGGCCTGACCTGGCTTACCACCTTTGCCGACCATCTGGAGGGCGGCAAGGTGGACGGCAAGGCGGAGCCCCAGGTAACCCAGGCGGCGCCGGCCAGCCTTTCGGTCGACGCGCGCTCCGGCTTCGCCCATCCCGCCATCGTCAAGGGCATCGAGCGTCTCATTCCCCTGGCCCGGGAAACCGGCGTCGCCGCCTTGGCGGTGAAGAATTCATACAATTGCCTGGTCGTCGGGCACCACGTGCGCCGCATCGCCGAGGCGGGGCTGGTGGCGCTCGGCTTCGTCAACTCGCCCAAGTCCATAGCACCCTGGGGCGGCACCAAGGCGGTCTTCGGCACCAATCCCCTTGCCTTCGCCTGCCCGCGCGCCGACGGCGCGCCCCTGGTCGTCGATCAGTCGTCGAGCAAGGTAGCGCGCAGTGAAATTCGCCTGGCCCAGCAGGAGGGCCGCGAGATTCCGCTGGGCTGGGCGTTGGACGTCGAGGGCAAGCCGACCACCGACGCCGCCGCCGCCATGGCCGGCACGGTGCTGCCCTATGGCGACTACAAGGGCTATGGCATCGCGTTGATGGTCGATCTCATGGCCGGCGCCATGGCCGGCGCGCGTTACAGCCACCAGGCCGATTCCTTCGTCGGCGACGATGGCGGCACGCCCGGGACCGGCCAGTTCTTCCTCGCCATCGACCCCGGGCCCCTGGGCGGCGCGGACTTTACCGATCGCGCCGACGGCCTGTGCTCGCTGATCCTCGATGAGCCAGGGGTGCAACTGCCCGGCGACAAGCGCCTGGCCAGTCTCGAAAAGACCGGCGACGGTCCCCTCTCCATCCCCAAGGCGCTCTTCGACAACCTTCAGGGAAGGGTCAGGGTTTGAGCCAACTCGGAAGGTCGTCGCATTTATTTTCCATCACTCTGGCTACTCGAAAGCTTCAGCGATTTCGTCACCGCCATGACTGCTCTGGTTGCCGCCGGCTGGAAAGATAGCCGGGCAGGGCTTGCACTCACAGGAAGGCGCCGCCTTACCACGGCGCACATGCAATTCGGACAAAGGCCGTATTCGTTTGAGAAATTGCCATCCCTCCATCATGATCTAGAATTGCTGCGCGCCAAACCGCCGTTGGGAAGGATCATGGGGGACCGCGAAGTTAAACGTAGACTTGCCGCTATTCTTGCCGCAGACGTGGCGGGCTATACCCGGCTGGTCGAACAGGACACCGACGGTACGGTAGAGGCATGGAAAGCTGCACGGGATGACGTGATCAAGCCCCTGGTTGCCGAAAAATCAGGGCAAATCATCAAATTCACGGGAGACGGCTTTCTGGTGGAATTTTCCTCTGTTCAGGACGCGGTCACCTGCGCCATCGCGATGCAGGGAAAACTGGCTTCCAGCCATTTAAAGTTTCGCATGGGGATAAATGTGGGCGACATCACTGATGACGGAAGTGATGTCCACGGCGAAGGGGTCAATATAGCGGCCCGAATCGAGGCCCTGGCTGAACCCGCCGGGATTTCTATTTCCGGCGATGTGTACAGTCAAGTCCGCAACAGAATCGATTTCGCGGTCCACGATTTGGGGGAGCAAACGGTTAAGCACATCGCGCGGCCCATCCGAGTTTATCAAATTATACTTGGTGACGATGCAGGCGCGAATACGCGGGGTACGGCGGCTTGGCGTTTTCAATCGTCACGGACGAAGGCTGTGGCCGCGGCATTCGCTTCGCTAATCTTGGTCGGGGGCGCTTTGTCGTGGCAGTTCTGGAATCAACGGGCCGAACACACATCGATCGGCGAGATGGCGTTCCAATTACCCAAAAAGCCCTCTATTGCCGTTCTATCCTTTGCGAATATGTCAGGGGATCAAGCCCATACGTATTTCGGTGATGGCATAGCAGAGGACATCATTACCGACCTTTCAAAAATCGCCAGCCTGTTTGTCATATCGAGAAATTCCGCTTTTTTTTATAAAGGCAAAGTTGTCAAAATTTCCAAAATTGCGGAGGAATTGGGCGTCCGCTATGTGCTTGAAGGCTCGGTCCGGTTGATGGGCGATCAAGTTCGGATTAACGCTCAACTAATTGATGCCACCACCGGCGGGCATTTGTGGGCGGACCGGTACGACGGCGTGCTGGCAAATGTCTTTGAATTGCAAGATAAGGTGACGGCTAATATTGTTTCCGCTTTGGCACTAAATCTGACCAACAGCGAAAGAGATCAGCTCCGAGGATTTGATACAACAAATATTGCCGCACGCGATGCCTTTCAAAAAGGTTGGGAACTTTACCGCCAAACCACACCGGAGAAGAATGCCATCGCCGTGAAATATTTCAAGCAGGCCCTCGAACTTGATCCCAACTACGAACGCGCCCATGCCGCTTCCTCCATGGCTTACATTAAGGGTTGCGGTTGGGGTTGGGCGGAGGAATTGGGGATCAGTGGCGGAAGTTCCGAGAAAATGGCGCAATATCATCTATCAAAAACGGATATCAATACGGTCCCACTCTCCAACGTCGCGGCGTCGCAGTTTAGTCTTTATATGAACAGGCAGCATGAAGGACAAATTTCCGCCGCCCGTGCCGTTGCTCTTGATCCGAATGAAGCGGAAGGGCATCTGGCCATGGCATGGGCGCTGATTACCGCTGGCCGGCCGGAAGATGGCATTCTTTCCGTCCAACGGGCCATCCGGCTCGATCCCCGGCACGCAAATTACTACGCCTCGGCCCTCGGAATGGCGTATTTTGCCATGGATGAACTTGAAAGAGCGGCGGACGTTCTCACCCGTGCTTGGCGAGAAAACAAGTCTTCTCAACAGCTTATAGCGCCCTTGGCGGCAACTTATGCCCACCTTGGCATGCGGCGGGAGGCGCGGGAAGTGCTAGGTAAGTACGCTACTGACAAAATGGCCCAATCGGATTTGATTTCCAACAGCCTGCCTTATAAATGGAGCGCGGCCGACCACCGTGTTGTCAAACGTATGTACGACGGGGTCGATTTGGGGGCGTTGCCCCAGGAAATTACGCTCGACACGCTCATTGAAAATTTAATCGCCGAGACCGATTCCAACCACCAAGAAACTGTGAAAAAAATTGGCTGGTTCGGACGCCAAGCCAAGGCCGCCGTACCCGCTCTTATTTCGGCACTGGAAAATGAAAACCTATCCCTCCGTAGAGAAGTCATTCGATCACTATCCAAAATTGGACCGGCGGCAACAGCAGCCATTGAGGCGCTCGAAAAGATATCCCACGACACTAGGCTCCAGACTCAATTAATCCACCATATGACGATTGCGGCGATGAGGACAGCAGAGAGGAAGTTTCGTG